>NZ_JBFBJI010000003.1:95148-453553 GCF_040702065.1 Streptomyces sp. NPDC086777 | reverse complement strand
CCCGGGAGACCGGCGGCAACCCCGAGGGGTCCGCGGGTCCCGCGGACCCCTCGGCCCCTCGGCGCTCAGGCCACTCGGCGGCGGCGCAGGGCCGGGTCGAGGAGGGCGGGCGGGGTGTCGTACTTCTCGTGTGCGGCCAGGTCGGTACCGGGGGCGACGATCGCGTCCACCGCGTCCAGGACGTCCGCGGAGAGCACGGTGTCGGCGGCGGCGAGCTGGGAGCGCAGATGGTCCCCTGTGCGCGGGCCTATGAGGGCGCTGGTGACGGCGGGATGTGCGGTCACGAAGCCGAGGGCGAGCTGGATCAGGGTCAGCCCGGCGTCGTCGGCGACGGCGGCGAGCCGCTCCACGGCGTCGAGCCGGGCCTGGTTGGCAGGCAGGGCCAGGTCGAAGCGGTCGGGCAGCACCGTGGCGCGGCTGGTGGTGACGGGCCGGCCCCTGCGCACGGCACCGGACAGCCAGCCGGAGGCCAGCGGGCTCCACACCAGCACGCCCATCCCGTACTCCTCGGTCACAGGCAGGACATGGGACTCGACGCCCCGCTGGAGGAGGGAGTAGCTGGGCTGTTCGGTGACGAACCGGCTCAGGCCGTGCTCACGCGCGGCCCACTGGCCCTGCACGATCCGGTACGCCGGGTAGGTCGAGGAGCCGAAGTGGCGGATCTTCCCGGCACGTTGCAGATCGGTCAGCGCCGACAGGGTCTCCTCGTCACTCGTGGCCGGGTCCCAGCGGTGTATCTGGTAGAGGTCGACGTGGTCGACGCCGAGCCGCCGCAGGCTGTCCTCCAGCGCGGTGACCACCCACCGCCGTGACCCGCCCCGGTGATTGCGCTCGTCCCCCATCGGCATGCCGGCCTTCGTCGCCAGCACGATGTCGTCACGGCGGCCCGCGATCGCCTTGCCGACCATCTCCTCCGACTCGCCCTGCCCGTACATGTCGGCGGTGTCGATCAGATTGATCCCGGCGTCCAGGGCGGCGTCGACGATCGCTGTCGCCTCCTCCTGGGTGGTCCGCCCGATCGCCCCGAAGTTCATCGCGCCGAGCCCGAGTGCGCTGACCTGCACACCGGTACGGCCCAAAGTGCGGTACTGCATGGCTGTTCTCCTCACCCGACACAAACGGGACGCCGTCCCGTTTCACGTTCACGACGATACGGAACACTGTCCCGTTTCGCAACGCCCCGATAGAGTGACGCCCGACGGAGCACCCGTCGAAGGACGCCCGACGAAGGACGCGCGATGAAGGACGAGGAGCAGACGGTCCGGCCCCGGCGGGCGGACGCCCGGCGCAACGAGACGACCCTGCTGGAGGCGGCCGCGGCGGCGTTCGTCGCGGCCGGCGTCGAGGCGCCGGTGCGCGACATCGCGGCCCGTGCGGGCGTCGGCACGGCGACGATCTACCGGCACTTCCCGACCCGCGCCGACCTGATCATCGCCGTCTACCGGCACCAGGTGGAGGCCTGCGCCGAGGCGGGCCCGGCGCTGCTGGCCAACACCCCGAGCCCGTACGAGGCACTGCGCCGCTGGATCGACCTCTTCGTGGACTTCCTGGTCACCAAGCACGGTCTCGCCGCGGCCCTGCGCGCCGACCAGACGGGTTTCGACGCCCTCCACACCTACTTCCTGGACAGCCTGGTCCCCGTCTGCACCCGGCTCCTCGACGCGGCGGCCGAGTCCGGCGAGATCCACACCGACCTGGCCGCCTTCGAGCTGATGCGCGGCGTCGGCAACCTCTGCATCGGCGCGGAGAGCGACCCCGGCTACGACGCCCGCCGCCTGGTCGGCGTTCTGGTGACGGGACTGCGCCACCCGGCGTGACGCGCCGCACCGCTCACGCGGTCCGCCCGGCTACGACACCTGCCAAGACCCCGCCGTCTGCTCCAGGCTCCCGCGTCTGCTCCGTTTCCGGACCCGGCGTCCACTCCGGGCTCCCACATCTGCTCCAGTTCCAGACCCGGCTCCGGCTCCGGCGTCCACTCCGGGCTCCCACGTCTGCTCCGGCTCCGGCTCCGGCGTCCACTCCGGGCTCCCACGTCTGCTCCGGCTCCGGCTCCGGCGTCCACTCCGGGCTCCCACGTCTGCTCGGGCTCCGGCTCCGGCTCCGGCTCCGGCTCCGGCGTCAAGGTGCTCTGCTCAGACTCAGGCTCCGGCGTCTGCCCCAGCCCCGGCCCCGGTCCCGGTGAACATCGCGATCAGCCCGTGCGGGGAGTCGTCGCCGAACATGCGCTCGTGGAGGTCGGCCGCATCGGCGGCCTCCGCGGCGCTGCGGGGGAACATGGCCTGCTCGTAGGCGGTGAGCGCGGCCTCGGTGTCGTCCGGGTGGGCCGCGAGGGCCCTGCCGAGTTCGGCGCCGTCGTACATCGCCAGGTTGGCGCCCTCCCCGTTCGGGATCATGAGATGGGCGGCGTCGCCGACCAGGGTCGCCCCGGGCACCCGGTCCCAGCGGTGCCCGGCGGGCAGGGTGTACAGGGGACGGAGGACCGGCGGGGTCTCCCCGTCGGTGATCAGCGCGGTGAGCTCGGGGGCCCAGCCGTCGAACTCCGCCGCGACGCGCGCGGCGGCCCCGGCGGCGCCGGCGGGACCCACGGGACCGCCGAGACCGACAGGACCGACAGGACCGGCAGGACCGGCAAAATCGGCAGGACCGTTCGGCCCCGTGAAGCCGGCGGCGGCGAACCACTCCTGGGACCGGCGCAGCGCCACGTAGGTGTGCAGGGTCCCGCCGGTCTCCCGATGGGCCTGGATCCCCTTTCCCGGCGCGAGCGCGAACATCGCCCCGCCGCCGACCGCCCTCGCCGCCGCCGGGTGCCGGGTGTCGGCGTCGTACAGACAGGTCTCGACGAACGAGGTCCCGGTGTACGCGGGTACGGCCGCGGACAGCAGCGGCCGCACCCGTGACCACGCGCCGTCCGCGCCGACCAGCAGGTCCGTGGCGACGGCGGTGCCGTCGGCGAACGTCACCTCGTGACGGCCCCCGCCGAGGGCACGGACGGCGCCGACCTTGTGACCCCAGCGGACGGTGCCGGGCGGCAGCGATTCGAGCAGGATCCGGCGCAGCTCGCCACGGAGCACCTCGGGGCGGCCCCCCGTGCCGTCGTCGTCCTCTTCGAGGAGCACGGTGCCGTCGGCGGCGAGGGCCCGGGTCGCCTCGCGCCCCGGCAGGACGAGGGCGCGGAACTCCTCGTACAGGCCCGCCTCCCGGAGCGCCGGCTGGCCGTTGTGCTCGTGGATGTCGAGCATCCCGCCCTGTGCGCGCGCCGCCGGAGAGGCCTCCGCCTCGTAGACGGTGGCCGGGATGCCGTGGACGTGCAGGACACGGGCGAGCGTGAGGCCGCCGAGTCCGGCTCCGACGATCGTGACGGGCGTGCGACGCATGGTGACTCCTCGATAGTGGGCCGGAACAGTCTGGAACGGTATTCCAGACTGGAATGACGTTCCATGTTGGAACGGCGCTCCAGGCATGTCAAGATGACCCCATGGCAACGCGGACACGCCGGTCACAGCGGCGCACGGACGCGCTCTCCCGCGAGCGCATCGTCGAGGCCGCCGTCGAGCTGCTCGACGCGGCCGGTGAGAGCGGGCTGACGTTCCGGGCGCTGACCGAACGCCTGGCCACCGGCCCCGGGGCGATCTACTGGCACGTGGCGAACAAGGACGAGCTGCTCGCCGCCGCCACGGACGCGGTCGTCGCCGCCGCAGTGGCCGTCGGGCCCGCCGCCGAGGCCCCGCGGTCGCCGTCGCGGGGGGCGGGGGCCCCGGCCTCGCCGCAGGACGGGATCCGGGCCGTCGCGCTCGGGCTGTTCGACGCGATCGCGCGGCATCCGTGGCTCGCGACGCAGCTCGCCACGCAGTTCTCCCGCAGCCCGTGGGGGACGGTCACGCCGCGGATCTTCGAGAGCATCGGCCGGCGGGTCGGCGCCCTCGACGTGCCCGAGAGCAGCTGGTTCACGGTGACCTCCGCACTGGTGCACTACGTCCTGGGCGCCGCCGGGCAGAACGCCGTGAACGGCGCGATCGGCCGGGCCCTTCCGGCCGGCGTGGACCGCGCCGGGTTCATCGACTCCGTGTCGACGGCGTGGGAGGAACTCGACCCCGCCGAGTACCCGTTCACCAGGGCCGTCGCGGGCCAGCTGCGCGGCCACGACGACCGCGAGCAGTTCCTCGACGGCATCGATCTCGTCCTCGCCGGCATCACCGCCACCCACCACCCCCGGCAGGACCGCCCGGACCCCGCGCGCGGGGCGGAATAGCCGCCGGTCCGGCCCGTGTTGCCGCGACCATGACGACGAACGCGCCCCGGCCCGAGATCCTGCGCTACACCGCCTTCTCCAGCTCCCCCGAGGGCGGCAACCCCGCCGGCGTCGTGCTGGACGCCTCCGGTCTGGACGACGCCGGGATGCTCGCCGTCGCCGCCGAACTCGGCTACTCGGAGTCGGCGTTCCTGACCGCGCCCCCGGCGGGGCTCGACGACGGGAACGGACGGGCGTACACCATCCGCTACTTCAGCCCCCGGGCCGAGGTGCCGTTCTGCGGGCACGCCACCGTCGCGACCGCCGTCGCGCTCGCCGAGCGGACCGGGCCCGGGGAGCTGGTGTTCGCCACCCGCGCAGGTACCGTGCCGGTGGCGGTGACCGAGGAGGGCGGAACGGTCCGGGCCACGCTCACCAGCGTCGTCCCGCACACCGAGGAGATCGCCGGCGCCGACCTCGCGGAGGCACTGGCCGCGCTCGACTGGCCGGCCGCCGATCTCGACCCGGCCTTCCCGCCCCGCATCGCGTTCGCCGGCGCCCGCCATCTCGTGCTCGCGGCGGCGACCCGCGCCCGGCTCGCGGACCTCGCCTACGACTTCGAGCGGCTCGAAGCGCTGATGCACCGCCTGGACCTGACCACCGTGCAGTTGGTGTGGCGGGAGTCGGCCACCGTCTTCCACGTCCGTGACCCGTTCCCCGTCGGCGGGGTCGTCGAGGACCCGGCGACCGGCGCCGCGGCCGCCGCGTTCGGGGCCTACGCCCGTGAGCTCGGCCTGGTCCCCGAGGACGCCGTGCTCACCCTCCACCAGGGCGAGGACCTGGGCCGTCCCGGCGAACTCACGGTCACCCTGCGCGCGGGCGACCCGCGCGTGCACGTCGGCGGCACCGGGGCCCGCATCGGCTGAGCGGACCCCCGGCCCCCGGCCCCGCCTCCGGCGCCCCGGATATTCCATGGCACCGCCACCGGACCCGGGCGGAGACTCGTCCCATGACGGATCCCAGGACGGATACGGATACGGCGGCTATGGCGGATACAGCGCATACGGCGCATACGGCGGACTCGGCCGACCCCGCCAACTCGGCGGACGCCGTACCCGGGGCGGACCCGGCGCACCCGCCCCGCCCGGCCGGCATGGCGGCCTTCCGGGAGGCCGTCGGCGCCTGGGACCGCGGCGGTCCCGAGGAGGCAGCGCGGGAACTCGCCGGCCGGCTCGGCGTCCGTGTCGCCGTGCTGCTCGAAGGGCCCAGCGACCTCGCGGCGGTCGAGGCGCTGGCCGCCCGGCGCGGCCGGGACCTGGCGGCCGAAGGGGTCTGCGCGCTGCCGATGGGCGGGGCGATGAACGCGGGCCGTTTCGCCCGCCTCCTCGGACCGCCCGGCCTCGGCCTGCGCCTGACCGGGCTCTGCGACGAACGCGAACTCCCCTACTACACCCGCGGCCTGGCGCGGGCCGGCGCTGCACCGCACGGCGTCTTCGTCTGCGCGGCCGACCTGGAGGACGAGCTGATCCGCGCCCTCGGCCCGCCGCGCGTCGCCGAACTCGCCCGCGCGCAGGGCGACCACCGCGCCCTGCGCACCTTCCTGAACCAGCCTGCCCAGCAGGGCCGCACCGCACAGCAGCAGTTGCGCCGCTTCCTCGGTACGACGTCGGGCCGCAAGATCCGCTACGGCCGGATCCTCGTCGAGGCGCTGCCCCCCGACCGGGTACCCGCGCCGCTCGACGCCCTGTTCACCGCGGTCTGAGCACCCCGGCCGCTGCCTGCTCGCCGCGCGCCCCGGCCTACTCGCCCGCGGGCCGCAACGCCACAGCCGCCAGCGCCCGGTACCCGGGCAGCGGGTCGGCGCCGTCGGCGTGCAGCAACTGCACCGCCACGTGGTCGGCGCCCGCGTCCAGATGCGCCCGGACGCCCCGCGCCACCCGCTCCGGGCCGCCGTGCACGACGAGCGCGTCGAAGAGGCGGTCGCTGCCGCCGTCCGCGAAGTCGGTGTCGTCGAAGCCGAGGCGGCGCAGGTTGCCGACGTAGTTGGTCAGGCCCAGGTAGAAGCCGAGCGTGGCGTCGCCGATCGCGCGGGCCCTGGCGGGGTCCGTCTCCAGGACCACCTTCTGTTCGGGCGCGAGGAGCGGTCCGGCGCCGAGGAGTTCGCGGGCCCTGCGGGTGTGCTCGGGGGTGACCAGGTAGGGGTGGGCGGCCGCCGTGCGGTCGCCGGCCAGCCGCAGGACACGGGGTCCGAGGGCCGCCAGTGCCCGCCGGGCGACCGGGACACCGCCCGCGTCGAGGACGTCCAGGTAGGCGTTGAGGGCCTCGTACGGCCGTACGAACTCCTTCGTGGCCTCCGGGTGGCCGGCGCCGATGCCCAGCAGGAAGCGGTCCGGGTGGCGTTCGGCGATGCGCCGGTACGCGCGGGCGACGCGGTCGGCCGGGTTGGACCAGATGTTCACGATGCCGGTGGCCACCACCAGGCGCTCCGTGGCGTCCAGCAGGCGTTCGGCTTCGGCCAGGTCCGGGTCGGTCACGTTGCCCAGCCAGAGGGTGCCGTAGCCCAGGCCCTCCAGCGCGACGGCCAGTTCGGGTTCGGTCCTGTCGTGGCGCCACACACCGACGGCGCCGAGGTCGATCTTGCGCGGGGTCTTGTCCATGTCCCGGACAACCGGGCGGGCGGGAACCCGTATTCCGATCACCGTCGAAATATCACCCGAACGACCCCACAGGATCACACTCATGAACTGGTTTTACATACATGACTCTTGACGCACCCTCAACACCCTCCTAGCTTCGCAGAGAAAGCGCTTTCCGCAAGGTCCCGCACGGAGACGAACGGAGATGAACGATGCACGTGAGACCAGTCATCGCGGCCGCCGGCCTGCTCGCCGGCACGCTCGTCGCACTGTCCGGCGGCCCCGCCCAAGCCGCGTCCACGGTGCTGTACGTGTCGCCGAGCGGCACCGACAGCGCGGCCGGCACCCAGTCGGCGCCGACCACGCTCACCTCGGCGATCGGCCGCATCGCGTCCGGCGGCACCATCTACCTGCGCGGTGGGACGTACGCCTACTCCACCACCGTGACCGTCCCGGCCGGCGCCAACGGCACCTCCGGCGCGCTCACCACCCTCTCCGCCTACCCGGGCGAGACTCCGGTGCTCGACTTCGCGGCGCAGAGCGAGAGTTCGTCGAACCGGGGCGTCCAGCTCTTCGCCGACTACTGGCACCTGTACGGCCTCACGGTCGAGCACGCCGGTGACAACGGCATCTACGTGGGCGGCAGCCACAACGTCGTCGAGCGTGTCGTGACCGCGTACAACCGCGACACGGGACTCCAGCTCGGCCGGATCTCCTCCGGCACGCCCAGCAGCCAGTGGCCTGCGGACAACCTGGTCGTCAGCTCCGAGTCGCACGACAACGCCGACAGCGACGGCGAGGACGCCGACGGCTTCGCGGCCAAGCTGACCACCGGCACCGGGAACGTCTTCCGGTACGACGTCTCGCACCACAACATCGACGACGGCTGGGACCTGTACACCAAGACCGACACGGGAGCCATCGGGCCGGTCACCATCGAGTACTCGCTCTCCTACGGCAACGGCACGCTCAGCGACGGCAGCCAGAGCGGGGACGGCGACCGCAACGGCTACAAGCTCGGCGGCGACGACATCGCCGTGAACCACGTGGTGCGGCACGACATCGCCTACGGCAACGGCCACCACGGGTTCACCTACAACAGCAACCCCGGCACGATCACCGTCTCGAACAACGTCGGCATCGACAACGCCGAGCGCAACTACTCGTTCGACAAGGGTACTTCGGTGTTCCGCAGCGACACCTCCTGCCGGTTCGCCGTCGACGGCTCCAACGACAAGACCATCGGCGACGCCGACAGCTCCAACCAGTTCTGGACCGGCACCAACGGCTCCCGCTGCGCCTCCTACGCGGGCGCGCTCGGCTGGTCCCTCGCCTCGTCCGGCAAGCTGAACGTCACCTTCGGCGGCACGGTCGTCAACCCCTAGCGTCACGGCACACGGTGCGGCCCGGGTGTCCACAGGGTGTGGACGCCCGGGCCGGACCGGCGGCGCGTGAGGCTCAGTTCCGTACCGTCAGGTACAGCCAGCCGCCCCAGGTGTCCGCGTTGCTCGTGTCCTTGGAGCTGTGGACGTACTCCGTCCGCACCCGGAACCGCTGGTTCACCGCGTGGGTGAGGGCCAGGTGGGTCACGCCGGTGCTGTTCGGGTCCATGGAGAAACAGGAGGACGTGCCGATGGTGTGCCAGGCGCCGCTGTAGTACTCCTGGGCCTGGAACTTCATGCACTGCCCGGACTTGTCCGGGGTCACCGTGCCGACCACCTGCGGCTGCACGGTGTGGTGGTAGACGCGGTAGGTGACCCCGCCGTAGGTGGTGCTGGTGTAGTAACTGCCCAGCCGCTCTGCGATCTTCACCTGGGTGGCGGCGGAGTGGGTGGCCGTGGCCGGGGCGTAGCGGTAGTCGCCCCCGAAGGACGCCGTGTAGACCGTGGAGCGGGTGGGCTTGTACGTCGCCTTCAGGTTGCCCTTGCTGTCCACCGTGCCGGTCTTCAGCAGCGTCTTCCTGCCGCCCGCCGGGGTGGCGTAGACCGAGAGCGTGCGGCCGTTGTACGTGGTGCCCAGGTGGGCGGTGACGGTGGCCGTCGCGCCGTACGCGTACGTCGCCTTGTCCGTGGCGACCGTGACCGTCGACGTGGCGCGGGACACCTGGACGATCGCCGAGGCGGTGGCCGCCTGGTGGGCCGCGTCGCCCGGGTAGCTCACGGTGTAGGTGTTCGCGCCGCCGACGGCCGGGGTGTCCTTGACCGTGACGGTGCCGTCGGCCGCGACGGGTGCGGTCCAGGTCGCCGGGGTCGTGGTGTGGGCGGCGTCGGTGCGGGTGACGGTGACCGTCTCGCCGGCGGGGTAGGGCGCGTCGCCGAGCTTGCCGGCGAAGGAGAGGGCCGCGGCGCGGGTGGCGGTCGCGGGGGCCTTCAGGGTGAGGGCCGGCGCGTAGGCGGAGACCGTGAGGCTCGGTTCGTCGGCGCTCGGCTCGTGGGTGGCGTCACCCGCGTACGAGAGGTGGTACGTGAACCATCCGGCCGCCTCCGGCGCGTCGGTCACCGTGAACTCCTCGGTGACCGGGTCGACGGTCACCGAGGGGAGCGGGACCGTCTCCTGGGTGTCCTCGTCGGTGCGGGACACGTCGATCGTGGTGCCCTGCGGGAAGCTGCCGAGGTTCAGTTCGGAGGTGAGCGTGCCCTTGATGACGACCGAGTGCGGGCTCGCCGAGTCGATCTCCGGGGCGGCGACGGTCGTGGACAACCGCGCCACGTACACCTTCAGGTCCGCCGTCGCGGGACGGTGGGTGGTGTCTCCCGCGTACGACACCTCGTACGTGTACGTGCCCGCGTCCTGCCGGGTGTCGCTGACGGCGAAGGTGCCGTCGGTGCCCACCGTGGTGTCGGGCAGCGGCTCGCCGTCGCGGGTGACGTGGAGGGCGGCGCCGGCCGGGAGGATGCCCCGGGTGGCGAGGGTGCCGGTGAAGGTGAACTGCTGGGTGGGGACCGCGTACCGGGGCGGGGCCAGGGTGAGGGTGGTGTCGGTGAGCTTCGCGGAGCCGAGCACGTCGAGGCCGTAGGCGCCGGACGCGTCCCGGGTGACGGCGTAGAGGGTGCTGCCGTCGCCGCCCCATGCCAGGCCGTCCGGGGCGACGGTGGTGCCGGCCGGGAAGGTGACGTGGTTCTCCGCGAGGTTGGAACCGGCGTAGAGGTAGAGGCCCGCGGTACTGGCCGAGGCGATCGTGCCGTCGGTGTCGATCGCGAGCGAGTCCGGGCCCACCGCGCCGGTGTAGTACGGGGCGGGGTTGGCGCGCGACAGGTCCGAGGTGCGGTAGATCTGCAGAGCGGGCTGCTGGGTGGCGGCGAGCAGCACCGCGGCGCCGTCGCCGGTGACCCGGAACCCGGTCGCGGTGCCGCCGAAGACGTCCGTGTCGGCCTCGGCCGTGGCCGTGCCCGAGGAGACGTCGAAGGTCGCCACGTGGCTGAGGCTGTTCAGCGGCTCCTCCGCCGCGAGCACGCCGCCGCCGGCCGCCAGCAGCGGCGGGACCGACCAGTGGGAGAGCGAGGGCGTCGACACCGTGCCGGACGCGTCGACGGAGCCGATCGCGCCCTTGCCGTCGGCCGTTCGGTAGCCGTACCAGAGCGTGCCGCCCGCCACCGCCACGGAGACGGGCGCGCTGCCGGTGCCGGTCGGGTAGCGGGTGGACTCGGTGAGCGTCGCGGTGTCGACGGCGGCGACCGCGTCCCCGTCGGCGAGGGCCGCGTAGAGGGTCGAGCCGTCGGCGGAGAGCGCGAGGCCCGTGGCGCCCTGCTCGTCCGTGATGGTGGTGACCGGGGTGCCGGACAGGTCGGTCACCAGGATGCCCGCCGAACCGGCGCCCTGGCTGAAGAAGAGGTGCTGGTGGGCCGGGTCGGCCACCATGTGCGCGTAGTGCGACAGCGGCAGCGCTGCCGTGCTGTCGGCCAGGGCGGCGGGGCCGGTGAGGCCGACCGCGGCGGTGGTCAGCCCGGCGACGACGGATATCGCCGCCGAGAGCGAGACCTGCTTGAGGCGCATGAAGCTCCGGGGAAAAGGATGATCAGGATGTGAGGTGGCTGTGCGGACGATAACCGGTGCCGGTGGCCGGATCGTTGTCCGAAAACCTGATCTTCGCCATGTTCCGGCAAAGACTCCGGCCCACGCCCCCCACACCCCGCACACCCGCGCCCCTCGGGGGCGCGGGGCGGTGTCCGGTGTGCGTCCGGCGAGACGCCTACCGGCGCGGGCCGCCGAACCCGGCGAAGGTGTGGCTGAAGTACCAGGGGTCCTGGGCTATGCCTGAGCAGGCGTTGGCGCCGCCGGTACCCACGCAGTTGCCGTTGTCGCGCTGCAGGGCCCAGAAGGAGAGGGTGTCGATGCCCCGGGCGGCGGCCCAGCCTTCGACGGTCGCGGCGTTCTGGGTGGTGAAGGTCTCCGCGGGGCCGAAGTCGTCGATGCCGGGCATCTCGGTGACGCCGGTCATCCCCCACAGGTCCTTGGCGCTCTTGTGCGGGAACAGGGCGTGGAGCTGGGCGTGCAGGCCGTCCGCGGCGATCTTCGTGTCGGCGGCCATGTCGTGGGCGGCGCCGTCGTAGTAGTCGAAGGTCATGATGTTGACGACGTCCACGCGCGCGTGGTTGGCGACGGCGTTCCGCAGGACGGCCAGGCCGCTGTCCGCGAGGCCCTTGGTGGTCGTCGGCAGGGTGTAGGAGAACTGGAGCGGGCGGCCGGTGCGTTCGGCCCAGTGCTCGGCCTTGGCGATCGCCTTGTTGCGGCGGTCGATTCCGGCCGTGTTGGCGAGCGAGTCCGCCTCGATGTCGAGGTCGATGCGGCTGATGCCGTACGTCGTGACGAGCTTCTCGTAGACGCCGGCGACGGCGTCCACGTCGGTGCAGCTGTCGGCGAGTTCGGTGCCGGTGGTGTCGGCGCCGTAGCCGCCGAAGGAGGGGATGGCGTTGCCCCCGCGGGCCTGGAGGGCGGCGATGTCGGCGCCGAAGGTGGCCGGGGCGATCGGCTGCGTGGCGTCGCCGTTCCAGTCGGCGGTGCAGGAGCCCGCGGCGGGCGTCTGGAGGAAGGCCAGGGTGAGGTACTTGTTGCCGGACTCGGCGGCGAGCGCGGCGGGGCTGTCGCCGGTCCAGGCCTCGAAGTAGGGCGCCGCGACGTGCGCGGGCATGGGCTTCACGTGGTGCGAGGCGGCGTGCGGCTCGGCGTGCGCGGCGCCTGCCCCGAGGGCAACGAGCGCGGCGGACAAGGCGGTTGCGGGCAGGGCGTGCAGGGCACGAGTGCGTCTCATGGACGCCCATAGTTGGACTAGACCAATCCACTGTCAAGGTTCTTTACAACCAGCAGACCCTTTCGTTCGGCAAGGCGTCAGGGGCTGGTCACCCCCGATCGGTTCCGGCCAAGAATTTTCATGCGAAGATTTGAACTGACCATAAGAGAGTCATTAGGGTCTGTTGCCCGAACCTCTGCTCGGAAGGAGCTCGCCTCCGTGGCGTCCCACCGTCGTGCCAAGCAGCCGGGCCGTGCCCGTGTCACCGTGCTCACCTCCGCCGCCGCTGCCGCCGTGGCCCTGAGCGCACAGGCGGCCAACGCCGCGCCCAGCGAGAAGCCGAGCAAGAACGAGGTCAAGTCCCGGGTCGACAAGCTGTACGAGGAGGCCGAGCAGGCCACCGAGAAGTTCAACGGGGCCAAGGAGAAGCAGGAGAAGCTGCAGAAGCAGATATCCGCGCTCCAGGACTCGGTCGCCCGCGGGCAAAAGGACCTGAACGAACTCCGCGACGGCATCGGCTCCATGGCCACCGCCCAGTACCGCAGCGGCGGCCTCGACCCGTCCCTCCAGCTGTTCCTCTCCTCCGACCCGGACAGCTACCTGGACAAGGCGTCCACCCTCGACCAGCTGAGCAGCCAGCAGGTCGAGACGCTGAAGAAGATCCAGGCCAAGCAGCGCGAACTGGCGCAGGAGCGGGCGGAGGCCACCGGCAAGCTCCGGGACCTGGCCGCCACCCGCACCGAACTCGGCAGGAAGAAGAAGGAGGTCCAGGCCAAGCTCGCCGAGGCGCAGAAGCTGCTCAACAGCCTCACCGCCGCCGAGAAGGCCGCCCTCGCCGCCGAGCAGGACCGGGCCAGCCGTTCCTCCAGTGAGCGCGTCGACCTCGGCAACGACACCTCCGCCACCGGCAGGGCCGCCGCCGCCTTCGCGGCCGCCAAGACCAGGCTCGGCACCCCGTACGTCTACGGCGCCACCGGCCCGTCCTCCTTCGACTGCTCGGGCCTGACCTCCTGGGCGTACGCGCAGGCCGGGGTCTCCATCCCCCGCACGTCCGAGTCCCAGTCGGCGATCGGCACCAGGATCTACTCGACGTCCGGCCTCCAGGTCGGCGACCTGGTCTTCTTCTTCAACGACCTGCACCACGTGGGCCTGTACGCGGGCAACGGCCAGATCCTGCACGCCCCGCGCACCGGCACGGTCGTCCGCTACGAGTCGATGTCCACCATCGGGGGCCCGTTCATGTTCGGCGTCCGCGTCTGACCTGCGGTCGGCCCGGCCGACGGAACCTCCGCACCGACACCCCGTCTGCAACGCCCCCGAGGGGCGCTGGGGGTGCCCCCGGCCGAAGGCTGGGGGAGGAACTGCGCGACAAGCCACGGCGGACCCGCGGCGGGCCACGCTCCGACACCCACCGGACGGTGGCACGACCGAGAGTGCCGCGAAACGCCGTCAGCGGTCCGACGGTATCGTCGTGGCTGATCGCGCAGTTCCCCACGCCCCTGGCGGGGCGCTGTTCAGCCCTGGGTTTCCGGGCGGCCCTCGGCCGCCCAGTGGGTGTGGAAGGCGCCCTCCCTGTCGACGCGGCCGTAGGTGTGCGCGCCGAAGTAGTCGCGCTGGCCCTGGAGGAGGGCCGCGGGGAGCCGGTCGGCGCGGAGCGTGTCGTAGTGGGACAGGGCCGCGGAGAACGCCGGGACGGGAATGCCCCGGCGGGCCGCGGACGCGACCGTCTCCCGCCACGGCACCTGCGCGTCGGCGATCTCCTTCGCGAACTCCCCCTCGGCCAGCAGGCTGACGAGGTCCGGGTCGGCCCGGTAGGCCGCGCGGATCCGGTCCAGGAAGGACGCGCGGATGATGCAGCCGCCCCGCCAGATCCGGGCCACCGCGCCGAGGTCGATCTTCCAGCCGTACTCGGCGGCCGCGTCCTGGATCATCGTCCAGCCCTGGTCGTAGGCGATGACCTTCGAGGCGTACAGGGCGTGTTCGACGCGGGAGGCGAAGCGGTCGGCCTCGGTGGCGCTGAGGGGTGGGGTCGTGCCGCCGGGGAGTCCGGCGTAGGCGGCGCGCAGCGCACCGCGGCCGGACGCCGCGCGGGCGAACGTCGCCTGGGCGATCGCGGTGACCGGGGAGGCCAGGTCCAGCGCGGTCTGCACGGTCCAGCGCCCGGTGCCCTTCTGCCCGGCGGCGTCGGCGACGACGTCGACGAAGGGCGCGCCGGTGGCGGCGTCGACGTGGCCGAGGACGTCGGCGGTGATCTCGATGAGGTAGGAGCCGAGGCGGCCGCCGTTCCACTCCCGGAAGATGCCGGCGATCTCGGCCGGCGCGTACCCGCCGACCTGGCGCAGCAGGTCGTAGGCCTCGGCGATGAGCTGCATGTCGGCGTACTCGATGCCGTTGTGGACCATCTTCACGAAGTGCCCGGCGCCGTCCGCGCCGACGTGCGTGGCACACGGCTCGCCGCCCACCTTGGCGCTGATGTCCTCGAACATCGGCCCGAGCACGGCGTACGACTCCGCGGACCCGCCGGGCATGATCGACGGGCCGTGCAGCGCGCCCTCCTCACCGCCGGAGACGCCGACGCCGACGAAGTGCAGACCCTTCTCGCGCAGTGCGGCCTCGCGGCGGCGGGTGTCGGCGAAGTGGGCGTTGCCGCCGTCGATGACGATGTCACCGGGTTCGAGGAGCGGCACGAACTCGTCGATGACGGCGTCGGTGGCGGCGCCCGCCTGGACCATGATCATGAGGCGCCGGGGCCGTTCCAGGGCGGCGACGAACTCGGCCGCGGTCTCGGCGCCGACGAAGTCGCCCTCGCCGCCGTACTCCTGGAGCAGCGCGCGGGTGCGGGCCGGGGTGCGGTTGTGGACGGCGACCGGGTAGCCGTGCCGGGCGAAGTTCCGGGCCAGGTTGCGGCCCATCACTCCCAGGCCGGTCACGCCGATGGCTGCGGATGCGTTCACGGGGGGGGACTCCGTTCTGCGGACGCGTGCTGTGCCCGGAGGTACGGGTGGACGGCGGGCGTGCGTTCAGTTCCGGGACCGTCACCCGGGCGCTCAGCCGCGCGAGGTGGTGAACACCAGGCGCCGGCCGGGCTCGACGGGGGCGGTCCAGGCCTCCTCGACGCCGGCCAGCGGCACCGGCAGGGCGTCGGCGGTGAGGGTGCCCCGGGTCAGTTCGGCCATCAGGGACGGCAGTTCGGCGACGATGCCGCGGGCGGTGACCGAGCCCTGGCCGCTGCCCATGAGCCGCAGGTTCGCCATCCGCAGCGCGGCGGACGGGAGGGTGATCCCGGGGCCGGCAGTGGCGCCGATCTGGATCCAGTCCAGCGGGGCGCTGCGGTCGGTGCGACGGGTGAGGACGGCGGGGAGGGCGCGCTCGGTGGGCGTGCCCCAGGTGTAGTCGAGGACGACGTCGACGTCCGCGGCGGCCTCGCCGAGCCGGGCGTCGGCCCGGTCCGGGTCGCCGGCCAGGGAGACCACGTCGGTGGCGCCGAGCCCGCCGAGCAGTTCCAGGCGCTCGGGGTCGCGGCCGGCGGCCACGATCCGGCCGGCGCCGAGGTGCCGGGCGATCTGTACGGCCATCCGGCCCGCGTTGCCGGTGGCGCCCAGGACCAGCACGCCCTGGCCGGGCTTGAAGGTGATCCGGCGGCGCAGCGCCACCCAGGACGACATGGCGGGGTTCATGGCCGCGGCGACGGTCACCGGGTCGGCGCCGGCGGGCAGCGGGACCGCCCGGCGCGGGTCGAGGACGGTCCGCTCGGCCATGGTGCCCGGGTCCCCGTCGTCGGCCACGAAGTACACGACCTGCCCGTCGGGCAGCCGGCCCACGCCGTCGACGCCGGGGATCAGGGGGAGGCGGCCGTCGCTGGTGTAGTGGGTGCCGTTGGCACCGGAACGGACCCGGGGGTGCAGAGCGGCGGCGACCATCTCCACCGGCAGCCTGCCCTCCGCGGGCTCGGGGGCGGGGAACTCCTCGAAGCGAGGCGGGAGTTCGAACGAACGGACCACGGCGGCATGCATGTCTGCTCCTCGGTTCGCGACACCAGTTAGTTCGTGACACCAATCAAATTAGTTGGCATCACGTACCAAGTCAAGTAGTTGGTGGCGCGTACTAACCTGATTAGGATGGGGCCATGCAGAACAAGCACATCGCCGAAGCACCGGACGATGACGACGTCGAGGACATCGACGGCGTCGAGGACCTCGGACTCGTGGACGGACTCGCCCAGCTGTCGTTCCTGGTGCAGGGCGCGCTCGGGAAGGTCGCGGCGGAACACGGACTCTCGGTCATCCAGCTGCGGCTGCTCGGCGTGCTCCGCGACCGCACGCCCGGCATGCAGGAACTCGCCCACCACCTGGGCCTGGACAAGTCCAGCATGACCGGCCTCGTCGACCGCGCGGAGCGCCGGGACCTGGTCCGCCGCACCCCCGCACCGCACGACCGGCGCAGCTTCCTGGTGTCGATCACCCCGCAGGGGCAGGAGCTGGCCCGGCAGTGCGCGGCGCTCGCCGACCGGCAGATCCGGGAGCTCGCGGCCCACCTCACCGACGCCCAGCGCGCCCGGCTCTCGCGGCTCGCGAGCGCGGTGGTGAACCACCACACCGAAATCTGAGCCGGGCCGATCATCCGAACAGGCGAAAGTCGGGGCGCCGGGCGCGTGGGGCCACCGCCCGGCGAGCCCGCCGTCAGAGGATCCGAAGATGCGAACGGATGATCTACGGCTGCTCACCGCCGCGGTGGTGCTCCTCCTGACCGGCGCGTTCCTCACCACGCCCGCCAAGGCCGACCAGCGCCCGTCCCCGTGCGCCTTCGGCCGGCGCAGCACCCCACCGCCCGCTGCGCACAAGGACGGCGTGGGGCGCGCCGACGGCGGCGGCCACCGTACCGTTCACGCCGGTCGCACCGCCCGCTGGACGGCGCCCACCGTCCATTACCGGCTCTCCGCCCGCTACGCGGCCAGGGGCCGCCTCTGGCAGCACCGGCACACCGGGCAGGACTTCGCGGTCGACGAGGGTACCCCCGTGTACGCCGTCGGACCCGGCAGCGTCGTGGCCGCGACCTGCGGCGACGCCTTCGGCAACCAGGTCGTGTTACACCATCCCGACGGCTACTACACCCAGTACGCCCACCTGTCCGTCATCAACGTCCGCCGCGGCCAGCACGTCTCGACGGGCCAGCGGATCGGCGCGGCCGGCTCCACCGGCAACGCGGACGGCCCCCACCTCCACTTCGAGGTCCGCACCACCCGGCACCTGGGCTCCGAGGTCCCGCCGCTCGCGTGGCTGCGGCACCACGGCGTGAGCGTGCCCGCGAAGCCGGCCCCGGCCGACCCCCGCCCGGCCCCGGGCGCCACGGCCACGGCGTCCGCCTCCGCCAGGGCGTCCGCCGCCGCCACCGCGGTCGCGGGTCCGGCACCGTCGGCGTCACGGAAGCCGTCGCACAAGTCCCCCAAGCCGCACCGGAACCCGGCGCCCCGGGCAACCCCGACACGTCAGGTACCCCCGCTGAGGCAGTGGCTTCCGGCGTCGGTGTGGGATCCGGCGACGTTGTGGAACCTGACGGCACGGCGGTACCCGCCGCCGCGGACGCCGGTGGCACGGCCGTAGCACGCCGGCAGCGCACAGGGTCACGGTATGACCACATACCGTGACCTCCGTGCGGGAAGCGGCAAGACTGCCTCCCATGGCACGTCTGAGGTTCCTGTGGGTCGCCGTCCTGGTCGCCCTCCTGCTGCTGCCCGGGTCCCGGCCGGAGATCCCGCGGCCCGCCGCACCCGGCCGCTTCGGGGCGTACGTCGGGTACGGCGCGGACGGGGTACGCCGGGTGGCGGCGCTCGGGGGCTGGCTGCGGGACCGGCCCCGGGTCGGGCACACCTACCTGCCCGGTGACGTGTGGCGGAACATCGAGGGCGCCCCGGACTTCGTGCGGCTGTGGGCCCGTTGGCGGCAGGCCGCACCCGACCGGCTCCTCGTCCTCAACGTGCCGATGCTGGATCACAACGAGGCGCACGTCCCCGACGCCGAGGTGCGCCGCCGGCTGCGGCTCGGGGCGAGCGGCTCGTACGACGTCCACTTCCGTGTCCTGGCCCGGCGGCTGGTCGCGGTCGGCGCGCCGGACACCGTCGTCGTGCTCGGCTGGGAGATGAACGGGGACACCTACACCCATCGCTGCGGCCCCGACCCCGCCGCCTGGCGGGCGTACTGGCGGCGGATCGTGACGGCCATGCGGTCGGTGCCCGGCGCCCGGTTCCGGTTCGACTTCGCGCCCAACCGGGGGCGGGACGCCGTCCCCTGGACCACGTGCTACCCGGGGGACGCGTACGTGGACGTGCTGGGGATGGACGCGTACGACGCCCCGCGGGGGATGTCCTTCCGGGAACAGGTCGCCGAGCCGTACGGGCTGCGGGCCCAGGCCGACTTCGCCCGGGCCCACGGCAAACCGGTCTCGTACCCCGAGTGGGGGCTGTACGAGAACGGCGACGATCCGGCGTACCTGCGCGGCATGCTGGACTGGTTCGCGAGCAACCGCCCGCTGTACCAGACGATCACCGACTACTGCCCGCACGGCGTGTGGCAGTGCCGCGGCAACCCCAGGTCCACGGCCGTGTACCGGTCCCTGATGCGGAGCTGACCGATCGCCGCCGGCGTACCGGGACGGCTAGGAGTTCGCGCTCGACGGGCCGAAGAACTCGATCTCGGCGATGGCCACCTGGGTGCGGGCCGACGTCTGGTACGACGAGTCGATCGTGAACCGGACGGAGACGACGTCCGCGGCCCGCAGGTCGCGGGTCTGGCCGCCGGCCGCCTGGTCGAGGGTCAGTTCGCGGGTCACGGTCTTGCCGTCGGCGGTCTTGATGGTCGCCGTCAGCCGGTGCGGCAGGGCCGACTTGTTCAGCTGCTCGTTGTGGGTCGACTCGCCGGAGGTGATGACGACGTTCAGGAGCCGGGTCGGTTCGTCGAAGTGCGCCTCGACCCACTCGCCCTCGCCGGCTCCGGCGATGCCCGGGCCCCACCACGTGTTGTTGAGCTTGTCGAAGAGCAGTTCCGGCTTGTGGCCGGCGTACGCGCGGGAGGCGCGGTAGCTGTCCGGGGAGACGGGGGCGCGCTTGGCGAAGTGGTCGCGGGTGGCGCTGACCGCCTTCGGCGTGTTGACCGCCAGGACCGTGACGCCGGTGAGGACGACGGCGGCGACGATCCAGGTGACGACGCGGTCGAAGGTGCGGCGGAGGCGGGGGCGGTCGCCCGCCCACGGGGTCTCTCTGCGGCGGAAGTCGAAGATGCGGCGCCACCAGGGGCGGCGGGCCGCGGGGCCGGTGTCGGGGTGGCCGGCCATGGGCATGGCGCAGCGGGTGCAGAAGTGGCGGTCGTGGCGGTTGGGGGTGGCGCACCAGGGGCAGGGGGTGCCGCCGTGGGCGCCGAGGTCCTCGCCGGGGGCCCGGACGGCGGCGGGGCGTTGGGGGGTGGGGCGGCCGGGGAGGACCGGGGCGATGGGTTGGGGGGCCGGGGTGGGGGTGGGCTCGCTCACCGGGATGAGGAGGCGGCGGGCTCGGTCGTGGTCGTCGTCCGCGGGCGTGCGGGGGGTGGGAAGAGGGGTGGTTTCGGCCGTGGGCGACGTGACGGTGGGTGGGGGCTGGTCGCGCAGTTCCCCGCGCCCCTCACGGGGCGCTGTCGTCGGCGGGGTGGACACGTCGCCGTGGGGCTGACGAGGCGCTGTCGTCGGCGAGGACGACTGGTCGGCGCGCGGCTCACGGGGCGCTGTCGTCGGCGGGGTGGACAGGTCGGCGTGGGGCTGACGGGGCGCTGTCGTGGGTGGGGTGTCGTGGCTGGGGGGCTTGGCCGTCGCTGTTGCTGTCGTTGCCTGCGTGTCTCGCTGGGGGAGGCCGGTGCCGCCGTCTCCGCTGGTGACGGCGGCCCAGCCGGGCACGGCGGCACCGGGTTCGGCCGGCTGCTGCTGTGACGGTTCGTCGTTGGTGCCCGCCCAGGTCAGGACGGCACCGCACGCGTCGCAGAAGGACTGGCCCGGTTGCGCGACCGTGCCGCACTCCGTGCAGTTCCGGTTGGTCGTCATCGCTGCGGGGTCCTTTCGGCGGACGAAGAAGATGCGGTCACCTGGACCGTGTAGGGCATGTGCGCGGGGCGGGCGGCGGCCACGAGGTGCTCCAGGCGGACCTCGTCGGCCGGGGTGGGGGACGGAAGCGTGAGGTGGACGTGGAGACCGGGGCGGGGAGCGCCGGGGAAGGCGCCCAGCGGGCGGGCGCTCCAGTCGGCGCCGCCGCTCTCCGTGATCTCCGGTGCCACCCCGAAGGCCAGCCGGACCGTCTCGGACAGGCCCCAGCGGGTGCCGCGGATGCGGTGCAGGTAGGCGGCCGCGGCCACGGCCGCGCGGAGCAGGGGCTCCGATTCCGTGCCGTCGGTCTCGGCACCGACCCAGGTGCCGAGCCACTCCGCGAAGTCCAGCGGGGCCAGCGCCGGGTCGAAGTAGCTGGGCAGGCAGTCCAGGACGTTCGGGATCGGGGCGATCACGTCGTCCAGGCCGGCGACGAAGCGCAGCGCCAGGTCGTCGTCGGCGAAGACCGCGGGAAGCATCGCGACGATCGGGACGGAGGAGCCGAGGCCGTCGATGGATCCTCTCAACGGACGCCTCCGGCCGGGTTGTTGCCGGTCATTCGCCGATCACCCTCACCCGGTGGTCGTAGGAGAAGACCAGGGACGGGGCGTCCAGGTCGATGCGGTCGGTCGGGTCGCCGCGCTTGCCGGTGAGCGGGTCGGCGGGGTGCAGGACGACCTCGTCGACGAGTTCGATGCCGGGGACGCGCTGCAGCACCGCGAAAATCTCACCGGACTGCACCGGGCGCCCGAACGGCCAGCCCTTGCCGTCCGCGCCACCGGTCAGCGGGTCCAGGTGGCGGTAGAGGGCGTCGTGGGCCTGGCGGCGGACCCGGTCGACGTCCACGCCGCGGAAGGCGTGCACGGTGGCGACGACCGTGACGCCCTGGTAGAAGGGCGGACCGACCGCGAGCCGGGTGCCGATCAGCCGGCGTTCGTCCAGGTAGCGGGTGATGCGGTCCAGCAGGGCGTCGCCGGGGACGAGCTGCTCGAAGCGGAGCCGGCCGCCCGGGTCGGAGACCGCCTGGGGTACCACCAGGACCCGTACCGCGTACGAGCCGTGCTCGCTCTCCTCGCCCTCGAGGCAGGTGATCCGGGCCGTCTCGGGCGCGGCGCGGCGGGCCAGCTCCTCGTAGTCGCGCAGGGTCACCGCCCGTTCCTGGGCGCGCAGCGTGATCGGCGCGCGGACCTTCGCCTCGGCGACCGTCTCGCCGTCCACGCCGCCGCGCGCGGCCTCCCGGTTGACGACCTCCGCGACGTACGGGATGGAGGAGCGCAGGATCTGCACGGCGCCGCGCGCCACGTTGCCGTCCCGGCCGCCGCCGGTGCGGTAGCGGTGGGCCCGGACGACCGCGCCCTTCGGGGCCACCGCGCCGTACTGGCGCAGCGAGCCGTCCGCTTCGCGGACCGCGGGGCCGAAGGCGATCTCGCCGGTCGTCGCGTCGAGGGTGAGGTGCCGGTCGTACGGACCGGAGGCCGCGAAGTGCGGGACGACGTGCCAGTCCACCCAGCCGCCCTCGCCGTCGTGCTCGGCGGTCTGCAGGAGGAGCGGCGGGCTGTCCCCGACGACGGGGGCGTGGGCGAGCCGGAGGCGCTGGCCGGGCAGGCCCGTCGACTCGCCGAGCGCCTCGTCCTCGACGGTCTCCGCGTGCACGGCGGCCGTGGTGCCGCCCACCGTGCAGGCCTCGACGAACCGGACCGTCGGGGAGGTGGTGTAGAACGGCTGGTCGGCGTGGGGTTCGGTGACCCGGCAGCGCAGCCAGCTCGCCTCCAGGCCGCCGTTGCGGGACAGGACGTGGCCGCCGGGGACGTGCAGGACGACCTCGCCGGGCCGGTTCAGGCCGCCGGTGCCGTCCCGGTCCACCTCGCACTCCCGCCAGCCGTCCTCCGTCCACGCCTCCCACACCAGCGGGGGCTGCCGCGGGTCCACGCCGACGCCGTCGACCCTGCTGTCCAGGTCCAGGGCGACCGCGCAGTGCGGGACGGCGGCGGACAGGCCGAGGAGCATGCAGTCACCGGGGTTCGGGGACTCGTTGAAGCACAACAGGTCCTTGCCCTCGGCGAGTTCGTGGGTGAGGTCGACGACCGCCGAGCCCTCCTGCTGGCGCAGCAGGTGCCGCAACTCACTCGGCACGATGGTCAGTTCGCGTTCGGTCGCGAAGACCACCGCCTCCTGCGTCTCGGTGCGCCGGGTCGCCACCTCGGTGCCGACCGGCACCGGAACCGCCTCCTCCTGCGCCGCCGACAGCCAGAATGTCACCTCCGTGCGGGCGGCCGAGGGCGGGAACAGCGTGATGCCGACCAGGTCCAGGAAGGCGAGGTGGTTCTTCTCCGGGACCCGGTTGAGGCGGTACACGATCTGGTCGGCCATGTGCGCGACCGTCTCCACCAGCGTGATGCCGGGGTCGGAGACGTTGTGGTCGGTCCACTCCGGGGCGCGCTGCTGGATATAGCGCTTGGCGTCGTCGACGAACTGCTGGAAGCGGCGGTCGTCGAGGTTCGGGGAGGGCAGGGCCATCGGGATCAGCGGTCGCTTTCGGAGGAGCCCGGGGCGGCCGGAGGCAGGTCCGGCTCGTCGTGGGAGGGGATGACGTAGAAGGGGAAGACCAGGCTGCGCGGGTTGTTGGTGCCGCGGATCGAGTAGCGGACGTCGATCATCAGCACGCTCGGGTCGGCGCCGGTGGTGACCTCGACGTCCTCGACCTCGATGCGCGGCTCCCAGCGGTCGAGGCTGGCGTGCACCTCGTGCTGGATACGCCCCGCGGTCTGCTCGTTGACGGGGGCGAAGACGAGGTCGTGGATGGCACAGCCGAACTCCGGCCGCATCGGGCGCTCGCCCGGAGCCGTGGAGAGGATGAGCCGGATGGCCTCCTCCACCTCCTTCTCGCCGCTGACCAGGGCGATGCCGCCGGTGGGCCCGATCCGCAACGGGAACGACCAGCCGGAGCCGACGAACTGCTCTGCCATCAGCTCCGCACCCGCCCTTCCGGGAAGTCCTGCCGGCCGCTCGTGCCGGGATCGCCGTGCCCGCTCATGCCGGGATCACCATCACCGTCAGTCCGCCCATCATCAGGTTGCCCAGCACCGGCACCTCGGGGGCCTGGATCGCCACCGTGGCCAGGGAGCTGATCGCGACGGCGGCGTTGCCGCGCAGCGACAGGGCCGCGTTCGCCATCAGGTTCACCGCGGCGGCGTTCACGGAGACCGCGCCCGCGGGCGCCTTGATGTCGACGAGTTCCGCACTCTGCAGGGACAGCGGGCCCCCGCTCCTGATGCTGAGCGCGCCACCCGCCTTCAGGGACAGGTTCGCGCCCGCCTCGACCGACACCGACCTGCTGCCCTTGATGGAGACGCTGCCCTTGCTGTCCACGGTGATCTCGGTCTTCTGCCGGTCCAGGAAGACGGTGAGCTTGTCGTCGCCGCTGGCCAGCCGGACGCCCTGCTTGCGGCCCCGTTGATCGAGCAGGTCCATGCGGTTGCCGACCCGGTCGGAGACGGTGTGCCGGGTGGCCCGGCCGCGCATGCCGTCGTGCAGCGGCACGTCCTTGACCCGGGTCGGCTTGTCCTTGCCGTTGTAGAGGCCGCCGATGACGTACGCGTGGTCCAGGGCACCC
Source organism: Streptomyces sp. NPDC086777 (assembly GCF_040702065.1). Classification (NCBI taxonomy): domain Bacteria; kingdom Bacillati; phylum Actinomycetota; class Actinomycetes; order Kitasatosporales; family Streptomycetaceae; genus Streptomyces; species Streptomyces sp. NPDC086777. The sequence continues at coordinate 429,749 of NZ_JBFBJI010000003.1, read as the reverse complement.
CGGTCGAAGGCGACCAGCACCTCGTCGCCGACGTCCATCGGGAAGACCCCGCCGCCGCGCACCCCGCCCCACTGCATGGTCCGGGTCCAGTCGCTGACGTAGGTGTCGTCCAGCCACGGGAACTTGAGCTTCACCCGCCCCTGCTGCAGCGGGTCCTGCACGTCGGTGACGAGGGCCTGGGCCACGCTGAGCTGCCGGTCGCCGCCGGCGTCCCCGCCGCCGCCGGAGGCGACGCCGTAGAGCGAGCGCCACTGACGGCCGCTGACGGTGATCCAGGTCTCGTAGTGCTTGGCGTCGCCGAAGACGTGCCGTACGGAGGTGACGGTGTACTTCCCCTCGAAGGGGTCCCCGACGTCCGCGAGCGCCACCGGTACCCCCGGCCGCAGCTTCGGGTTGCCCCGCACGACCACCTCGACCTCGGCGAACGTCGACGTGACGTCGTCGGAGAGGGCGTCGGCCGCGTACTTCACCTCGGTCTGCTTGTCGTACGGCGTGCGCGTCTCGACCAGCTTCGACGTCTTGAACTCACCCGCCGCCGCGGCCGGGGTGGTGCCGATGCTGTAGCCGGTGTTGGAGGCGGGGGTCGCGGTCGCCGTGAGCGTCTTCTTCGTCCGTACGTCCCAGCCGCGCGACTCGACCTTGTTGACCTGGTCGGAGGCGGTGACCGCGGTGCGCAGCCGCAGGATGTCGTGCCGGGCCTCCAGCACGAACGGGCTCTTGTCGCCGTCGGTCTGCGGCGAGGGCGCCCCGGAGGCGCTCTTCTGCTTCACGAACTGGAACTTGCCGTCGGCGTCCACCGACATGACCATCTCGTTCTCGTCGGCGAGCCGGGCCAGGAAGTCCCAGTCGGTGACGTTCGACTGGCTGATGAACTCGTAGACGGTCTTGGTGGCCTGGATCCGCCCGATCGGCACGCCGTCCTGAGCGGCCAGCTTGCGGGCGATGTCGGAGGCGGTCTGGTTGCGGTAGGCGACGACGCGGCGCTGCCGCATCAGCCGGAACCCGTAGTCGTAGCCCCGGACCACCGCGTAGCTTCCGGTGCCGTCGTACTCGGCCTCCATCGCGGTGACCTCGCCGGTGAGCAGCGGGTCGCCGGTGCCCTGCCCGTCGGAGACCGGCGTGATCACCACCGGGGTGCCGAACTGCACGCCCAGCTTGCCCAGCAGTTTGCGGCCCGGGTCGCGGAAGGTCAGCTGGAAGGCGGCAGGCACCCCGACGCCCTGGTCCACGTGGGCGTCGACGAGATACCGCCCGTACTCCGAGGTCGCGGTCAGCTCCTTGCCGCCGATGACGACCTTGATGACGTTCGAGAAGGCATGCTTCACCATCAGGACCGCACCTCCTCGGCGGCCGGCAGCACCAGTTCCGTCCCCGTGGGCAGCCACCCCGGGTCGTCGATGTCGTTGGCGTCCGCGATCGCCCGCCAGGCGGCCGCGTTGCCGTACTCCCGCCAGGCCAGCGACTGCAGCGAGTCCCCGGCGACGACCCGGTGCACGCGCTGCGCGGTGAGCGCGCCGGACGTCGGGTTCTGCCCCGCGGTCTTGCTCGGGATCTCGTGCAGCTGGAGCCGGCAGCTGGCCCGGATCGGCATCCCGCTCGTCCCGAAGAGCGAGTAGGAGACGTCGGCGGAGGCGACGTACGCCGTGAAGTTCGCCGTCGAGAACGAACCCCACTGGAAGACCACCCACGGCGGCGACGGCTGCTTGGCCGCGATGCTCTTGCTGGTGACCTCGCAGCAGGCCAGCAGCGACTCCACCTTCTTCATCACGTCGTTGCTGTCCGGGTCGTCGGACCGGTCCAGGAAGATCTCCACGCTCATCTCACGCGGGTGGGTGCCGAGGAACTCCGGCAGCGCGCCGTCCCGTTCGATCGGCGCCGCCGACGACTTCCAGTCCGCCCGGCGGGCGATCGACAGCTGCGCCGGGTTGAACTCGAACCCGAACGTCTTGATGATGCCGCCCGGGCTGGTGCTGGTGCCCACGGGCGGCTCGTGAATCGCGAGGGTGGCCCGCACGAGGCTCTTGCCGGCGCCCCGGCTGCTCCTGGCCATGATCTGGTCTGCCTCTCAGTCCGTGAATCCGTGGTGGGCGATCTCCAGGACCTCCGTGGCCACGGACGGGCTGCCCGCGTCCAGGGAGGGCCCCTGCCAGCTCACCGGCAGCACGTCGAGCAGCCCCCACCGGGCCACCTCCGAGCCGTCCGCGCGCAGCGCCGTGATCTGCCCGGTGGGCCGCTCGATCCCGGTCTGCACGGACGAGATCCACTTGGCGACCTTCGAGGTGTCCGGGGTGAGCGGGCGGGTCAGCCGGATGTGGGAGAAGGTGACCCGGGTCGGCAGCTGCCACACGAACCCGTTGTTCCCGCCCTCCTGCCGCTGCTCGATCTCCACCTGCGACGACAGCCCCTCGCACCCGTTGAAGTAACCGAGGTCCTCACCGTCGATGGAGAGGCTGAACCAGACTGTGGTTCCCGGGTCCTGGCGATCCATCGGGAGGCCTTTCTGTGGGGTGCTGCGCGGTCGTCGTGGTCAAGGGCGGTCAGGGCCGGAAGTCGCGGAGCTTGCCCACGCGTTCGCGGTCGCGGCGGAGTTCGGTGCGGACGTGCCGGGTGATGCGGTCGATGATCCGGTGCACGAGGGCGTCCACCTGGAACTCGGTGAGGGCGCGCGGATCGAATCCGCCGCCCTCGACCGCCGCGTAGCCGGGCGGCGGATCGTCGGCGGCCGAGGCGGAGGCGGAGTACCCGGGCGGCGGCGGATCGTCGGGGGGCGGGGGCTGCCTGGACGTCCGGGTCAGGGGGGCCGCCGGGCGGGAGGTGTGGGCCGGCGGCGCCTTCTTCAGGGAGCCCGTGGGGTGGTGGCCGCCGGGCGACGTGGTGGTCAGGGCCTCGCGCTGGACGGTGACGCGGCCGAGGGGGGCGACGGGGAGGGGGGTGGTGGCGGAGATCGGGGTGGTCGGGCGCAGGGGGACCGGCTGAGCGGGCGCGGAGGTGCCGGCGGCCGGCTTGACCGGCAGCGCGGCGGGCGGGGCCGCGTGCGGAGTCGCGGCCCGCGGCACGAAGAGGGGCAGGGGGGCCGGGGCGGTGGTCATGGGGAACGGCGACTGCGCCTGACGCTGCACGGCCGGCCGGCTGCTTCCGGGGCCGGGCGGGGCAGGTGCGGCGGTGCGCTGGACGAAGGGGGGCCACGGGGAAGACGGTGCGGCCGCCGCCGAAGTGGCCGCCGGGGCGGGGCCGGGAGGGGACGCGGGTGGCGGCGTCGCGGGGCCGACGGGGACCGCCGGGAGCGACGGGACCGACAGGACCGGCTGAGGCGGTCGGGGTCCCTCGGCCGTCGTCGTGGGCAGGCCCGGTGCCGAAGCCCGCTGTACCGGGTGGGGCGCTCCCGGCACCGACCGGGAAGAGGTGGCCGGCATGCCGCTCGACGAACCGCCCGCCGAACCAGCCGCCGGACCGCCCGCCGAACCGCCCGCCGAACCGCTCGACGAACCAGCCGACGGACCGCTCGACGCCGCCGGTTGCCGCTGCACGGACGGCACGGTCGCCTGGCGGCCGGTGGTCCTCGCGGCAGCCGCACCGCTCGCGACGGGGCCCGCGACGGGGGCGCCGAGGCCTAGACGCGGTGCGCGGGTGGTGGTGGTGGTCGTACCGGCGCGCTGTACGGAGGCGGAAGCGGAAGCCGGCGCCGGAGTGGGCCGGGCCGCTGTGGCCGGGCCGCCGGACGACGGGGCGGGGCCCCGCTCGCGCGGACCCGGCGGGGTCCGGGCGTCCGGCACGGCAGCGGAGGAGGGCTGCGGGCCCCCCGTCGCCCGCCGCTGTACGGACACCTCACGGACACCGCTCCCGGCCGCGGGCGACAGCGGGGCGCCGAGGCCGGGGCGAGGGGCGTCCGGGGTCGTCGCGGCACGCTGCACGGGGGCCGGTGCGGAAGCGGACGTGACCGCCGCCGTCGTGGCGGTGCCGGACGCGGCCTCGCCGCGGGGCTCGCCCGGCGGCAGCGGCGCGGCGGCCGGTACGGTTCCGCTTCCGCCCGGCCGGAGCGCTTCCGGTACGGCGTCGGCCGCGCCCGCGCTCCCGCTCGTCGCTCGCTGCACGGAAGTCGCGCGACCACCGCTCGCGGCCGGCGGCGTCGAGGGCCGCGCGTTCTGCGGGGCGGCCGAGGCACGGGGGGCGGTGGGCGAGGCGGCCGGGGCGGATTCGGTACCGGTGGCGCCGGTGGCCGCCGTACCGGTCCGGGGCGTCGGTGCCGCGCCCGTCCCCGTACGACCGCTTTCCGGCGACGGCGGCGTGGACCGGGCGGCCGGGCCCGCGACGGCGCTGCGCTGTACCGAGGCCGCCTCGGGGCTGCCGGGCGACCGCTCCGGGACCGTCGGGGGGACCGGGGCCGGCCCGCCGCTCACCGCCTGCCGCTGCGGGGTCGGCGCCCCGGCGCCGGACATGCCGGAAGGCCCGCCGTTGCCCGAGGGCGGTGCGGAGGCCGTACGAGCCGTGGTCCCGGGCGGCACGGGTGCCGGGGCCGTACCACCGCCACCACCGGAGGACGCCCTGGACGGACTCGGACCGGGCGCCGTCGTGCCCGGCCGGGCAGCCACCGGTCCGGCACCGGAGGCGGACCGCTGCACGACGGCAGGGTCCGGCGCCCGCCCGGGAGCAGCGGCACGCGGGCCGTCGCCGGAGGGGGTACGGCCGGGGGTACGGCCGTCACCGCCCGGGCGCGACCAGCCGCCGCTCACCGGCACCGGATCCCCGCCACCGCCCTCGACCGCCCGCTGCACGGCCTCCGCCGCCGCCGTTCCGCCGCCCGCTCGGTCACCCTCGCCCGGCGCCGGCACCGCGCTCTCGGCGGCCGTCACCCGCGGCGCCGACGGCAGCGTACGCCGCTGCACGGCCGTCACCGACGTGCTTGCCGGCGCCGTCGTCAGCGCGCTGCGGTGCGGCGCGACGGGAGGTGCGGGCGCGACCCGCGGACCGGTGGCCGGAGCAGGTGCGACCGGGGTCGGCTGCGGCGCCCACGCCACCGGCACCGCGCTCGAAGCGGCGGGGGAAGCGGTGGCCGAGGCTGCGGCAGCCGACGTGACCGACCGCTGGACCGCAGGCACCGCCCGCTGCCCGGGCCCCTGCGCGGTGGGAGCGGATCCCCTGTCCTGGACGGTCGACGGGGACGCCGGGCCCGGCGCGCTGCGCCCGTTGCGTACGGCTCCCGGTGCCACCCCGGTTCGCTGCCCGCCCGCACCACCACCGGGCCGGCCCGCCGAGGGCACCCGCTGTACCGCGGGCGCCACCGGTCCGGCTGATCCCGAGGCTCCCGAAGATCCCGGGCGTCCCGCCGTACCGGCCGAACCCACGGCGCCGGCGGACCCGATGGATCCGGCGGGCGCCGCGGACTCCCGGAGCGTGGCCCGCTGCGCGTCCGCCGTGGCCGGGTGCGCAGTTCCCCGCGCCTGTGACGGGGCGCCGGCGCCCCCGACCGCCCGCAACGGCACCACCGGGAGCGGTGCACGGCGGCCGGCCGTCGGACCCGCCTGCCCCGCGGCTCCCGTCGGACCCGCCAACGGCAGTGACTGCACCGGGCGTTCGAGGCCGGACACGGCCCCCGCGCCCGTGGTGCCGGTACGGCCGCCACCGGCCAGACGCGCGCTCGACTCGCCGTCCAGGACGGCGTGCGAGCGCGTGCCCATGAACGACGGGTTCTGCCAGGTCGGCAGCCGGCCGCCGAACCCGGCGTCCGCGACCTGCCCGCCCGACCCCAGCGCACGCTGGATCGGCGGCAGCCCGGACCAGGCCGCCGCCACCACCGGGCGGGACGGCGCCGGCGCCGGGACGTCGGGCGTGCTCCCGCTCTCGCCGGACCGCCCGGACTCGGCCGCCCCGGACCCGCGTCCCCGTACCCGATCCCACAGCCCCACCCGTCAGCCCTCCGCTCCTGCGGAGGCCGCCGCCCTGGTCACCAGAGACGCGATCTCCGCCGTGTAGCGGCGGCGGTCGGCGTGCTCCAGGTCCAGGATGTCCTCCAGGTTCCAGTGGAAGTGGTAGGCGACGTACGCGATCTCCTCGTGCAGCCGGTCGGTCGCGTACGTCACGATTCCCCCAGGCGGCTCCCGCCGAGTTCCACCTCGAAGGGCTCCGAGCAGTGCGGGCAGTTGACCGCGGCCCGGGTGTGCCCCTCGGCGTTGATCTGCCGGTAGAAGTCCTGGAGGAACGCCAGGTCGGAGGCGAACATGTTCTCCACGACCCCGTCGTGGACGAGCGGGAGCGTACCGAGGCGGGTGATCACCCGGCCCAGGAGCACCACCGACAGGAACGCGGGGTTCTCCTGGACGCGGACGTCCCGCAGCGGGATCAGCTCGTCGCGCGCCGTCGACAGGCGCATCACGCCGTCGCGGTGGACGGTGCCCTGCTCGTCGACGTACCCGCGCGGGAGCTGGAACGGGAACTCCGTGCGCAGCACCTCGACGGGCGTCTCCGGTTGCTGGGGGACCTGGGGCGCCACCGCCTCCGGTGCGACCGGCGCCCCCACGCCCTGGGCCCTGACGGCCGAACGCCTCATTACTCGATGACCAGTTCTTCGAACGTGATGGTCACCGTCTCGGTCAGCGCGGCCGCCTCGCCCGCCTTCACCGTGCTGGTGTCGATCTTGCTGCACCAGGCGTTGCGCAGGTTGTAGCGCTTCACCGGGTTGTTCTCGAAGTCCATCATGATGATGGAGGCGTTCTTGCGGGCCGTGGCCATCTGACCGTTGATCGACTCGTTGATCCACTGGGTGAACGACGAGGACTGGGTCATACCGCGGACGACCGTGCAGGTGCCGTTCTTCTTCACGCCCGGCAGGTTGCGGACGTGGTTCTTCCCGTCCGGCGTGTTCTGCTGGTAGGTGATGACGTCCTGCTCCATCGTCATGCCGCTGACCTCGGCGAGGTACTCGACCATCACGCCGTCGATCTGCAGGCCGAAATTGTGCGATGTGAGGGCGTCACCCGGCTGGAGACTCATGTGTTACTGCCCGTTCTTCTCAAGGTGCCGTGACATCAGGGGGGTTGGGGACCAGGGGTCCGCTACTCCTGCAGTTCGCCGCTGCCGCTGCTGAACTGGGCCAGCCGGAAGATCACGAACTCGGCGGGCTTGACCGGCGCGATGCCGATCTCGCAGATCACGCGGCCGACGTCGACCGACTCCGGCGGGTTGGTCTCCTCGTCGCACTTGACGTAGTACGCCTCCTCGGGCCGCTGCCCGAACAGGGCGCCGCTGCGCCACTCGTTGACCAGGAACGCGGAGATGTTGCGCCGGATGCGGGCCCAGAGGTTGTGGTCGTTGGGCTCGAAGACCACCCACTGGGTGCCGATCAGGATCGACTCCTCCAGGTAGTTGAAGTACCGGCGGATGTTCAGGTAGCGCCAGGCCGGGTCGGAGGACAGCGTGCGCGCGCCCCAGATGCGGATGCCCCGGCCCGGGAAGGCGCGGATGCAGTTGACGCCGATCGGGTTGAGCAGGTCCTGCTCGCCGCGGGTGATCTGGAGCTCCAGGTCGACCGCGCCGCGGATCACCTCGTTGGCGGGGGCCTTGTGGACACCGCGCTCGGCGTCGTTGCGGGCCCAGACACCGGACACGTGACCGGACGGCGGGATCAGCCGCGACTGGCCGGAGGCCGGGTCGAAGGTCTTGATCCAGGGGTAGTAGAGGGCCGCGTACTTGGAGTCGTAGCCGGCCGTCTCCTGGCGCCAGACGCGGATCTGGCGGGCGTTGAGGCCGGGCGGCGGGTCGATGACCGCGACCCGGTCGCCCATCAGCTCGCAGTGCGCGATCAGGCCGAGCTGGACGGCCTTGACGGCCTCCAGGTCGATCGCGCCGCGCTGGTAGGCGGCCATCAGGTCGGGCACGGCCACCATGGACACCTCGTCGACGGCCTCCAGGCCGCCGAAGCCGGTGCGGTCGGCCGAGTCGCCGAGGTACTCGGCGGGGCCGGGGTGCGAACCGGCGTCCGCGACGGGGGACGCGGACGCCGGCGTCTGGGTCGGGGCCACGAGGGCCACCGTCTGGTTCTCCGGCCGGGCCAGCTGCGCGGCGGGCGCGGCCTCGGTCACGGTGATGAGCTTGGAGCGCTCCTTGACCTGGGTGACCACGTAGTTGCGGCCGCCCTTCTTGGCGGTCACGTCGAAGGACTCGACGGCCTTGCCGCCGTCCTTGACGAGCAGCCTGAAGCGTTCGGCGGGGCCCTCGCCCTCCGGGTCGGCGACCTCGACGCTCAGGTCGCCGGAGGCGATGGCGCTGACGGTGAAGGTGCCGAGCTGCTTGGCCTCGCCGGGCGGCAGGGCGGCCGGGGCGGCCGCGCTGCCGACGGCGGCGGGCGCGTTGACGGTGCCGTCGGCGTCCTCCCTGCTGCCGCCGACACGGACCACGTAGGCCGCCGTGCCGCCGTTGTTGAAGAAGCCGTAGACGGAGTGGGCGAGGTAGTACCCGTCGGTGAACTCTCCGAAGGACGCGACGTACTGCGTCCAGTTGGTCACCAGCGTCGGCTCGTTCAGCGGACCGGTCGGGGCCAGGCCCACGAAGGCCGCCACCGACGTGCCCACCCCCTCGATGGGGCGCGAGCCGCTGGCCACCTCCTCGACGTAGACGCCGGGCGACAGGTAGGACGGCATGCTCTGCTCTCCTCGGGGTACGAGACAGGAACGCTTCCCACCCTCACGCGCGAAGCGCGTCCGCCGAAACGGCCACCGGTGCCCGGGCCCGGGCACATCTGTTGCCCCCAAGGGCAACCCCTGGGGGCAGCCACCCGCCGCACGCCACCGGCCACGGGCCGGGAGCGCCTCAACCACCCATTGTTCACCGGTGGGTTCCGCGTCCGACCTCTTGTGGACCCGTCCCGTTCACGCGCTACCCTGCACGGCCAGACGGGAGGCGTCCCGTCACGGGCGCCCGCACGCGCCACCAGGACGACGCGGACGGGACCCCGGGTCCCCCCGGGACGGGAGTGCGCGGGATGCGGCGGACACGGGAGCCGGTGCCGGGCGACGGCGGGCCGGGCGCGGCCGTGGCGAAGCGCACCGGGCAGGGCAGGGACGACACCGCCGGCGGCCGGCAGCCGTTGCCGCCGGGCGCGCGGGGCGGACGGCCCCCGGCCGCCGTCGAGATGCGGAACCTGCAGAGCACCGCGGGGAACGCCGCCGTGGCCGGCCTGCTCGACGGCGGCAGGCCGCCCGCCCCGACCCGCACTCCGCCGCCCGTCCCCACCGCGGCCCGGCAGCAGCGGCCGCTCACGCTTCCCCCGTACCTGACCGCGATGACCTCGGCGGGCCTGTCCACCGCCTCCGGGCTGACCGGCCACCCGTTCGTCACCGCCGAGGTCACCCGGGTCACCGGGCAGGACGGCGCCGACGTGGAGGCGATCGGGCAGGAGCTGGCGGGGCGGCCCGAGACCTTCTACGGCCGCGGGCGGGCCTTCGCCGTGCGCGGGGCGAACGGGGCGGCGTACGACGTCACGGTCTCCATCGCGCCGCGGGACGCGGAGGACACGGCCGGGCTGTCGTTCGCAGCCAGTGCCCAGGGCGAGGACGCCGACACCAAGGTCGACCACCTGCACAACTCGGCCGGCACGGTGGCCGCCGACACGGTCCGCGCCCGCCAGTGGGGTGCCGCCGCCTCCGGCACCGTCCTCGCCCCGACCCCCGCGCCCGGTGTCCTGGGCGGCGCGCAGCTCGCCGCCGGAGCCGCCCTGACCTCCAGCCACGACACGCACTCCACGCGCACCGTGTCCGAGCCCCGCACCTTCCGCAGCGGCGGCGGCACGGTGACGGCGCGGCGCCGGGTGCGCTTCGTCGTGCGGATCAAACAGCACGGCGCGCGGGGCCGGCACCTCGCGAGCGGCGACGGCAGCCTCGTCATGCGCGTCCCGCACGAGCACCTGGTGCCGCACGGCACCGTACGGCCCGTCCCCGGACCGGAGCTGAGCGAGGAGCAGGCCACCGCCGTACGGCAGGCCGTGTCCATGGCGGCGATGGCCGTGGAGGACCCCGGCAGCCCGCACGGCGGCGGAGGCGGCCTGTTCGACACGGTCGCGTCCGTGCTCGCCCCCTGGGTGACCGCGCCCGGCGCGCCCGGCCGGGCCCGGCTGTTCGCGGCCACCTCCGGCACGACCGTGCTGCAGGACCTGCCCCGGCTCCTCGCGGGCTGGGTGGCCGGCGAGGACCTGCCGGCCAAGGACGGCAGCGCCGCCAGTTCGTACCGGATGCGCGCCGACATCGTGTCCCTGACCCCCGGCTGGGGGGCGGGGCAGACCCAGCTGCGCACCCACCAGCAGGGCGCGCACGGCGCGGGCCGTACCGGCGCGAAGGGCGGCAGCGCCATGGCCGGGGCCGGACCCGCGGTCGCCTTCGGCCCCCCCGGCACACCGGTCGTCCGGTTCCAGGGCATGGGCTCCGTCGCTCTGAAGAGCGCCCGGTTCTCGTCGTCCGACCAGACGGTGGCCACCCGGAAGGGCGCCGAGATCCGCGGCGACAAGGTGCTCTACCTGGGCCGGGTCCGGCTGACCGTACAGGGGCTGGGGCCCGCTTCCCCCGCACAGCGGCTGCACCCCGCACAGCGCACGGCCGAGCACACACTGGACAGCTGGGTCAGCCTGAACGCCCAGGAGGCCCAGCACATCGGGCTGCCGCTGCCGGAGGGCGTGCAGGCCGGGCCCCTGCACCGCAAGCCCACCGAGACCGCGCCCGACGGGACCGAGCGCGAGACCGAACGGCACCTGCCGTTCGGTGCCGTCGGCAACAGCGTCTCCCTCACCCACCTGGACGTGCGCCCCCTCGTCGACGCGCTGGAGGGGCTGTTCGCGTCGCGGCCGGAGCTGGCCGGCTACCTCCCGGACTTCGCCACCGGCGACCGGCAGCCGGGGCGGACCCCGGACCGGGACGAGTCCGAGGCGCGCATGCGCAACTACCGCGAACTGGTCACCGTGCTCTCGGAGACCAACCTGCGGGCGAAGAAGAACCAGCTCCTGGGGGCCGGCATCCCGGTCCGGCTGCGCCGGAAGTCCACGCTGCACTCGCACGACGTGCAGATCCGGGTACGCGGGCGGATCGGCGCGCTCACCTACCTCGGCGACACCGACAACTGGCTGGTGCGCAGCAGTTCGGGCGTCGCCTCCGGCGGGCAGACCGGCCGCGCCACCGCCCGCCGGGCCGGCGTGCAGGGCAGCGCGAACGCCACTGTGCTGCCGGGCGCGCTGTCGTTCGGCGTCACCGCCAACGCCGCGGTGGAGAGCGCGCGCCGCGTCCAGGGCGGTCCCGCGGTCCGGGGCGACTCGCTCAACAGCGGTGACGTGCGGACGAGTACGTTCGGTACCCGGCTGATGCTCGACGCCAAGGTCACCATGACCACCCGGGAGCGGACCCTGAAACGCTCCCTCACCACCGGCGCCCCGGGCCGCGATCAGCCCGACGCCCGGACCGTCGCCTCGCTGGGCGACCTCGACGCCGCCGTGCCGCAGCACTTCGACGGGAGTGCGGAGGGGCAGGACGTGGAGCTGAGCACGCCTGCCGCGCTCACCGTGGGCGCCGACGAACACCGCAGGACGGCCGGCCGGCGGTCCAGGGCCGCCCGGTTCCACCTCGCCTCCCAGGCCACCGGCATCCACGACCTGCTCACCCGGGCCCCCGGGCAGGACACCGAACGGCAGGTACGGGACTGGGACTTCGTGGAGACCGTCGGTGACGGCAGGCAACTGCAGCAACTGGCCTTCCAGCTGCTCGCCCTGGCCGCGCGCAAGGGTGACCGGGACCGGCCGGGGGACACCGCATACCAGACGGAGGGTCTCGCCCCGCGCCTCGCGCTGGAGGAGCGGCTCGGCCCGGAGTCCGTCACCGCGGCCCTGCGGCAGGCGACCCGCACCGGCTGGGTGGTCGGCGACCTGCGTCACGCCAGGCGCGCGGCCGCGCTGAACGGCGCGGTCGGCACCCGGCTGGCCCTCACCAACCCGCGGGTCCTGCATCGCAGGCCGGAGCAGAGCGGGGTGGGCGGGGCCGGCGTGGAGAACATGGTGCTGGGCGGCCATCAGGCGTCGGGGCAGCACGCGTCGACGAAGAGCAGGGCGGTGACCTTCAACGGCACCGGGTCGGAGCGCGGCGAGGGCTGGACGCTGGCCGAGAGCGTGTCGCCCGCCTTCGGCGAGTCCACGACCACCACCGACACGTCGACGACCGGCGGCACGATCGAACGCAACTCCGTCCATCCGCGGTCCAGGCCGCTCTACCTCGTCCAGTGCGACCTGTCCGCCTGGATGGTGGCCGAGGTCGCGGTGAACGGCCGCGGTCCGTACGCGATGTCGCAGCGGCTGACGGTGCCGGGCGTCGTCGGACTCTGGCTCACCGAGCCGCAGTTGCGGAAGGCGGGCCTGCGCACGCCGGAGGAACGGGCCCGGGAGCAGGAGCGGGCGCTGGCGGAGACCGCGGCCAAGTGGGGGCCCGCGCCGCAGGACGGGAAGGACGCGAAGGACCCGCAGGACACGAAGAGCACGAAGGGTGCCAAGGGCGCGAAGGGCAAGCTCCCCGAGCGCGCGGCGGAGGGGTCCGGCAGCGGGGAACCGCAGGTCGCCGCGGATCCGGCACCGCGGGACGTGTCCGGCGTACCGGCGCTCGCCGCGCACCTTGCGCTGGGCGCCGGCCTGGTCGACGACATGCCCGACTTCGTGCCCCTGCTCGGACGGCTGCGGGCGGCGGTGCGGGACCGGGGGCTGGCGGAGGACCTCCTGCCGCGGCGCGCGCTGGACGACCGGTTCGAGAACGTGCAGCGGCTGCTGCGGGTGCTGGACCAGGACGGCGCGGTGGGCCTGCTCGCCGGGGCCATGGACGGTGGCGTCCCCGTCGAGCTGCTGCGCAACAGTTCCGTCCCCGGCCGCCGGGCCGCCTCGTACTGGGCCGTCTTCCACATCCGCCGCACCGGGCCCGGCACGGTGGCCGGTCCGTCCGGCAACGACCGGGAGATGGAGTTCGCGACGGTCGCGTACTCACAGCGCGCGACCAGCAGCCAGGAGAGCCTCGCCAGTGGGGTCGACGCCTCGCTGACCGGTGCGGGCAAGCCGCACGACGACGTGGTCGGCAGCGCGGGAGCCGTCGCGGGCCCCGGCGTCGGGAAGACCACGTCGACGCGGCAGTCAGCGGCCGCCCGGACCCAGACCGGTCTGCGCACCATCGTGGACACCGAGGCCAACTCGGTGAACATGACGATCCCCTTCCAGGCGGAACTCGAACTGCGCTCCGCAGAGGGACGGCTGGCGTCCGTGGCCCTCGACGGGTCCTTCCTGCACCGCGCGCTGGACAACGACCTGAAGGCCGTCGCCCGGGCCCGGCCGGAGCGGAGTGCGGGACCCGCCAGGGGCAGCACGGCCCCGGTCCGCGACGCCGCTCCGGACGCCCTGGCCGCATGGCGTGCCGACGGCACCGAACTGCCCCTGGAGTCGCAGGTCAACGGATTCCGGGGCGCGCCGCAGATCCGGGAGCTGATCGGCCGGGCCATGGCCCAGGCGCACGTCGGCGGCGGCTTCCGGAAGGCGGGCAACGCGGCGCACTACGCACAGCAGGAAGCGGTGTCCACCGAGTGGCTCACGGCGGCGCTGCCGCTCCTGGTGTCGGCCGGTGCGCAGCTGCCGCCGGTGCACGTGTCCGGCGTCGAGGGCCAGGACATCTCCTGTTCGCTGCACGCGCGGCTGCGTGACGGCGAGATCCTCGGCAGGGGCGACAAGATGACGTTCGAAGCGGTCGCGCAGAGCGGCCCCGAGGGGCGGTCCGCGGCCGGCGAGACACAGCACGCGGCCCACCACGGCCGTGCCGCGCGGTTCATGGGCGGCGAGGGCCCGGTCCGCGCCGACTACTCGGGCATGAACAACGTCCCCGTCACGTACGGCCGCGACGGTGGTCCGACCGACGCCGCGGGCAACGCCTCCGGCACGGTGCCGCTGCGGAAGCCGAAGGCCGCCTCGATGCTGGTGCAGTTCACCCTGCAGGTGCGGGCCGTGGCCCGGGTTCGGCACCGGCACACCGGGGCGCTGCGCGATCCGGCACGGGCGGTCGGCGTGCAGGACCACACCCTCACGTACCCGGTGGTGATCCGGATGCCGGAGCCCGCGGTACGGCGCATGGCCGCCGCCGCGCCGGGCGGTCACGCGCCGGCGGACCCGCACCAGGTGCTGGCGGCGGCGGACGGGGAGTCCTGAGGACGCTGCCCCCGAGACTGCCCGAACGCCCCTTGCCCGACCCGCCCCGGCACTCGTAGTTGTGGTCGAGGGTCCATCGCCGAAAGGTAGTTCATGCACGCACAGGAGGAACACAGTCAGGCCGGCCGACCGCAGGCGACCCGCCGCCCGGCGGCCCGTGACGCGGCCGCCGACGCGGACCGTGCGGCCGCGACCGGGACCGCCGCCGGGCTGCTCGCCCTCCAGCGGACGGCGGGCAACGCCGCGGTGGCCCGCACCGTCGAGGCCTCGCGCCACCGGCACGACGCGAGCTGCGGCCACCTGCCGGCGGTGCAGCGGCAGGCGGCGGGCGAGGAACTCCACGAACACGACGCGGCCTGCGGCCACGGACCCGCGGTGCAGCGCCGGGCCCTGGTGCACAGGGTGATCGAGTCCCCCGGCCGGAGCATGGACCAGGCACTGCAGTCGGAGATGGAGAGCCGTTTCGACGGCGCGGACTTCAGCGGCGTGCGGGTGCACACGGGCCCCCTGGCCCGGGAGTCGGCGCAGGAACTCGGTGCCAAGGCCTACACCACGGGCCCCAACATCGTGGTCGGCGACTCCATGACGAAGGAGGACTGGGCCCACGAACTGACGCACTACGAGGATCAGTTGAAGGGTCCCGTCCCCGGTACGGACACCGGCGCCGGGGTCAGCGTGTCCGACGTGAACGACTCCGGTGAACGGCACGCGGTGAGCAAGGCGCGGCACGTGATGAGCGGGCCGGCGCCCCAGGTGCAGCGGCAGCCGGCGAGCACCGGGTCGAGCGCCGTCCCCGCCCCGGTGCCGGAAGGTCCCGGCCCGGTGGCGGTGCAGCGCGTGCTGAGTCCCGGGTTCGTGCAGGGCGTGTCCGAGAAACTGGGCATCGAGGAGGGCACCGTCAAGCTGGTCAAGGTGCCGAACGGCATACCCGCCAGCCGGAGGTTCCGGGACTACGAGGAGGGGTACGTCGTCGGACTGACCGGCGCCGAACTGGACGAGAGCGTGCAGTCGCTCAACAACTACGAGGACGGCAACACCCCTGCCAGCGTGGTGGTCGAGCAGGCCGGCGGTGGCGGCTACCTGCGGGAGTCCGGCATCATCCTGGTCAACGCCGACCCGCCCGCCAAGTTCACCTTCGACCAGGTCGTCCAGCACGAGATGGGCCATCTGCGGCAGGCCCAGGCCGGGTTCGACATCGACATGGCCGGGGCCAAGCGGGCGCTGGTGGAGTACCACAACATCCTGGTGAACGAGAACCTGTTCGCGGACGAGATGCGCCTCGAGTACACGGACGCCGACAACAGCCTGTCGAGCCGGGCCAGGGAGCAGGCCGAGGCCAACGAGGAGACCCGGCCGTTCACCCCGCTGGGCAACCCGTGGCGGTCGATGACCCGTTACGTCGCGGCGCACGGCGGTGCCTCCCAGCAGAACCTGTTGCGTGCGATCGAGACCGAGCTGAGCGACCCGAAGTACGACGAGAGGACCGGTAAGGGCCGGTTCGCCCTGTCGCTGCGCGACAAGCTCCAGCGACGCGTCGGGAACATGTACTGGAACCACATGTTCCCGACCGGGTAGGTCGTGCAGGCGGCCGGAGGTCGGCCGAGCACTGCCTCTTGGGGCACCGGAGCTGCCCCGACGCCTCCTGCGCCGCCCCGGCCACGGCAACTAGCGTCCGAACGGTGAGCCTGTGGACCTCTCTGGAACCCTCGTCCGCGACCGTGGACCCGGGCGCCTCGACCCGTGTACGCCTGCGGCTGCGCAACACCGGTGACGTCGTCGACGAGTACCGCTTCGAACCGGTGGGCCCCATCGCGCCCTGGACGACCGTCGAGCCCGCCACGCTCCGGCTCTACCCCGGCACCACCGGGACGGTGGAGCTGACCTTCGCCCCGCCCCGCACCCCGGACGCCACCGCGGGCCCGAACCCGTACGCGGTCCGCATCACACCCACCGAGCACCCCGAGGCCGTCACCGTCCCCGAGGGCAACCTCACCATCACGCCCTTCAGCGAGCTGCGCGCGGAGCTGGTCCCGCCCACCGTCAAGGGCCGGTTCCGGGGCCGCCCGAAGCTGGCGATCGACAACCTCGGCAACACGAAGCTGACCGCCTCGGTCAGCGGCAACGACAACGGCGACCAGCTCGCCTACGACCTGCACCCCAGCAACGTGCAGATCGAGCCGGGCCGCGCCGCCTTCGTGAACGCCACCCTCAAGCCCCGGCGGATCATCTGGTTCGGGCCGAAGCAGCAGCGGCCCTACCGGCTCGTCGTGCAGCGGTCGGGGGTGCAGCCGGAGCCCGTCGACGGGACGTACATCCAACGCGGCTTCCTGCCCCGCTGGCTGGCCACCCTCTTCGGCACCCTGCTGGCGCTCGCCGTCACGTTCGCCCTGATCTGGTTCAACTACAAGCCCCACGTGCAGAGCCTCGCCCAGGAACAGCCCGTGGAAGCCGCGGTGAGCAGCATCGCGCCCAGCCCGTCCGTCACCCCGACGCCGCCGCCGGCCCCCACCGAGACGCCGTCGTCGGCGCCCCCGGCGGACACCGGGAACGGCAGCGGCGGGGGGAGCGGAGGCGGCGGGGGCGGCGGGGGCGCGACGGCCACCGTGACCGCCAAGCCCAAGCAGGACACCGCGGCGACCGCCGTCAACCGCCTCGCGGCCGACGACCCGGCCGGCCGGCACATCTGCTACCGCTCCTACGTCCAGGGCACCGGCTGGCAGAAGCCCGTCTGCGACGGCACCATGTCCGGCACCGTCGGCAAGAACCTGCCGATCAAGGCCATCAACCTCGCCGTGTACGGCGTCCAGGGCTCCGCCGCCAACTGGTTCCACTTCGACCCCCGGTCCACCAGCGGCCAGGGCACGTGGTACCCGAACTGGACGGCGATCATCGCGGACGGCAAGGACAACTACATCGGCAGCACGAAGGCATCCGACCCCTACATCGAGGGCTTCGCCTTCAACGTCGGCAACGGCCAGAGCTGCAGCAGCGCGAAGGTCCGCGACCACGACTGGGGCGACCAGTGGTGCAAGGGGCCCCGCAGCGACAACAACGCCCTCGATTTCGTCGGCACCCTCGACAACACGCTGTGGCTCGAAGCCTTCAAGCTGACGGTGATCCCATGACGCTGTGGACCTCGCTCGAACCGGCGTCCGCGACCGTGGACCCGGGCGCCTCGACCCGTGTACGCCTGCGGCTGCGCAACACCGGTGACGTCGTCGACGAGTACCGCTTCGAACCGGTCGGGCCCATCGCGCCCTGGACCACCGTCGAGCCCGCCACTCTCCGGCTCTACCCCGGCACCACCGGGACGGTGGAGCTGACCTTCGCCCCGCCCCGCACCCCGGACGCCACCGCCGGTCCCAACCCGTACGCGGTCCGCATCACACCCACCGAGCACCCCGAGGCCGTCACCGTCCCCGAGGGCAACCTCACCATCACGCCCTTCACCGAGATCCGCGCCGAACTCGTGCCGCCCACCGTCAAGGGCCGGTTCCGGGGCCGCCCCCAGCTGGCCATCGACAACCTCGGCAACACGAAGCTGACCGCCTCGGTCAGCGGCAACGACAACGGCGACCAGCTCGCCTACGACCTGCACCCCAGCAACGTCCAGATCGAGCCGGGCCGCGCCGCCTTCGTCAAGGCCACCCTCAAGCCCCGGCGGATCATCTGGTTCGGGCCCAAGGAGCAGCGGCCGTACGCCCTCACCGTCCAGCGGTCCGGCGTCAATCCACAGCCTGTGGACGGCACCTACATCCAGCGCGGCTTCCTGCCCCGCTGGCTGGCCACCCTCTTCGGCACCCTGCTGGCCCTCGCCGTCACGTTCGCCCTGATCTGGTTCAACTACAAGCCGCGGGTCGGAACCCTCGCCCAGGAGCAGCCCGTGGAGGCCGCGGTGAGCAGCATCGCCCCCAGCCCCACGGCCGCCGCCCCGCTGGCGGCCGCGCCGGCGCCCTCCCCGACGCCGGCGGAACAGCAGCCGGCGAACGGCGGCAAGGACTCCCCCGCCCCCCAGGGTGGCGGGGGCCAGTCGCAGCCGGCCCCGCAGGCGACGAAGAAGAAGACCCCGAAGCCGGTCGTCCCGGCGACGAACATCCTGCTCCGCAACACGACCACCAAGAAGTGCGCCGACATCCCCGGCTACGGCAACGGCACCAGCAACGGCCCGGTGCGCGAGTACACCTGCGACGAGACCACCAACGACAACCAGCTGTGGAACCTGGAGGTGCGGTACCCGAAGGGCGGCCCCGGCTCGGCCGCGCTCTTCCAGATCCGCAACGCCAAGGACCAGCTCTGCATGGACCTGCCCGACTACGGCTCGGCCAGGCTGTCCGCACCGATCACCGAGTACAAGTGCGACGGCACCAAGGGCGACAACCAGCTGTGGTGGGTCGACAAGCAGCCCTCCGGCGCCTACTGGATCCGCAACTTCGCCAGCAACAACCTCTGCCTGGACGTCGCGGGCTACAGCACCGGCGGCAACGACACCAACCTCACCCTGTACTACTGCTCCAACACCGACGACCAGGAATGGCTGATCGTCCACCCGTCCGGCGACTGACCATCCCTCCGGGGCAGCGCCCCGCCCGGGGCGCTGGGGGTGCCCCCGGCCGAAGGCTGGGGGAGGAACTGCGGACCAGCCATCACGGCTGCGGCAGACAAAAGGCGGCGCGCACCCCCCGTCCGGCGCTCACCCCCACGTGCCCGGCACCAGCCGTCCCGCCTTGCGGTACTCGCGCCGCGCCCCTTCGAGCAGGTCCGCCGTGCCCACGCGTTCGTCCCGGCCCGCCGCGAGGTACGCCGCGGTCACCACCGCGCTCCGGATGGAACCACCGGCGAGCTCGAACTCGGCCGCCAGGGGCCGCAGTTCGACCCCTTCGTCGCTCGGCACGTGCGCCAGGCCGTGCCGCCACAGGGCCAGCCGCTGCTCCTCGTCCGGGAACGGGAAGTCGATCACCAGGTCCAGGCGGCGGGTGAAGGCCTCGTCGATGTTGGCGCGCAGGTTGGTGGTGAGCAGCGCGATGCCGTCGAAGGCCTCCAGGCGCTGCAGGAGATAGGCGGACTCCAGGTTGGCGTACCGGTCGTGGGCGTCCTTGACCTCGGAGCGCTTGCCGAAGACGGCGTCGGCCTCGTCGAAGAGCAGCACGGCGTCGGTGCGGTCGGCCTCGGTGAAGATGCGTTCGAGGTTCTTCTCGGTCTCGCCGACGTACTTGTCGACGACGGAGGAGAGCTGGACGACGTAGAGGTCGAGACCGAGTTCCGCGGCCACCACCTCCGCCGACAGGGTCTTGCCGGTGCCCGACTCGCCCGCGAAGAGACCGAGCACGCCGCGTCCCCGCCCGCCGCCCGCGCTCAGCCGCCAGTCGCCGAGCACCCGGTCGCGGTGGCGGGCACGCAGGGCGAGTTCCCGCAGTTCGGTCAGCGGCCGGTCGGGCAGCACCAGGTCACGCCAGTCGACGGCGGGCCGGATCCGGCGGGCGTGCTGCTCCAGACCGGAGGCGGACTGCTGGCGGGCGCCGAGCCGCAGGTGGGCGGCGGTCAGCGGGGTGCCGTCGAAGGCCGCGAGGTCCTGCGCGGCGCGGGCCGCCCGGGTGAGGCGCTCGCCGCCGAGGTGGTACGGGGCGACGGTGGCCGCGAGGTCGAAGCCGGGGTCGCCGGGCAGTACGGCGGCCCACGCGTCGAGGGCCGCGGCGCGCCGGGAGGGCACCTCCAGGACCAGCGGGTCGCGGTGGTCGCACCACTGGGGGTCGTAGGGGCGCGCGGACGTGACCAGCACGCTGACGTCCGCCGCGCTGCCGGCGCTCAACGCCCGCAGCAGCGGGCCCGGTTGGTCGGTGTCGAACAGGATCGCCCGGCCGCTCAGGCGGGCCTCCCGCAGCAGTTCGGGGATCCGCTCCTCGGGCCCGGTCCAGTGCAGCGCCGCCCGCCCCGCGAGCCGCAGCGCGGCCGCCGCGCAGCCGAGTCCCTCGCCCTCCCGCCGTTCCCGCAGGTAGGCGAAGAGCGGACCGGCGGCGATCCGCGCGGCCACCCGGCGGACGAACTCCGGGTCGGCTGGCTCGTTGCCGTACGACGGCTCCCGCAGGTGCCCGGTCAGCGCCGCGTCCGGGGCGTCGTCGCCGAGGAGGTGCGCCAGGACCCGGTCGGGGACGCGCAACGAGCGGCTGAGGAAGGGGCGTTCGGGTTCCTCGACGGTGAGCAGGCCGAGTGCGGCGAGCGGGGCGGTGGGGTGGAAGCGGGCGCGGGCCGCCGCGAGGTGCGTGGGAGCGCCGTACAGGTCGAGGGCGAGGCCGACGGTGGCGCGGCGGCGGCCGACGTCGTCGTTGAGGTAGCCGTACAGCTGCTCGAAGGTGCGGTCGAGGTCGGGGGCGAGGGCGATGAGGAGGAGGGTGGTGTCGAGCGGGGCCAGGCGCAGGCGGGCCGCGAGGGCGGCGAGCGGGTCGTCGAAACCGTCGGCCAGATCGGGCAGTTCGGCCGGTTCCGGCTCGGGGCGCAGGAGGTGCCGTACCGCTTCCTCGGAGAGGTAGAGGCCGCGCAGTGGGTCGTCGGCCGTCGGGTCGTCGGCCGAGCGGTGGGCGACGAGGGCGGCGACCCGGTCGCGCAGCGCGGACAGCCGGGTCAGGAGTGCGGCGGCCGGCTCCACGGAGACGTCCAGGGTCACGCCCGGCCCCTCCGGGCGGCCACGGCCTCGGCGATCTGGCCGGGCCGGTGGGCCCGCTCCTCGAGGACCGGCGCGGTGTCGTCCATCCCGTCGCGTACCCGCACCGCGGCACCCTCGGTGACCGGCGGACCGGCGTCGTACTCGGGGTAGGCCGGGAAGGGGGCCGTGATCACGACGTCCAGGGACGGCTTGAGCTCGCCGCCGAGCGCCGACCAGATCTCGGCGAGGGAGCGCGCCTCGGTCTGGATGCCGGCGCACGAGAGCGGGATCGTCAGGCCCAGCGCGGCCAGCGAGCCCGGCAGTTCGGAGGGGTGGATCAGCTCCCGCGGGATCAGCGTCGCGAGCACCGCGCTGATCAGCCGGTGCTCGTCCTCGGGCCGCTTGGTCCACGCCGTCACCAGGTACGACAGCCGGAACCAGCGGGGCGGCTGGCGGCGCTTGACCACGATGTCCCGCTCGTCGCGGATGTCGACGTGCCCGCGCTGACGTCGGTGCACGTCCTCCCGGATGTCGTACAGGTAGCTGTTGATCACGGGGCCGTTGCGGCGGGCCGACCAGTCGCGGGTCGGCGCGTCGAAGGAGACCTCGATGCCGGAGCCCTCCAGCGCACCGCCGGTCAGCAGGTTCCGCAGCACCTGGTCCACCTCGTGGATCACGCCGTACTCACCACCCCATGGACCCGCGCGGCCCGCTCGGCATACACACCCATCCTGCCCTTCGCCCCGGCCGCGCCCGCAGGCATGGCGGGGCAGACCGGCCTGCCCCGCAACCGGTGTCCACTGCCCGATCGGTCAGATGTAGCCTTCCCGGAGGGCATGGGCGACGGCGTGGGCCCGGTTGCGCAGGTGCAGTCGGGTGGTCAGTCCGTGCATCACGTTCTTGACGGTGCGCTCGGAGTAGGACAGCTTGCTGGCGATCTCACCGGTGTCGAGGCCCTCGGCGACCAGCCGCAGGACGTCCACCTCGCGGGCGGACAGCCCGGCTGCCGGGGCACCCGGACGGCCCGCGGCGCTGCGGTGCAGGGTGCCGACCTGGTTGATGAGCCGGCCGAGCAGGTCGGCCGGCAGGTCCCCGTCACCCCGGGCCGCCGCCAACACGGCCTGTACGAGCCGGAGTTCGGTGGCCTCGTGGCGCCATACGATGGCCCCGACCCCGCACTCGATCACATCGAGCAGCTCGGTCTCGCGCAGCGCGCCGACCACGAGTACGGCCCGCGCGCCCTCACTGCGCACCACCCTGCGCAGCCGGGTCAGTTCGGGTTCGTCGAGTCCGTCGCTGATGAGCAGCGCCACCGTGCCGGGCCCGGTCTCGGACTCCTCACGTATCTCGACCTCCGGGTGGCGCCGCAGCTGGCTGAGCGCGCCCTCGCGGGAGATCGGGTCCGGCGCGTACACCGACACGGGTGTGCGGCCGACCGACGCGAATGAGCTGTTGCTGACCAACCGCTTCCCCTATGTCCACGGGCCCGTCGTCTGCGAGGGAACGGTGACGGGCGGTAGTACCCAGCCTGCTGTGGCCAAAGGGGCAACGACAATCGTGGAGGACCACGAGAACGACCACGAGATGTTCGGGGTTCGTGCGGCCGTGGGCGGCTGCGGGCCGGTGGGGGTTGTTCGCGCAGTTCCCCGTGCCCCTTCGAGGCGGGCCCAGTGGACCCACCGTCTTGGGGGCGTGGGGAACTGCGCGACCAGCCACCGCGCACCCGCATCCGTGAACGGACCGGTCCGCGCCCACATCCACAGCCCCGTATCAAATGTGCGGCCCCGGCAACAAAGCCACCACCCACCCCCGCCGTCTCACAACCTCTCCCGCTCCCACCACCTCTAACCCCCCGAACCCACCCAGCGCACCGCGAGGAGCCAGGCATGACCCCGCCGTCCCCTGAACTCGCCGCCGCCATGCACCTGCTGGCCGAGGAAGCCGAACGCACACTGGCCGGCAGCGGCCGCCTCGTGCTTCTCCGGGGCGCCACCGGAACCGGACGCACCACCGTCCTGGAGGCCGCCGCCGAGCAGGCGAGCTCCCTCGGCCTGAAGGTGCTCCGCGCCCGCTGCTCACCCGGCGACACCCCCATCTCCTTCTCGACCGTCCTCCAACTCCTCGGCCCGGTACCCGAGTTCGCCGACCTCGCGGTGGACGGCGACGAGCGCTCCACCGCCGCAGGCCTGTGGCGGGTGCTGCGCGCCTACGCCGACGACTCGCCGCTCCTCGTCGCCGTGGACGACGTCCACCTCGCCGACGCCCCCTCGCACCGCTGGCTCGTGGAGTCGGCCCGGCACATAGACCGCTTACCGATCCTGCTCGTCGTCAGCGAACGCAGCCAGTACGACCTCGACCCGCCGGCCCCCGGCTTCACCCACACCCTGCCGCCGGCGCTGGTCCGCACCCACACCCTCGCGCCGCTCGCCCCGGCGGCGGTCGCCGCCCGGGTGCGCGCCGGGTTCCCCGGCGCGTCCCGGTCCTGGGTCGACGCCTGTGTCCGGGCCGCGGCCGGCAGCCCGCTGCTGCTGGGCGCCCTCCTCGACGACCTGGACGAGAGCCGCCACCGGGACGTGCCCGAGACGACGGCCGCCCTCTACCCGGGCGCGTACCCGGCCGCCGTCCAGTGGTGGCTGGACAGTGCGGGACCGGCCACCACCGAGGTCGCCCGTGCCCTCGCCGTCCTGGAGGAGGACCCCGGCACCGGCCTGCCGGAGAGCGAGATCACCCCGCTCCTCGCCGAACTGGCCGACGCCGACCCGGTCCGGGTGGCCGGCTGGCTGACCGCCATGACCAACCTCGGCCTGCTCACCCTGGGCGCCGACGGCCGCCCGCACTTCCCGCACCCCCTGCTGCGGGACGCGATCCTCGCCGGTGTTCCCGCCGCCCGCCGCCGCACCGCCCACCGGGCGATCGCCGAGGCGATGCTGCACCAGGACGCGCCCGCCGAGGCCGTGGCCCGCCAACTGCTCGCCACCGGACCGGTGGACGCCCCCTGGGCACCGGCCCTGCTCCGGGACGCGGCCGCCGTCGCCCTCTACGAGGACCGCTCCGAGGACGCCGTCACCTACCTGCGCCGCGCCCTGGAGGAACCCCTCCCCGACGACCGCCGGCAGCGGCTGCTGACCGAGCTGGGCTCACTGGAGTACGCGGCGCCCCGCTCCTCCGCCGCGATACCCCGTCTGGCCGAGGCGGTCCGGCTGCCCGCGGCACCGCAGGACCGGGTGCGCGCGGCCGTCGCCCTCGGCACCGCGCTCACCGGCCGGGGCCGCACCCGCAAGGCCGTCGAACTGCTCCACTCGGTGAACGGCGAACTGGACGGCCACCCCGACCTGGTCCGCACCCTGCACACCGCCTCCGTCCTCCTGTCCGACCAGGACCAGGAGGTACGGCAGGAGGTCTACCGGCGGCTGTCCGAGACCGCCGACCGGTCCCCGGAGCTGGTCGGCACGGCCGGCCAGGCCCTGCTGGTGCGGCACGCCGCCTCCGCGGGCCTCACCTCGGCCCGGGACGCCATGCGGCAGCTGCGCACCCTGCTCGCCGAACCCGCCGACCCGCTCACCGAGCCGTTCCTGGTCGGCACCGCGGCCACCGTCGCCCAGTGGGCCGACGAACTCGACGAGGCCGACCGGCTGGTGGACCGCGGCCTGGCCGGGCAGCGCCCCGACCTGCTGCACCCCATGCACCAGGCGCTGCTCAACAGCCGTACGGACATCGCGGCGGCGCGCGCCGACCACACCCGGCCGGCCGCCGTCCCCGACGCGGTGACGCCGTCCAACGCCGACGCGCACGTGCTGATCTCGCTCGTGGAGACCGGCCGCGGCGCGCTGGCCGCGGACCTGGTCGCCGGGATCGACCTGCGGGAGGCGCCGGACTCCTGGGAGCTGAACCGGTTCCTGTACGCGCGGGGCGTGGTGCGGGCGGCGGCCGGTGACCCGGCCGCCGCGCTGCACGACTTCCTGGAGTGCGGGCGCCGCCAGACGGCCCGGGACGTGATCAGCCCGGTGGTCACCCCGTGGCGCACCGCCGCCGCCGAGTGCCGGCTCGCTCTGGACCGCCCGCTGGAGGCCATCGCCCTGGCCGAGGAGGAGCTGCGGCTGGCCCGGGTCTGGGGCACCGCTCGCACGGTCGGCCGGGCGCTGCGCGTCCTCGGCACGGCGACCGGGGGCCGCCGTGGCCTGGAGCTCACCGAGGAGGCCGTGCGGCTGCTGCGGGACGGCGGCCCGGCCGGCACCGAGCCGGCGCTCGCGCTGATCGCGCTGGGCCGCCAGCTGACCGCCGCCGGTGAGGGGGCCCGCGCCCGCGACTGCCTGCGGGAGGCCGCCGAGCACGCCGAACGGCAGGGCGCGGTACGGCTGTCGGAGCTGACCGAGGAGATCCTGCGCAAGGGCGGCGCCCGCTCCCCGAGGCGCCGTACCGGCGCCGCCTCCCTCACCGGCAGCGAGCGGCGGATCGCCGAACTCGCCGCCGAGGGACGTACGAACGTGGAGATCGCGGCCGCCCTGCATCTGGCCCGCCGCACCGTGGAGACCCATCTCACGCACACCTACCGCAAGCTGGGCATCCGCCGCCGGGCGGACCTGCGCCCGGCCCTGGACCAGGCCGCGCCCCGTGCGTAGCGGACCGGGCGGGGCGTCAGGGGGCGAGCCAGTGGGCGGCGGCCGCGAGGAGGGCGCGCACACCCGTCTCGATCGTCGGGTCGGGGACGGGGGCGAAGTGCGGGGAGTGGTTGGAGGGGATCTGCGGGGGGATGCCGTCGCGGACCAGGGCCTCCAGGTCGACGCCCTCGTAGAGCCTGTGGTCGGCGCCGCCGACGAACCAGAAGACCGAGGGGACGCCCAGGGCCGTACCGAAGGCCCCGAAGTCCTCGCTGTTGGGGACCGGTGAGGTCAGCTCGAAGGTGAGGCCCGGGAACTCGCCGGCCAGCGCGGCCTGCACGGACGCGGTCGCGGCGGGGTCGTTGTGGGTGACCGGGAAGGAGTCGATGGGGACGATCTCCGGCTCCCTGGACACGTCGGAGGCGGCGGCCTCGGCCCGTATGATCCGCTCGACCGCGGCCAGGACCCGGTCCCGGACGGCCGCCGTGGTGGTCCGTACGTTGATCTTCAGCTCGACGCTGTCCGGGATGATGTTCTCCTTCGTCCCGCCGTGGATCGAGCCGACCGTGACGACCGCCTGCTGGTTCGCGCCCACCTCGCGGGAGACCACGGTCTGCAGCCGCATCACGACCGCGGCGGCCAGCACCACCGGGTCGACGGTGGCCTCCGGCGTGGAGCCGTGCCCGCCCCGCCCGAACAGCGTGACCCGGATGCTGTCCGCGCCCGCCATCAGCGCCCCCGCCCGGGTCCCGACCAGCCCGGCGGGCGCCGCCGCCACGTGCTGGGCCAGGCACACGTCCGGCCGCGGGAACCGCTCGGCGAACCCGTCCGCGAGCATCTTCGGCGCCCCGCCCACCTCCTCGGCCGGCTGGAACACCGCGACCACCGTCCCCCGCCAGCCCGCCCGTCCGGCGGCCAGCTGCCCGGTGGCCCCCAGCAGGCAGGCGACGTGCAGGTCGTGCCCGCAGGCGTGCATCACGCCTGCGGTCTTCGAGGCGTACGGCAGCCCGGTCTCCTCCTGGACCGGCAGCGCGTCCATGTCGGCCCGCACCAGCACCACCGGCCCGTCCCCGTTGGCCAGCACCCCGACCACCCCGGTGCCGCCGACCCCCTCGGTGACCTCCCAGCCCTGCTCGCGCAGCCGTCCCGCGACGACGGCCGCCGTCCGCTCCTCGGCGAACGACAGCTCCGGGTGCGCGTGCAGGTCCTCGTAGAGCGCCTGCAGTTCGGGGAGCCGGTCGCTCAGGCCGGTCAGGAGGGGGCTGGTGCTCATGTCGTCGTCTCCCGGGGTGTGTGCGTCGCGTGGCTGCCGAGTCAGGATCAGGATCAACCTCGTGACCGGACTTCGCGCCGGAACGCAGGAAAACGACGTGAACGGCCCGCGCCTGCCGGATTCCGGCACGGCCGCCCGCCACCGCGTCCGCAGCCTCGTTCGTCCGCGGCCGCGTCGTGGCCGGTCGCGTGGTTCCCCGCGCCCCTTCGAATGCCCCGGCGCCGGCTTGTCGCGGCTCGCCCAAGGGGCGGGAGCCGGTGGAGCACCTGGGCGAGCAGGGCTCCGTCAGGTGCCGCCTAGCCGTCGGTGGTCGGGCGGGTCCGGCCCGGCTCCGGCAACTCGCCCAGTTTCAGCCGGGCGTGCAGGACGTCGCCGACGAACAGGTCGTAGACCAGCACACCGATCACACCGCCGACCAGCGGCCCGACGATCGGGATCCACCAGTACCCGCTGAACGTCGCCCCGTTGCCCGGGAACGCGAGACTCTTCCACCCCGCCAGCCAGGTGAGCACCCGCGGGCCGAAGTCGCGGGCCGGGTTGATGGCGTAGCCGGCGTTCGCCCCGTAGGAGATGCCGATGGCGGCGACGGCCAGGCCGATGACGAACGGGCCGAGGTTGGCACCGACGGCCGTGTTGCGCAGGTCGACGACGGCGACGACGAACATGACGAGGAAGGCCGTACCGACGATCTGGTCGATCAGCGGCCCCCAGATCCCGCCGTGGAAGTAGGGCGCGGGGAAGGTGGCGAAGATGGAGAAGGTGGCCTCGGTGTGCCCGCCCACCTTCGGCGGATTGGACGCGGCGTCGAACGCGTTGATCGCGTCGTGGTACACGAGGAAGACCAGCGCGGCCCCGGCGAAGGCACCCAGCACCTGCGACGCCCAGTAGGGCACCACCTTCGCCCACGGGAACCTGCGGCGCACGGCGAACGCGAGCGTCACCGCCGGGTTCAGATGGGCTCCGCTGACCCCGCCGGCCACGTAGATGGCGAAGGTCACGGCGAGGCCCCAGCCCCAGGCGATCAGGAGCCAGTCACCGGCGGCGAGGAAGATCGTCGTGGGGGTCTCCGCCCGGCCCGACCCGGGCAGCGCGGCCACCGCCATCGCGACGGAACCGGCTCCGAACGCGAGGATGACGAAGGTCCCGAGAAACTCTGCCAGGCACTCACCGAGCAGGCCTCCACGGCTTCTGAGCCGGGAGGGCTTGAGGAGCGGAGGTATTTCCACAGCCATCGCTGGCCCCCTTTAGCCATCGCTGACTCCCTGAGAGGAGCAATCAGGCCGAACACCATATTGGCCCACAAATGATGTTCGCGCAGATCGGCCCATCCCGCCCGACGGGCCCCCTACCGCCCCGCTTTGCCCGTTCTATCCGTCGAGGTCGTCGGCGTAGTGCCGGAACCCGTGCCGGTCGCGGTGCATCCCCCACAGCGCGTCGGCGAGCACGGCGGGGTCCTTGCGCGGGTGCCCGGCGACGATGGCCCCCGGGATGATCAGCTGCCCCACGTACACGCCCTCGCCCGCGAGCCGGTCGTGCAGCAGGTGCCCGTACGCACTCTCCGCGGCGAAGGCGATGGAGGTCCCGGCCCGGTCGGGGTGCGGGATGACAGCCGTACCGCCGTTGACGAGCAGGATCGTCCCCCGCCCCAGTTCCCGCATGCCCGGCAGCACCTGCTGGACGGCGGCGACCGGCCCGTACACCGAGAACTCGACGGGTCCGGTCAGGTCCGCGTGGGTGGTCTCCAGGACCGGCAGCATGAAGTCCCGCTGCGGTACCGGGCTGTACTGCAGGACCTCCACGGTCCCGAGCTCCTCGGCGGCCCGCGCCAGCGCCCCCGCGAGGGCGAGCGGGTCCCTGACGTCGGCGGCGAACCCACGGGCGCGGACACCCTCCCGGGCCAGCTCCCCGGCCAGCGCGTCGAGCCGCTCGCCGTCCCGCGCCAGCAGCGCCACCGCGAACCCCTCCCGCCCGAACCGCCGGGCGACGGCGGCCCCCAGACCGGGTCCGGCCCCCACGATGGCAACACTGCTCACGACGACTCCCGACGGGCGACAAGGCTGACACGGCCGGCTCGGCACGCTTGCACCTACGTCCGTACCGCACACCCCCCGACTTCACACGTGCGTGCCGTCCCCGTCCTTGGCAGGATGACGGCATGGAACGTGTGCTCGGAATCGGCGGGTACTTCCTGCGCTCCGCCGACCCGGCGGCCCAGCAGGCGTGGTACCGCGACTGCCTGGGCCTGGACATCGACGACCACGGCCTGTGGCAGCAGCCGGCCGGGCCGACGGTGTTCGCGGCCTTCGAGTCCGGGACCGACTACTTCGGCTCCCCCGCCCAGCGGACCATGCTCAACTTCCGGGTCCGCGACCTGGACGCCATGCTCGCCCAGCTGCGCGCCAAGGGTGCGGACGTCGACGCGGAGACCCAGGACATGGACGGCGTGGGCCGCTTCGGCTGGGTCACCGACCCGGAAGGCAACCGCATCGAACTGTGGCAGCCCGCCTGACGGCACCCGTCCGTCAGTCCTCCGGCGGCCGGCCCTCGATCAGGCGCTCCGCGATGTCGTCGGCCCAGGCCTGGGCCCAGTGCCGGAGGGCGGTGATCTCCCCGGCGTCGGCGCCGTGCTGCGCGAACTCACGGTCGTCGATCCAGTCCGTGCCGGTCAGGCGGGACTGGAGGTCGGCCAGGTCGAAGGTGTCGCGGGCGTGCCGGCGACCGAGGTCCTCCAGATCGGGGAGGGTCCAGCGGTCCGCGGCGGCCCGCACGACCAGGAGGTCGCGGGGCAGGCCGCGGTCGGTCAGCGCCCACACCCGCATGCCGACCACGTCCTCGAGAGCGAGGGTCAGGCCGAGTTCGGTCCGGACCGGCGGGTGCCAGAGGGCCTCCTTGAGGAGGTCGACCTCGCCCTCCTCCTCCGCGACCGCGTCGGCGACGACGAGCTGTGCGGAGAGCGGGTCCGTCTCGCGGGCCTCGACCCGCCAGCCGCGTTCGCGCAGGCCGCTCGCGACCGTCCCGGCGATCGCCGGCATGGGGGCCGGGCTCTGCGTGGCCGCGTCCACGGTCCGGCCGGGACGGTCGAACAGGCCGTGGGCCTGGGCCGCGTAGTCACCGGTCAGCGCCAGGCGGTACTCGGCACCGGCCGACAGCAGGTCGGGCAGCAGACGGCGGTGCAGATGGGTGACGTTCACGCGGCGACGGCCGAGGAGGGTGGCATGGGGCGATTATCGCGGGCCGGAGCGGGCGCCACGACGACTCCGCGCCCGGCACCCGTCGATTCGGCCGACCGGTGGACGACCGGGCCCGGGCGCCCGGCGGAGGCCGGCACCGCCCGTGTCATCCGCGGCGGCTCGCACCTCTGCCACGCCTCCTCCTGCCACCGCTGCCGGGTCGCGGCCCGCACCGCCGACACCCCCGACAGCTCCACCGGCCACACCGGCTTCCGCTGCGCCGGCGACGCGGGGTGAGGCGAGGTGCCGGTGGTCACCCGCCGACCGGACCGATGAAGGTGCCCGGGTGGGTGGCGCCGTCCTGGAGCACCACGGCGCCGCCGTGCCAGGGCAGGTCGAACGACGTGCGCTGGTTCGGCGCGGTGACGACGACGGTGGTCGGCGTGAAGTCACGGGAGTCGCCCTGCGCCGGCACCAGGAAGGTGATCGGGAAGTCGGCGGAGGTGCCGTTCGCCACGGTGACCCGCTTCGGGGTGGCGTTCGTACGCGGGAGCGACCACTGCTGACCGCTGTTGACCAGGTCGACGCCCGGGAAGCCGAACAGCGTGCAGGAGTGGCCGCTCTTGTTGGTGAGCGCCACGACCGCGTGCTTCTGCTGGCCGGTGCCGCTGCCCGGGTCGGCCCAGGAGTAGCCGAGCTGGGCGGCCTGGCAGGCGGGCACCGAGCCGGTGGCCTGGGAACCGCCGGAGGACGCCGAACCGCCGCCGGACGCCGACGAGCCCGAGGCGCTGCCCCCCGTGCCGGCGGAACTGCCGCCCGACGAACCGGAGCCCGAGGAACCGCTGCCCGACGAACCGCTTCCGGAGCCGCCCGTCGAGCCGGTGGCCGTCGCGGAGTCGCCGGCCACCGGGGCCGCCGAACCGCCGTCGGCGCTGACGGAGCCGGTCGCGGTGCCGTTGCAGGCGGTCAGCACGGCCAGCAGCGCGGCGGCGCCGGTCACGGCGACGGCGGTCCTGCGGGCGTTCGTGCGGCGGTTGCGAAGCTTCGACATGGGATCCCCCAGCGGTGGTGTCCTCCCCGGCTCTCTGCCGGACACCCCTTTCGATGCGGGCCCCGCAGGGGAAGTTCGGGGATCGCCGTCACGGGCCCGTCGTGGTCGTGTCACGCCCGCTGTTACGGACGGGCCCGCTCACGCCATCCAGAAGAACACCGCCGTCATCCGCTTCTCCTCCAGCGTCTTCCCGGCGTAACCGGTCGCGCTGTGCACGAGGTTGGCGTTGTAGAGGAGCAGCCGGTTGTACCGGTGCGGGACGCGGACGTCCTCCTCGAAGTGGTCGCCGGGCACGAACCGGGTGCCGAGCGCCTCCACGAGGTTGTTGTGCGGGGCCTGCACGATGTTGCCGCCGAGCCGGCCGCCGGGCAGCGACTGGCGGTAGAAGGCGGTGCCGCAGTCCTTGGCCACCCCGGGGTTGAGGTACAGCACCGCCGCGTACCGGCACAGCGCCCGCGAGTCGGTGTGCGGGCGCGGCTCGCTCTCGCCCTCGCCGACCACCTGGACGCAGTTGTGGTTGAGGGTGCCGCCGCCGGGCGCCTGCTGCACCCACAGCTTCCGGGCGCCGGTGGCCTTCCGCACCAGTTCCTCCACGACGGCGAGTTCGGCGGGCTCCAGACCGGGCATGGTGCGCAGTCCGGGCCAGGTCTCCGAGGTGTACGGGTATCCCTGGACCCAGTCGTCCTTGGCCAGGCACCGCTCCCGTACGGCGTCCACGTCGGGGAGGACGTCGTCGAGGACCCAGTAGTCGCGGCCCCTGGTGGGCTTGCGGTAGGGCAGCACGGGCAGGGCTGGACGCGCGGCGGGGCCCCGGCCGGCCGGTCCGGCGGGCGGGCGGGGGATGCGGGGGGATGACTGTGGGGGCATGCGGCGAAGCCTGCCCGCGACTTTGTCATGACCACTCTCACCTGGCGGAACCATCACCCTCTCGTGGCCAGGACATGGGACGACGGCTCCCCCGGCAGGGCCGACCCTCACAAGTTCTTTACCAAACCAAAAGGTTTCCGATGGCATCCCCGTCCGTATTCACCGGCGTCCGACCCCGCCCCTGCGCGGGACCCCGACCGGCAGGAGGCACTGGTGCGCTTTTCGCGGAACGCGACGGGAACTCTGTTTGTTGGCGGAGCCCTGAGCTTCACCCTCGCGGCCCTCGCCTATCCGAGCATGCTGGGCCTGAACACGGTGTCCAGCGACACCAACCGGGTGATCGCCAACACCCAGTGGGGGCCGCTGACCGAGGGCGACCGGGACTTCGTGGTGAAGGTGCGGGCAGCCGGGCTGTGGGAGTACCCGGTGGGCCAGCTCGGCCTGAAGAAGGGGCAGTCCCAGGCGGTCCTCACGGCGAGCAAGCACCTGATCGACGGGCACGCCGCGCTGGACGCCAGCTGCCGCAAGATCGCGCCGATGCTCAACATCACCATCCCCAACCTGCCCTCTCCCCAGCAGCAGGGGTTCGTCAACACCCTGACCGCGGACACCGGCAAGAAGTTCGACACGGACTTCGCCAACATCCTGCGCGTGACGCACGGTTCGATCTTCAACACGATCGCGAAGATCCGCTCCACCACCCGGAACACCCTGGTGCGGATCCTGGCCGACCAGGCCAACGCCACGGTGCTCGACCACATCACGGTGATGGAGCAGACCGGCCTGGTCGACTTCCCGTCGGTGCTCTTCCAGGAGACGACCCCGCCGAAGCTGCCCTCGGTCGACCTCACCCCGCCCCCGCCGGACGCGGGTCAGCCGCAGGTCGTCCTCACCCCGCCGGTCAACAGCACGACCAGCCCGCCGGCCCTCCCGGGCGATAAGGGCTTCACGGGCAGCGGTGCCGGTGTCGGCACCGGCAACGCCGACGGCAACGCGGCGAACGTGACCCCGGGCGCCACGCCCACCGCCGGCTGAGCCACCTCAGGCGCCCAGCCACACCGTGGTGTCGGGCGGGAGCGTGCCGTCATGCGGCAACGGCACGCTCGCCAGCAGCACTTCGCCCGGCGGCAGCGGCACCGGCGCGTCCGACACGTTCGTGACGCACCGCCAGCCCTCCGTCCGGGCGAAGTGCAGCACGCCCGGGGGCGCCTCGACCCAGGTCAGGCTCTCGCCGTCGAGGAGCTTGCGGCGCAGCCTGAGCGCGGAGCGGTACAGCTCCAGGGTGGAGCCCGCCGTACCGGCCTGCGCCTCGACGGCGTACGCCCCGAACCACTCCGGCTGCGGCAGCCAGGCGCCGCCGGAGCCGAAGCCGTACGACGGCCCGTCCGCCGTCCACGGCAGCGGCACCCGGCAGCCGTCGCGACCCTTGCGGGTATGGCCGGTCTGCTCCCAGATCGGGTCCTGGAGCACGGTCAGGGGCAGGTCGGCGGCCTCGGGCAGGCCGAGTTCCTCGCCCTGGTAGACGTACGACGAGCCCGGCAGCGCGAGCATGAGGAGGGTGGCGGCGCGGGCGCGCCCGAGGCCATGGGAGACATCGACGTGCGGCGTACGGCCGCCGGACAGCAGCCAGGCGTTCTCGTCGGTGCCCGGCGGCAGCGCCAGCCGCGAGGCGTGCCGCACCACGTCGTGGTTGGAGAGCACCCAGGTGGCCGAGGCACCGGCCGCGCGGGCGGTGGCGAGCGAGCCGGTGATGACCTCGCGGAGCGCCTCGGCGTCCCACGGGGTCTGCAGGTACTCGAAGTTGAAGGCCTGGCCGAGTTCGTCCGGCCGGGCGTACAGGGCCCGGCGGGCGTCGGGCACCCAGGCCTCGGCGACGGCGGTGCGGGGCGGGCTGTAGGTGTCGAAGATCTTGCGCCAGTCCCGGTAGATCTCGTGCACCTCGTCGCGGTCCCAGTAGGGGTGGGTGCCGGGCGCGACGCGCTCCAGCGCCTCCTCCCCGGTCGGGCCGAACTCCGCGACGTCCCGCAGCGGTTCGGCGAGGTCCTTCACCAGCGCGTGGGCCACGTCGACGCGGAAGCCGTCCACGCCCCGGTCGGACCAGAAGCGCAGGGTGGTGCGGAAGTCGGCGCGGACCTCGTCGTGCGCCCAGTTCAGGTCGGGCTGCTCGGGGGCGAACAGGTGCAGGTACCACTCGCCGTCCGGGACCCGGCGCCAGGCGCTGCCACCGAACACCGACTGCCAGTCGGAGGGCGGGAGTTCACCGTGCACGCCACGGCCCGGCCGGAAGACGTAGCGCTCCCGGGCCGCGGAGCCGGGGCCGGTCAGCAGGGCCTCGCGGAACCAGGGGTGCAGGTGCGAGGTGTGGTTCGGGACGAGGTCGACGATCACCTTCAAACCCAGCCGGTGCGCCTCGGCGGTCATCGCGTCGAAGTCGTCGAGGGTGCCCAGGCGCGGGTCGACGTCCCGGTAGTCGGCCACGTCGTAGCCGCCGTCCGCGAGTTCGGACGGGTAGAACGGGCTGAGCCACAGGGCGTCCACGCCGAGCGCGGCCAGATGGGAGAGCCGCTCGGCGACGCCCCTGAGGTCACCGAGCCCGTCGCCGTCCGCGTCGGCGAAGCTGCGCGGATACACCTGGTAGATCACGGCCTGACGCCACCAGTCGGGGTTCCTGGACGAGAGGTCGACCACGCGCGTTCCTTTCGGGCGGAGGTAACACCGACGGAAAGTCTGTCCAGATTGCCGAGAAAGCGAAACTTCACACCGGCCGGAGCCAATCGTTCCCTGTGTGAGGGACTTGTGATGGTGCCCGAACGTCCCTTGTTCCAAGGCAGGTTGACAGGGTTCGGCAGGGCCAACCACCATGGGCCGCACACCGTGGCGCATGTGACCAATGGGCCCGGTGTTTCTTCGCTTCCCGCTGCCCCTCCACCGCCCGCCCGCTTGCTCGCCCGCTCCTCGCGACGGGCTTCGCCGGGCCGGCGAGAGATGAGCACCCCACGGATGGGATTTCCATGTCCATAGCCAGACATGTCACCGCGCGCCGCCTGCTGGGGACGGGCGTCGCGTCGTTCGCCCTGTGTGCCGCCTCCGTCGCCGGCGCGTCCGGCGCGTGGGCGCACGGCGCTCCCGGCGGTGACGGCTGGAAGTCCGGCGGCCACTACAGCCCCGGCACCGGCGCCGGCACGGAGACCGGCACCGACAAGTGCCAGTTCTCGATCGACGGCTCGAACTTCTTCGACTCGGTGAAGGTCGACGACCAGAACCTGAAGGTCACCGACGACGGCAAGGTCCACCTGAAGGTCCGCGCCGCCGACGGCGCCGCCTCCTGCACCGCCTCGCTCGCCTCCTACATCGCCCACGGCCCCTCCTTCGCCACCTCGGGCCGGCAGATCTTCGTCGACTTCGACTCGGTGACGGTCAAGCAGGGCCAGACCGACTCCCTCGACATCGCGGTCCCGGACGCCGGCTGCTTCGCGCAGATCGACCTCTACCGGGGCGCGACCAAGTTCGACGGGAACATGGACGCCAAGGACGGCTTCGAGCACGGCGACCTGCCGGCCGGCCCCGACCACGCGGTCATCAAGGACAAGCTGATCGCGTCCTGGAACGGCGGTACGAAGGACTGCTCGACGACCCCGTCGTCGTCGCCGTCCCCGTCGTCGCCGTCCTCCCCGTCGCCGTCCGCCTCCGAGTCCACTCCGGCCACCCCGCCGCCGGCCAAGACCCCCACCGCGACGCCCTCGGAGACCTCGGCGACCGGCACCGCCTCTCCCTCCCCGTCCGAGTCGGAGACCACCCCGGCACCCGCCCCGAGCACCAACTCCGGCGGTGGCGGCGACCTGGCCCACACCGGCGCCAGCTCCAGCACCGGGTACATCGCCGGCGGCGCTGCGCTGCTGCTGGCCGGCGGCGGCGCGATCGTCGTCGCGACCCGGCGCCGCAGGGCGACCCGCGCCTGATCCCTTCCGGTACCACGGGAACGCCCCGGCCGTCGTGACGGCCGGGGCGTTCCCGCGCGCGGGCTCAGCAGTTCTTGATGTGCCAGACCGGGTCCCAGCCGAAGGTGTGGTCGATGCCGCCGTCCGGGGTGAAGTGGGTCAGCTCGTTGTAGGCGCTGTCGTAGAAGTACGAGGTGCCGCTGGTCTGGCTGTCGGCGTAGTCGCCGTCACCGTTCCAGCCGGACACCGAGTACGTGGTGCAGATGTAGAGGAAGAAGATCTTCCAGGAGTTCGTCGTCGGGTCCTGGACCGCGGTGCAGAGGTCGCCGCTGGGGCAGAGGATCGACGAGCCGTAGGCGAGGTGGGTGGTGGTGACGGCCGGTGAGATGTCGGGTGCGACTGCCTCGGCGGACCTGGGTGCCACCCGGGTGGGCACCGGCAGGTGCATGACCGTGCCGCCCGTGGACCGGCCCGCCGCCTGTGCCGCGGAGCCGGCCGCGAACATGGCCGCGGCCGCCAGCACCAGTGCGGCGAGGACGCCGAGGACGGATCGTGTGCCGCGCATTCTTTTCAACCCCCTGTGAGGAACGGCGACGTGGACGCCGTCCAGGCTGTCCGCGGCCGCCGTTGCCGCACCACACGTTTAAGCCGTGGCTTCAGGGTCGGCCGGTGTCCGGCCCGCCCACCCGCCGGGGCGGGCGGTGCGATCAGGGATCGCGCCGCTGCCGGGCCGGCGGCCGGGGCCGGGCCGTGAGCAGGGCGAGCCCGGCCGGGGTGATGGTGTGCACGACGTACTTGCGGTGCCGGACGCTGAGCAGCAGGCCGGCCCGGCGCAGCACGGCGGTGTGCTGGCTGGCGGCGGCGCCGGAGATGCCGAACCGCACGGCGAGTTCGCCGGTGGTCCGGCCGGTGACGACGTCCTCCAGGATGGCGGCACGGGTCCGGCCGAGCAGCGCGCCCAGTTCCGCGCCGGGGCCGCCGTCGCCGGTCAGCCATCCCGGGGCGCGCTCGACCGGGTAGACCACCATCGGCGTCCAGTCGGGTGCGGGGAAGGCGACGGTGACGGGTCTGCGCACGCAGAAGAAGGAGGGCTGCAGCACCACGCCCTGCCCGTCCAGCCGGATCTCGCGGTCCACCGGGTAGTCGGCCTCCAGCACCGGCGGGCGCCAGCGCAGCACGGGACCGAAGCTCGCCAGCAGCCCGTCGGTGCCGCCCGCCAGGACGGCACGGGCCCGGGCGGCCCGGTCGGCGTCGACCTGGGCGCGGATCTGCGGCCAGAAGGGGGCGAGGGCACGCCGGTGGTAGCCGGACAGGGCGTCGCCCAGCCGGCGCAGTGCCTCGGGATCGCCGTCGGCGAGCGAACGGGCCAGGTCGGGCAACGGGCGGCGCCGGTGGGGGGAGGCGGCGAGCAGGGCGAGGTCCTCGCGCAGGACGGTGCGGGACGCGCCCAGCACGGTGTCGACGGCGGCCGCCAGTTCGCGGCCGGTGCCGAGGGCGGGCGTGAGGAAGTCCGGTACGTAGCCGCGCCCCGGCAGCAGCCCGGCGAGCAGCCGGTCCGCGGGGCCGCCGAGACGGGGCCGCACCTGGCTCCGCCACTGCCCGAAGGACACGGCGTCGCCGTCGTCGAACAGGCCCTGGAAGCTGTTGACGATCTCCCAGAGGTGGTCCGGCCCGGCGGCGACGCGCACCCGCGCGATGTCGTCGGGCGTGAAGTACACCCGCAGCATGGGGGGTTCTCTCCGATGGTGGTCGGTCATCGGGGGTGGTGGTGATGCCGGTCGCGCGGGGTCGTCAGGACGACGACCACGAGGCCGCCCCATGAGCGTCACCCGTCCCGCTGGATCAGGACAAGGGTGTTTTCAGTTCGATCGGTCCCGGCCCCCGGCGACGGTCTCCAGGTAGAGCCGCACGTACCGCGGCACGTCCACGTCCAGCGCCACGTCCACCAGGGCCTGTTCGCGGGCGCCGCCGTGGATCTCGGCCTCGCCGGGGCGGGGGCGGCGGTCGACGACGGTCTGGCCCCGGGTCGGCCCCGGGGCGAGGGAGACCTCGACCGGGAGGAGCCGGGTGGTGAGGCCCGCCGGGTCGGCGACGGCGCAGACCGCGCCCGCGTCCCCGAGGCCGCCGGCGGCGTCGTCGCCCCCGTCCGGATCGGGGGCCGCGGGCCGGTGCGCGAGCAGTTCCCCGGCGAGCCGGGCGCCCGGTTCCGTGCTCGCGCGCAGTCGCCGTACCTCCGCGCCGGGCACCACGACCCGCTGGAAGACGTCCAGGCCGTACATGGTGATCGGCACCCCGGCGGTGAGCAGGACGGCGGCCGCCTCGGGGTCGTGCCAGACGTTGAACTCGGCGACCGGGGTGGCGTTCCCGGTGGCGACCGCGCCGCCCATGAACACGATCCGCTCGATGTTCCGGGTCACCTCCGGATGGGTGCGCAGCAGCAGGGCGATGTTGGTGAGCGGTGCGGTGGGGACGAGGGTGACCGGGCGGGGCGAGCCGAGGATCTCGCGGCGCAGCAGGGTGACGGCGTCGACGTCGGCGGGGCGGCGGGTGGGCGCGGGCAGCCCGAGATCGCCCATCCCGTCCGTCCCGTGCACGTGCCGCGCCGACCGCGCCGCCTCGATCAGCGGCCGCTCGGCGCCCCGGGCGACGGGTACGTCGCCGGCGCCGGCCCGCTCCAGCACGGTCAGGGTGTTGCGGACCACCCCGTCCACGTCCGTGTTCCCGGCGACACAGCTCACCGCCCGCAGCTCCAGCCCCGGGTGGCGCACGGCGAACAGCAGGGCGAGGGCGTCGTCGACACCGGTGTCGCAGTCGATGATCACAGGGATGGGCTGACCGGTCACGGGGGGCTCCTTCCGTCGGCCCCGACTCTACGCAGCGGGCGTGACGTTCCTGCGGGCGGCTGGTCAGCCGCCCGCAGGAGGCACGGCACACTCCCGGCGGGCACCGGGCCGAACCGCCCGGGGGGCGGTGCGGAACGCGCGGTCGGCCACCACTCCCGCCCCTCCCGGGCATCCGCCGCACCTCCCGGGCACCCGCACCTCCCGGGCACCCGCCCCGATCGCCTCCCCGCCCCTCGCCCCCGCCCCCGCCCACTCGCCCCTCGCCTACTCGCCCTCGAAGTAGTGCCCCTCGTCGAGGTCCGCCAGCAGCCCCGCCTCCACCGGCCGCCACCCCAGCAGTTCCCGGGTCCGCCCGCTGCGCACCGGCACGTCCAGCGACACGAACGCCCCGAAGAACCCGAAGTGCTCGGCGCGCCGGTCCTCCGGCACGCTCTCCACCGGCACCCCCAGCCGCCGCCCGATCACCTCGGCGATCTCGCGTACCGCGACCCCTTCCTCGGCCGCCGCGTGCAGCTCGGCGCCCGCGGGCGCCTTCTCCAGCGCGAGCCGGTAGAGCCGGGCCAGGTCCAGCGTGTGCACGGCGGACCACTGGTTGGAGCCGTCCCCGGCGTAGCCGGAGACGCCGGTGGCCCGCGCGATCCGGATCAGCATCGGCAGGAACCCGCTCCGGTCCCGCGTACTGTGCACGACCGGCGGAATCCCGACGAGCACCGCGCGCACCCCTTGTCCGGCGAGCTCACCGAACAGCCGCCCCGTGGCGATCCGCGGATTGGAGCTGTACGCGGCGCCGAGGTGCTCGTTGCCGTCGCCGTGCCCCATGCCGATCCCCACGAGTGCCTTGCCGGTCCCGGCGAGCGCCTCGCCGAAGGCCTGCACCACGGCCAGGTCGGTGGCGGCCGCCCCGGCCATGTCCCCGGCGGCCATCGCCGTGTGGTCGAAGGCGAGATGGACGACCGCGTCGGCATCGGCCGCGGCCGCCCGCAGGCCGTCCGGATCCGCGAGGTCACCGCGGCGCACCTCGGCGCCCAGGGCCTTCACGGCCGACGCGGAGTTCTCGGACCGGGCGAGGCCGACGACCTCGTGCCCGGCGTTCAGCAGTTCGGGAATGACGGCGGAGGCGATATGACCGCTCGCGCCGGTGACGAAGACACGCATGACAGCACTCTCCCCAGGACGGAGGAACAGGTGATGTGACTCGGTACCGTCACCATACTCCGGTGACGGTACCGAGTCACATCACTTAGGCTGTCCCCATGGCCCGATGGGAACCGAACGCACGACTGCGCCTCGTGCAAGCCGCGATCGACCTGTTCGGCGAGCAGGGGTACGACAGCACGACCGTCGCCCAGATCGCCGAGCGGGCCGGGCTGACCAAGACGACGTTCTTCCGGCACTTCCCGGACAAGCGCGAGGTGCTGTTCGCGGGGCAGGAGGAGCACGGCCGTCTGCTCGCCGAGGGAGCCGCGGCGGCGCCGGACACGGCGACCCCGATGGAGGTGGTGGCCGCCGCCCTGGACGCCCTGGCCGGCTCCTTCACCCCGGAACAGCGTGCGTTCGGCCCGCGGCTGATGCAGGTCATCGGCAGCCACGGGGAGCTGCGCGAACGCGCCGCGTTCAAGAGCCTCAACCTCGCCACGACACTGGCCACGGCCCTGCACGACCGCGGCGTGCCCGACCCCACCGCGTCCCTCGCCGCCCACCTGGGCGCCCAGGCCTTCTCGGCCGCCTTCGCCCGCTGGATCACCCCGGCGAACGACCGCCCCCTCCCCGACCTGGCCCGCGCCACCCTGACCGAACTCCGCGAGGCGACCGCGGCCCTCACGTAGCGGCCCGCACGCGACGGCCGGGCCACCCGGGATTCCCGGCGGCCCGTCCGTCACCGGTCCCGGATCACCACACCCCAGGTCGCCCCGCCCCGGATCGCCACGCCCCGGGTCACCGCACGAGGCTCACCCGGACGGACCGGAGCGGTGGCGGGCCGGGGCGGGGGGTGGTGGCGTGGGAGCACGTGTTCCGCTGTTCCCGCGTCCTGGTCCTGGTCCTGGAGAGGCCCCCTGCATGAAAGCCATCGCCTCCGGTCTCGCCGTAGCCGGCCTCCTCGCCGTCTCCGCCTGCACCGCCGCCGAACCGCCGGAGGCGTCCGCCTCGGCCGCCAGTGCGACCACCGCCGAACGGGCCGCCCCGGCAGACCCCGCCGCCTCACCCGGTACGTCCGGCACGTCCGCCACACCGGCGCTCACCGTCGAGCAGGCGCAGGCCGCACTGATCGACGAGGGCGACCTCGGTGTGCCGTGGACCGCGACCGACGGCACCGCCACCTGGCACGACGGGCTGCTCAAGGCGGCCACTGGCCAGGCCGACTGCCAGCGCCTCCTGGAGTCCCTGTACACCGACGAACTGCTCGGCGCCCCGGCCGGACCGCGGGCCGCCACCGCGCTCGACGACGGCGACGACGCGGCCCAGCTCCGCTACCAGGTCGACGCGAGCCGCTCCACCGACGTCGAACGGACCCTGGCCTGGCTGCGGACCCTGCCGCGCACCTGCGGGCAGTTCACCGCGCAGACCACCGCGGCCGGGACCGAGGCCGTCCGGATCACCGACGCCGGGCTGCCGCACGACCTCGGCGACGCGCGCCAAGGGCTCCGGATGACCCTCACCGCGCAGCCCGACGCCGCCGCCGAGCCCACCACCCTCACCCTCGACGTCGCCGTCGTCCGCGTCGGTGAGGACGCGATCGTCCTCACCGCCGGCGCCCTGGGCACCCTCCCCGACGACACCACCCGGCAGGCCCTCGACATCGGCGTCCAGCGGCTCGCCCAGGTACGGGAGAAGGGCCGGGCCCAGGCCTAGCCGGCTCCGGGGCTCGTACGGGGTGCGAGGAACCGCGCGGCCGGCCCTCACCGGCCCGCGGCCAGCCCTCACCGGCCCGCGGCCGGACGTGCCGGCCGGGCCGCGCGCGACCGAACGGTTCCTTCCTACAGCGGCGGCTGTGCCGGTGCCGGGCCCAGGGTCGTGGTGCCCGGGGCCGTGCGGTGGCCGAGGCCGGTGCGGTAGGCGTCCAGGGCCGCCTCCACCCGGCCGGTGCGGCGCAGCAGGTCGCCGAGCAGGCGGCACAGGTCCGCCAGGTCGCCGGCCGCGCCCGCCCGCTCCAGCAGGCTCAGCGCCCGTACGTAGTGCTCCTCCGCCGCCTCCGTGTCCCGGGCGTCCTCGGCGATGATGCCGAGCAGCCGGTGCGCGGCCCCCGAGTGGACCGCGCCGCGCTCGGAGGAGAAGTCGCCGAGCACGTCGTGGAGGAGTTCGGCGGCCTCGTCCGACTTGCCCCGGCGGTG
Source organism: Streptomyces sp. NPDC086777 (assembly GCF_040702065.1). NCBI lineage: Bacteria > Bacillati > Actinomycetota > Actinomycetes > Kitasatosporales > Streptomycetaceae > Streptomyces > Streptomyces sp. NPDC086777. The sequence continues at coordinate 387,849 of NZ_JBFBJI010000003.1, read as the reverse complement.
CAGGACGTCGGCCAGTTCGACCGCCGCCTGGCTGCGGTACAGGGCCGCACGGGTCTCCGACAGCATGGCGAGGGCCTCCCGCAACTCACCTTCCGCTCGCTCCAGTTCGCCGTTCTGTGCGTAGACGTAGCCGCGCATCCAGTGACAGTTGGCGAGTTCGGTGCGGAGCTGGAGCTGGCGGTACAGCTCGGCGGCCTTGGCCAGGGAGGCGTCGGCATCGGCGACCCGGCCCTCGGCGAGCAGGGTGCGGGCGACGGAGCGGTGCATCCGGGCGATCAGCGCGGGGTCGCCGGCCTGCGGGGCGAGGGCGAGGGCGAGTTCGGCGGCCTGGGCGGCACGGGCGTGGGCGCCCATGTCCATGTACGGGCCGATGGCGGAGGCGTAGAGCAGCAGGAGGGCGTCCGGGTCGTGCAGGCCGCTGCGGTTGAGCTCGTCGAGCGTGGACTCCAGGAGGTAGACGGCGTAACGGAGCTCGCCCGCCAGATAGTGGCTGACCGCCCGGCCGCGGATCGCCGGGACGCGCACCGGGAGCGGTTCGCCGGCCGTCCACAGCTCGGCCCGCTCGAAGAACTCCCGGGCCTGCCCCAGGTCACCGGTGTCCAGGGCGCATTCGCCCATCCCGAGCAGCGCGGTGGCCTGTTCGACCCCGAACCCGTGCGCCTCGGCCTCCGCGAAGAGGTCCGCGTACTGGGCGGCGGCCGCCTCGGCGTCGCCCGTGGCCAGGGTGCGCTGGGCCTCGGTGAGCCGCAGCCTCAGGTCGGTGGCGAGGTGGGCCGGACGCCCGCTGGCCAGCTCCTCGAAGCCGACGCCGAGCCGGCCCGCGATGTGCCGCAGCGCCTCGTCGGAGGCCCGGACCCGCCCGGCCTCCAGCGTGGAGATGTAGGCGGGCGTGTAGGCCGGTTCGGCCAACTGCCGCTGGGTCAGCCCCCGCTCGGTGCGCAGTTGCTGCACCCGCCGCCCTATGGTCTCCGGATCGTCCCGTTCGTGCATCTTGCCATTACCCCCAACTCCCCCTGTGCCTCTTGCCGTTGAGCTCTGCCTACCCCTAGGTTAAACCGCGAATTAAACGTGCTTAACCCGCCCCTGTTGTTGCGAGGTCGCCGTGCTCGGACGCACATTCGCACGCCCCACCGCACACCCCCGGTCCCGGATTCGCTCGATCGGGGGGACCCCCACCGCCCGCGGTGTCGCGGCCGCCGTGATCGCCGTGGCCGCGCTCATCACCGCGGCCAACGCCGGCCCGGCACGGGCGACGGACGGCACCCCCGTCCCCCCGACCGCGGCGACCGCCCGGCACTGAGCGCTCCGCCGGCCGCGCCGCCGCTCGGGGCGCGCCCCGTACCGCCGCCCCCCGAACTCCCCCGGCGGGGCCCTCCCCCGGTCCCGTCGGGGGTTCACCGACTGCGGGCGCATGGCGGCCAGTTCCGCGAAATGCCGCCCTCCGTTTTATAGAAAGCCCTTCCACCGAACGCTCCGCTCGGCACTCTTGGGCCTGCGCCCGGATGTCATGTCCGGGACGAAAGGACCGTACCAACGGCCCCCCGGACCGACCACCTGGAGCCCCCGATGCCCCGCACCGGAACCCGTCGCCTCGGCCGAGCCGCCGCCGTGGCGGGCAGCGCCGCCGCGCTCACCCTCACCCTCCCCTTCACCGCCTCGGCGGGCGTGCTCCAGAACCTCCCGGAGAACGCGACCACGTTCCAGAAGTTCTTCGAGCCGCTGTACGACTATGACACCGACAGCTGCTACCCGGCCGCCGCCATCGACCCCGACGGCAACCTCAACGGCGGCCTGAAGCCGACCGGTTCCGTCACCGGCAGCTGCCGCACCGGCCACCTCGACCACGCCAACACCTACTCGCGGGCCAAGTGCGACAACGGCTGGTGCGGGATCATCTACGCCAGCTACTTCGAGAAGGACGAGGCCTCCCCGGGCATCGGGCACCGCCACGACTGGGAGTGCATCGTCGTCTGGGTCGAGCAGGGCGCCGACCACCCGTCGTACCTGTCCGCCTCCCAGCACGGCGACTTCGAGACCGAGGCGGTCGCCGACGTGCCGATGAGCAGCCAGCGCGTGCAGGTCGTCTACCACAAGGACGGCCTGAGCACCCATGACTTCCGGTTCGCCAAGTGGGGCGAGACCCCGGAGAACGACGACGCCGCCTGGCACCAGGAGAACCTGCTGACCTGGGACAACATGGCGTCCAACCTCCGCGACATCCTGAACGCCTCCGACTGGGGCGACGCCAACTTCCCGCTCCAGGACGCCAAGTTCGACGACCACCTCAACAAGGCCAAGCCGAGCGCGATCATGTTCGACGCGTACGCCTGACGGGATCCGGCCCCCCCGCCCCCGAATCCCGGATGCCGGTTGTCAGTGGCATGACCTAGTCTTCCTCACATCCGCCACACGCGGCCCACAGCAAGCGCACACATCCGTGAGCCGCGTTCCGTGGCGTCCACTTCTTTCGATCCGGGGGGTTCGAATCAGCGTGCGTATCCGCACCGTCACGGCCGCCACCACCCTGGCGGTCCTCTTCAGCTCCGCGGCCCTGGCCGCCGCTCCGGCCTACGCCGACTCCAGCGCGCTCCTGCCGGTCAAGTCGCTCGGTGACATCGTCGTCGACGGCGCCCACCGGCAGGTCTTCATCAGCGACCCGACCAACGGCAAGATCGTCGTCACCGACTACTCGGGCAACGTGCTCAAGCAGCTGACGACCAACCTGTCGGGGGTCAGCGGCCTCGAACTGTCGGCCGACTCCGGAACGCTCTACGCGGCGGTGCAGGACCTGGACGCCATCGCCGTCGTCGACACCGCGACCGACACCGAGACCACCCGTTACACGGTCGGCGACAAGCCGCTGAGCGTCGCCCTCGCCGGCGGCAAGCTGTGGTTCGGCTACGGCGGTGCCGCGGCCGGCAACATCGGCTCGCTCGACCTGACCGGCGACCACACGGTCGCCCTCGGCCAGGACAACAGCTGGTACCAGGCGCCGGTCCTGGACGCGGCTCCCGGCTCCGGCACCCTGGTCGCGGGCGCGCCCGGCCAGAGCCCGGTCGAGCTGGCCTCCTACGACGTCTCGTCGGGCACCGCGACCAAGCTGGCGAGCACCCGCGACGCCGGCAGCAACCTCGGCGACCTCCAGGTCACCCCCGACGGCAAGGACGTCGTGGTGGCCAGCGGAGCACCCTACTACCACCAGGTGTTCAGGACCTCCGACCTCAACGAGGACGGCAAGTACACCAGCACCGCCTACCCGAACTCCGTGGCCGTCGCGCCCGACGGCACGGTCGCGGGTGGCAGCTTCGCCTGGTACGACCCGGACGTCTACATCTTCCACCCGGGCAGCAGCGAGGCCGTGCGCACGTACGACTTCCCCAACACGGGCACGTCCAGCGGCGCCGACACGCTCGCCGCCGGCGGCCTGAGCTGGGCGCCGGACGGCTCCCGGCTGTTCGCGGTGACGTACAACGACGCGAACGTGTACTCCCTGCGCGAGTACGACAGCCCGGGCCGGGCGGCCACCACCGTCACGGTGAACGCCCCGGCGTCGGCGACCCGCGGCAAGCAGCTGGAGGTCACCGGCACGCTCTCCTCGACGACCGCGCTGCCCGCCGGCACCCAGGTCACCGTCGTCCGCACCGACCTGGACTCCCCGGCCGGGAAGGCGCTGCCCGCCGTCACCGTCAAGGCCGACGGCACCTACTCCTTCACCGACACCCCGCCGGCCGGCGGCAAGGTGACGTACAAGGTCTCCTACGCGGGCGACGGCGAGCACACGGCCGCCTCCGCCAAGGACACCGTGGACGTCTCCCGTGCCAAGCCGACGCTGACGCTGAACAACAACGGCAAGGTGTACACGTACGGGAAGGACGTGAAGTTCACGGCCCATCTCGGCACCACGTACAAGAACCGCACGGTGGAGCTCTGGGCCGACCCGGCCGGTTCGGACAAGCCCAACAAGCTGGTGAAGTCCGGGAAGGTCGACTCGCACGGCAACCTGTCCGTGGTCGTCGACCTGAAGCGGGACACCAAGGTCACCGCCAAGTTCGCGGGCGACGCCCGCTGGCAGCCGCGGTCGGTGTCCAGCTGGTCGGGCGCGAAGGTCGGCATCTCCATGACGGTCAGCCGCCAGTACAAGTCGAAGAAGGCCTGGGGTCAGACCTACTACTACTTCCACAAGACCAAGAACCCGCTGTTCACGACCAAGATGCCGTACTACGGCGGCCGTGCCCAGCGGTTCGACTTCCAGGTCTACTACCAGGGCAGGTGGTACGCGGACACCTCGAAGTACTTCGCGCTGGCCACCAGCGGGGTCTCGCAGGTCGAGTTCGCCGGCAGCCACAAGGGAGACGTCGGCTGGCGCTTCCGCGTCCGCTCCGACTACATCGACGGGGCGTCCGGCGACACGGTCAACTCCACGACGTACGGCGCCTGGAAGTACTTCACGTTCACGAGCTGAACCCTGTCACTGGGTCTGCAGCTGCCGGAGATGCTGCTGGACGTGGTCCAGGGCACCCTCCCGACGGCCCGGCACCCTCAGTCTCAACTCCGCGAGCGCGGGCCCGAGTTCACGGGCCCGCGCCGCGTCCTTGATGGCGCCCCACTGGTGGTGGGCCCGGTCCACGGCCGCCTCGACGGCCGGTGCGTCGGCCGGCTGCCCGGCGCCCAGGCGGGCGGCGGCGACGGTCAGCCAGGTACGGCAGCTGCGCGCCGCGTCCCCCGCGAACATCGCGAGGTCGGCCCGTACCTCGGACCAGTGCAGGGCGTCCTCGGAGGCCGGCCCGTGCGCCCGGGCGGCCGCCTGCTCCCAGCGGGCGGCGAGCTCGTCCGCCTCCGCGTACCGCCCGTCCCGTACGGCCGCGCTGATGGCGTCGTGCGGATCCCCGGTGTCCGGGGTGTGCGTGCTGAGCAGGATGTCGGCGGCGACGTCCGCCCCCAGCCGCGCGAGCACCTGCCGGTGCAGCTCCGCCATCGCCGGCCGGTACCCGCTCCGCAGCACGGTCGCCACGGCCTTCATGTACGACGGTGCGGCGATCTCCCGCCGGGCGGGGGGCGGCGCGATCCGCCCGTGCACGGCGTTGTTGCGCCCGCAGTCGAACGGCACCGCGTGCAACTGCTCCCAGACCTCGTGGTCCGCGTGCAGATCGAGCACCAGCGTCGTGGCCCCGGGCGGGCGCAGCCGCAGCTCCTCCCGGACCCAGTGCCAGGGCAGGCCGGTGTAGCGGACGGTGGCGGCTGTGGTCCGGGCCAGCGCGAGGTGCGGCAGCCGCTGCCTGCGGTCCAGATGGAGCTGGCCCGTGACGAACACGGTGAGCGGGCCGGGGGCGGCCGCGGCGGCGCGCAGCCGGGTCAGCACGGCCTGCGGCTCCAGGGGGTCGGCGAGTTCGACGACGTTCGCGGTCTCCGTGCCGGAGAGTATCGCCGGGGGCACGGCCGCGAGCACGGGGAGCACGGAGGCCGCGTCCACCATGCGTGCTTTGCCTGTCGGCGAGGCCGCGATCAGCAGCACGGTTCCGGGCATCGGGCCCTCCCCCTTTGTCCCCTGTTTCACTTACGCCAGCACGGTAACCGCTGCGCCTGCAAACCGAGCACCACAGCCCACCTTCCCCCACCCAACCATCCCGCCCCCCACCCTCCCCCACTTCCCGCCCTTCCCACCGCCCCCACTTCCCGTCTTCTTCCCGCCCCGCCCCCACCTCCCGTCCTCTTTTTTCCCCCGCCACCACCCCGCTTCCCGCTCTTCCCCGCGGCCGCCCCCACGTCCCGTCCTCTCTCCGCCATCTTTTTCCGCCGCGACGGCGCTCAGCCACGACGGTGCTGCCCGGCGGTGCCGAACCTGCCGCAAGCCGCCGCCGGACCGCCGGACCGTCGCGGAGTGACCCACCGTCGCGGCTGGCCGCGCAGTTCCCCGCGCCCCTGACGGGGCGTGGCAGTCCCGCGCCCGAACGGTGCTGCCCGGCGGTGCCGAACCTGCCGCAAGCCGCCGCCGGACCGTCGCGAAGTGACCCACCGTCGCGGCTGGCCGCGCAGTTCCCCGCGCCCCTGACGGGGCGTGGCAGTCACGGCGTCGCCGTCTCTACGGGGGTGGGGTGCGGCGTACGGCGAAGATGGTGGTGTCGTCGGTGAGGTGGCCGTGGCTGTGCTGGAGGACGCCGGCGCGGATGTGGGCGACGAGGTGGGCGGGGTCGAGGACGGGGGCGCGGGCTGCGGCGTCGGGGAGGGAGTAGAAGGTGCCGTCGCCGTTTCTGGCCTCCGTGACGCCGTCCGTGGTGATGAGGAGGGTCTCGTCGGGGGCGACGGTGACGGTGAGGGTGGGGGGCGGCCCGGTCTCCGTGGTGAGGTCGGCCATGCCGAGGGGGAGTCCGTGGCCCGGGGGCAGGGGACGTGCCCCCGCCGGCCCCACCGCCAGCGGCGGCTCGTGGCCGAAGTTGACGAGTTCCACGACGTCCGGGGCGTCCGGCGGGAAGCCCAGCAGGACCGCCGTGGCGAAGCGGTCCCCGTCGTCCCGGCCCAGCGCCACCGTATGGCGCCGGTGCCGGATCATCCGGGTCTCCAGCCGGTCGGCCACCGTCGCCAGGTCGCGCTCGTGGTACGCCGCCTCGCGGAACGTCCCCAGCAGCGCGGCCGCCGTCTCCACCGCCCCCAGCCCCTTGCCCTGGACGTCCCCGACCAGCACCCGCGTGCCGTACAGCCCCGGCTGGATGTCGTAGAAGTCGCCGCCCACCCGGGCCTGGCTGTCCGCGGCGAGATACACCGCCGCGTGCTCCAGCCCGGCCCACTCCTGCGGCAGCGGTCGCAGCACGGTCCGCAGGGTGGTCTCGGCGATGTCCCGCATGTGGAGCATCCGCCGTTCGCCGTTCCTGCGGACCACGCAGGCGAGGACGGCCAGCAGCCCCGCGAAGGCGACCAGGATGAAGTCGGGCAGCCCGGCCCGGTACTCGTGGGGCCAGGCGCTGTCCACCGCGACGAAGTCGAGGACCGACAGCACCGCGAAGACCGCCGTCGTCCAGACCCCGCAGATCGCCGCCGCGATACCGGGGACCAGGACGATCCAGGAGACGATCCGGAACCGCTCGGTGGTGTTGAGGTCGACCGCCGTGATCCCGGCGAGCAGCAGGAGCGGCGCCATCCAGGCGACGCTGCGGCCCCTGGCCCACAGCAGCTCCTTGCGCCGCCGCAGTGCCTGGTGGTCGGTCACGAGAGTCAGGGAAACACGGGCGGGGACTCACCGCACGTCGTGGGCGGCGCCGTACGAAGCGCCGTACGGAGCGTCGTACGGGATGTACTGACCGACTTGCCAGGGGGTACGCGCAGGTGTGCTCTGGAGGGTGGGGGGCGAGGAGAGAGGAGCACGCTCATGGCTCAAGCGGCACCCACGTCCGGCGGTATGCCCCGGAGCGGTCGGACGCCCGACGTGTTCAGCACCCGGATGCACGCCAGGGCCCGGGTGGCCATACCTGTCGTGACCGGTCTGATCTACGGCTACTGGGCCGCGGCCAACCGGCGCATGGGCGGCCCCATCACCGGCTGGAACCTGCTGTTCGGCTTCCTGACCGCGCTCGTCTTCGCGGTGGTGCTGTTCGGCGTGCTGACCGTCGCCCCCCGGCTGCGCCGGGAACTGCACGCGGTGCTGTGGACGGCGTTCATGGGCACCGCCTTCGGCTTCCTGTACAGCCAGAGCGGCGAATCGATCCTCCGCTGCATCGCGATGTCGCTCGCGGTCGCGGCGGTGACGTTCATCGTGATGTTCTACCGGTTCTACACGCACGAGGACGCGGTCGGACACCGCATCCGGTAACCGCCCGCCCGGCGCGGCACCGCGAGGTGTGCGCGCGGTCCCCGGCCGTGGGCCCCGGCCCCCACGGCCGGGGCCCACGTGTTTCCCCTGTTTCCCCTCACCAGTCGCCGAGCCGCTCAGGGCGCTCGACGACGCTCCCCCACCAGGAAACACCCGTTCGGGTCAACCCTCCACCGGAGCGCGGCGCCCCAAGGGTTTCCGGGGCGACCGGCGCCGCCGTACCCCCGTTCGGCCCGACCTGCGCCCCGCGATGCCCCCGAATGCAGTCGCCCCGCTCGCCTGACCGGTCCTCAGGGGCTTGCCTGGAAGCGTGCCCTCAGTGCCCTCAGTGCCCCCGGGGTCCCTACGGACCGTGCCGCCCTCAGGTCTCCGGCGCGCCCTGTCGGCCCTGCTGATCGTGCTGGGCTGCCTGCTGCTGCCGTTCGGCGCGCTCGCGGCCTGGGCGGCGTACGGGCTGGCGGACACCGGACAGTACGTCAGCACGATGGCACCGCTGGCCGACGACCCGGATGTCCGGGACGCGGTCGCGGCCACCGTCGGCGACGGCATCATGCGCGAGGTGGACGTCGGCCGGCCGATGCGGGGCACGGTGGCGCCGTTCGTACGCGAGGCGGTCCGGTCCTTCACCCAGACGGAGGCGTTCCGGCTGGCCTGGGACGCCGGCAACCGGGCCACCCACGACGCCGTGCTGCGCGCGCTGCAGGACGAGCGCGAGGAGCCCGTCACCGTCGACCTCGCGCCGGTCACCGCCCAGGTCAAAAACCGGCTCACCCAGGACCATGTGCCGCTCGCGGCCCGTATCCCGGTCCAGCACACGGCCGTCGCGGTACTCCCGGCGACGGAACTGGACCGGCTCCGGAAGGGGTTCCACGTGCTCGAGGTCGCCGGCTTCTGGCTGCCCGTCGCGGCCGTCGTCTTCGCGGTCGGCGGCATCGCCCTCGCCGTCCGCCGCCGCCGTGCCGTCACGGCGACCGCGCTGGGCACGGCCCTGGGCGGCGCCCTGCTCGGCCTCGCCCTCGTCATCGGGCGCCGGCTCACCCTCGCCGACCTGCCGCCGGACGTCTCGCACCCGGCCGCGGCCGCGGTCTACGACGCCCTGACGTCCACCCTGCGCACGGTCGCCTGGCTGCTGCTGGCCCTCGGCCTGACCGTGGCCGCGCTGGCCTGGATCGGCGGACGCCTGCGCCGGTCCGGGCCCGAGGAGCGGCGGCAGCAGGCCGCCGGCACCGCCGATTCCGCGTCCCTCAGGGCCGATTCACAGTCTCCCGACCAGAACATGCCCGTCATGTGACCGGCTGCTCCTCCGGGAGTCGTCGGGCGGGCGCCCCGGCCGACCACCGTGGCGGGGCGACGGCCACCGGTACGGAACACCGGCGGTTACGCCGACACCACCTACAGGGTGCCGGACTGCGACGGCCTGCCGGACCGACCGTCCGCCGGGGGCCGTCGCGGACCGCGCGCCGCGAGGGCGGCCAGCGTCCGCAGCGACCCCGCCAGTTCCGGCTCCGCGGCCGACGCGAGCCCGAGCCGTACCGCGTCCGGCGTCCGCTTCGGGTCGACGCGGAAGGCGGTACCCGGCGTGACCGCGATCCCGTGGGCGGCCGCGGCCGCCGTGAACCCGTCCGCCCGCCACGGCTCGGGCAGCTCCCACCAGGCGAAGTACCCGTGCGGATCGGCGTGTACGGCGAACCCGGCCAGCGCCTCGCGGACCAGCCGCTGCCGACGTGCGGCCTGCTCCCGCTTGGCCGCCACGAGCCGCGCCACGGTCCCGTCCCCGATCCAGCGCACCGCCGCCTCCAGCGCGAACGTCCCCGCGCTCCATCCCCCGGACCGCACCGCCGCCGCCACCGCGGCGACCCGGTCCTCGGGTACGACGGCGAACCCGGCGGTGAGACCGGGCGCGACCCGCTTGGAGAGTCCGTCGACGAGATGGACGAGCCGCGGCGCCAGGGCGGCGAGCGGCGGCGGCCCGGGGTCGCGGTGCAGGAACGACCAGATCCGGTCCTCCACGACCGGCAGCCCCAGGTCGTCCACCACCCGCGCGAGGTGCAGGCGGCGCTCGGCCGGGACGGTCACCGACGTCGGGTTGTGCAGGGTCGGCTGGAGATAGAGCGCGGAGAGCGGCGCGGCGCGGTGCACGGCGAGCACGGACTCGGCGACGGGCCCGTCCCCGTCCGCCCGCACCGGGACGAGCGTGATGCCGAGCCGCCCGGCGATCTCCTTGACCAGCGGATACGTCAGCGGTTCCACCCCGACCCGGCCGCCCGGCCGCACCAGGGACCCCAGGGTGGCGGCGATCGCCTGCCGGGCGTTGCCGGTGAACAGGACGCGGCCGGGGTCGGGGTGCCAGTCACCGGTGGCGAGCAGCGCGGCGGCGGCCTCCCTGGCGTGCGGGGTGCCGTCGGCGGCGGCCGGCCGGAGGGCGCCGGTGAGCGTGTCCGGCCGCAGCAGCGGGGCGAGGGCCGGGGCCAGCAGCTCCGACTGACCGGGCACGGACGGGTAGTTGAGCTCCAGGTTGACGCGCGCGGCACCGCCGCCGGCCTCGACCAGCGCCCGCCCCTGCGGCGCGGCCTGTGCGGCCCGCACGAACGTCCCCCGCCCGACCTCGCCCACCACCAGCCCGCGCCGCACGAGTTCGGCGTACACCCGCCCGGCGGTCGAGGCGGCGATCCCGTGCCGTCGCGCGAACGCCCTTTGTGGAGGCAGGCGTTGCCCGGCCCGCAGCCGCCCCCGCGCGATGTCCAGCGCGATCCGGTCGGCGATACCCCGGAAGTCGTCCACGGTCCCCCCGCTCATTGCACCGAGAGCAAAGATTTTATTGCACCGAGGAGTTGCGGGTCCCTAGGGTCGTCCGCATGCCCCCCTTCCTCGCATACGACGACAATGACCCGCATACCGCGCGAACCCCTCTCCTCCTCGTCCACGGCCACCCCTTCGACCGCACGATGTGGCACCCCCAGCACACCGCCTTCGCCGCCACCCGCCGGGTGGTCGCCCCCGACCTGCGCGGTTACGGCGCCTCCCCGGTCACCCCCGGCCGCACCCCGCTCTCCCGCTTCGCGGCGGACATCGGGGAACTCCTCGACACGCTGGGCGTACGGACCTGCGTGGTCGCCGGCCTGTCGATGGGCGGCCAGATCGCGATGGAGTGCTACGACCGCCTCGGCCCCGAACGCGTCCGGGGCCTGGTGCTGGCCGACACCTTCGCCGACCCGGAGACCCCCGGAGGCAGACGGGCGAGGAACGCCATGGCCGACCGGCTCCTGCGCGAGGGCATGCGCGGCTACGCCGACGAGGTCCTGGAGAAGATGGTCGCCCCGGACGCCCACCCCGACGTGAAGGCACACGTCCACCGCATGATGACGGCCACCCACCCCGAGGGCGCCGCGGCGGCCCTGCGCGGCCGCGCCGAACGCCCCGACTACCGGCCCGTGCTGGCCGCTGCGACGGTCCCCGCCCTGGTCGTGGTCGGCGCGGCCGACGAGTACACCCCGGTCTCCGACGCCGAGGCGATGCACGCCCTCCTGGCCGACTCCGCCCTCCGGATCATCGCCGGGGCGTCCCACCTGCCCAACCTGGAGCGGCCCGAGGAGTTCAACCGGGCGCTGGGGGAGTTCCTGGCCCGGGTGGACGGGGAAGCGTGATCCCGCGCACCGCGCGACACCCCTCCCACCCCGGTCCCGCACCCGGCCGACACCGGCCGGCGGGCCCTCGTCGTGGACATCACGTGCCACCGGCACAAGCACTGATAATGACCGCATGTCCCGCGAGTTCCCGATCGGCCTCAACCCTCCCGACTGGCTGGTAAGGAATCTCCGGCCCCAGCAGGCCGCCCCCCTCAACCGGGCCGCCCTCGCCCGCGCGGCGCTCGCCATGAGCCTCCCGCTCGCCGTCGGCCTCGCGGCCGGCCGGCCCGCGTACGGGGCACTGGCCTCGATGGGCGCCCTGTCCGGGGTCATCGGCGACACCGCCGACGCCTACCGGATGCGGATCCTCAACATCGCCGTCCCGCAGCTCTTCGGCGCCGTCGGCGTCACCGCCGGCTCGCTGGTCTACGGCCAGGGCTGGCTCACGGTCGCCGTGATCACCGGCATCGCGCTGCTCTCCGGGATGATCTCGACGATCGGCGCGGTGTCCTCCGTCTCCGGCCTGCTGCTCCTGCTCAACTCCGTCATCGGCGCGGGCCTGCCGCTGCCCGGCGCCTGGTGGCTCACCCCGGTGCTGATGACCGGCGGCGGCCTGCTCGTCCTGCTGTTCGCCCTGCTCGCCTGGCCGCTGCGCTCGGGCGTACCCGAGCGCGCGGCGGTCGCCGCCACCTACCGCACGGTCGCCGACCTGCTGTCCGTCAGCGACGGCGAGGACGACGAGGCGTACGACGGCGCCCGGCACGCCGTCACCCAGTCGCTGAACCAGGCGTACGACCTGATCCTGGCCCGGCGCACCCGGTACCGCGGTCGCAACCGTGAACTCACCCGGATGCTGGCCCAGTTGAACGCGATCACGCCGGTCGTGGAGGCCGCACCGGCCGTGCGCCTCGCCCGCCGCGCCGGCAAGCCGCTGCCGCCCGAGGTCCCGGCGGCGGTCCTGCGCATCGCCGACGCCGTCGAGACCGGCTACACCGGCCCGGCAGGGCTGGACCTGCCCGAGCCCCGCAACGAGACGGGCCGCGCCGTCGACCACGCCCTGCGGCACGTCGCCGAGGTCGCCACCGCCCCGGACGTCGATCCACGCGGCATCGACGACCGCCTGGGCCGCCCCGCCGCCCTCCGTATCCGCACCGCGCGGGCCGCCCGCAACGTCGTCCTCTCCGCCAACTCCCGGCGCTACGGCATCCGCCTCGCGCTGTGCATCGGCATCGCACAGGCCCTGGTCTCCCTCGTGCCCGTCCCGCGCTCCTACTGGGTCGCCCTCACCGTCACCTTCGTCCTCAAGCCCGACTTCGGCTCGGTCTTCTCCCGGGCGCTGCTGCGCGCGCTCGGCACGGTGGTGGGCCTGGTGGTGGCCGCGACGGTCCTCGCCGTCGTACCGCGCGGCTGGTGGGACGTGCCGGTGATGATGGTCCTGGCGCCGCTGGTCCCGGCGCTGACCCCCCGGGGCTACGGCTTCCAGACCGCCGCCATCACCCCGGTCATCCTGCTCCTCTCCGACAACCTGAACCACCAGGGCACGGCGCTGCTCCTGCCCCGGCTCCTCGACTCCCTGATGGGCTGCGGGATCGCGCTGGTCGCCGGGTACCTGCTGTGGCCGGAGAGCTGGCGCACCCGGGTCGGCGACCGGCTGGCCGACGCGGTCGCGGACACGGCCGCCTATGTCGAGCTGGCCTTCAGACCGGGGGCGGAACCCGCCGCCCGGGCCCGGCTGCGGCGCCGTCTCTACCGTGACCTGTCCGTGGTCCGCACGGAGTTCCAGCGCGCCCTGACGGAGCCGCCGCCCACCGGCCGCCGGGCGGCGGCCTGGTGGCCCCTGGTCGTCGCCGTGGAACGCATCGTCGACGCGACGACGGCGGCCCGGGTCCGGGTCCGGCACGGAGCACCGCCCCCGGAGCGGGCCGAGGTCGACCAGGTGACCCGGCAACTGCGCGAGCTGGCGGAGGGTGTCCGCCGCTCCGAGACCCTGGTCGCGGTCCGCACGGACCTCACGGGCCCGCCGGACAGCGTCCTGGAACCGCTGCGCCAGGAGGTGGCGGCGGCCAGAGCCATCGCCTCACCGCACTAGTGCGGCCGGTCACCCTCGCCATACTTTACTATCGCCTTACGAATTCCTGATGTGAGCTTGACGCCGGATACCGGCCCCGCACACCCGAACACCCCCCGAACGAACGGGAGATGAACCGAACGCACCCGAGGGGGCCGGGCAACGGGCTGGGACTCGACCGCCGTACGCCCGACAGGAGTCATCGACCCTCCCCAAGATCGCAACCTGGGGCCGCTAACCTTACGTGTCCGTCCTGGCCAGCGATTGACGGGTATCAACTCACGCGAAGGGTTGCGCACATGGGCATTCTCACTCTCCTGCGGAACGCATTCGGCAGGTCGCGAAAGCCGCGCCCTGCCGAGGCAGAGGGTGCGGACCAGCTCCCTTCGCAGTCGAAGCAGCAAGCACCGGCACCGGCAGCCGAAGCATCGGCAGCGGTTCCGGAGCCCCGCCCGGCGACGTCGGAGGAGCACGATCTGGTCTCGGCCGCCTTCGACAACGTCACGGTTCCGAAGCAGGCGACCCGCCTGATCGAGCCGGAGGTCGACCTCAAGCCCGAGCCCGACACCACCCCCGACCCGGTGATCAAGGTCGAGGCCGAGGTCGTGCTGGAGCCGACGACACCGACGGAAACCCTGGCCCCGACACCCCCGGCCGAGGAAACAACCCCGGCCCCGGAACCCACATCGGAGCCGGCCGCCGAAACCACCCCGGACCCGGCGGCCGAAACCGAGCCGGAACCCACCCCGGACCCGGCGGCCGAAACCGAGCCGGAACCCACCCCGGACCCGGCGGCCGAAACCGAGCCCGAGCCGGTCGCCGAGGCCGTCACGGAACCAACCTCCGACCCGGTCGCCGAAGCCACCCCGGAACCCGCCCCCGACCCGGTCGAGGCTCCGGCCGAGACCGCCGCCCCGGAGCCCGCCGCGGCCGCCGACGGCGAGTCCGCCCCGCAGGGGCCACCCGCACCCGACGACGAGACCGTCACGGGTGGTGCGGGTGGGAACACGACGGCCGAAGGCGAAGCCGAGGCCACGGCACCCGGCGACGCCGCGACGTCCGCCCTCGCCAAGGCCGGCCTCACCGGCACCCAGGCCGCCACCTACCTCGTCCTCGACCGCTCCGCGAGCATGCGCGGCTACTACAAGGACGGCTCCGCCGCGGCCCTCGCCGACCAGACCCTCGCCCTCGCCACCCGCCTCACCCCGGACGGCGAGACCCCCTCCGTGCACGTCGTCTTCTTCTCCACCGAGCTCGACGGCACCACCGACCTCACCCCCGCCTCCCCCGAGAACGCGATCGACGAGGCCCACGCCGGTCTCGGCCGCATGGGCCGTACCAGCTACCACGCCGCCGTCGAATCCGTACTCGCGCACTACGACGAGCACCACGGCAAGGCCGGCACCCCCGCCCTCGTCGTCTTCCAGACCGACGGCGCCCCGGACGCGAAGACCCCGGCCACCCAGTCCCTCACGGACGCCGCGAAGTCCCATCCCTCGGTCTTCTTCTCCTTCGTCGCGTTCGGCGAGCACGAGAACAAGGCCTTCGACTACCTCCGCAAGCTGAAGACCGACAACACGGCCTTCTTCCACGCGGGCCCGACCCCCCTGGAGCTCACGGACGCGGAGCTGTACGACGGCCTCCTGATCGACTGGCGCCCGTAAGCCCCACCCGCACACCCATGCCGCCCGCTTCTCACCCAATAAAACGGGAAGCGGGCGGCATACACATGTCGGCTACGATTTCAAGGTTCGCAATAACAGCAACAGACCGACCTGGGAGCAGCCCCCGATGGCTCGACACCTCATCACCAGCGCCCTTCCGTACATCAACGGGATCAAGCACCTGGGCAACATGGTGGGGTCCATGCTCCCGGCGGACGTGTACTCCCGGTACCTCCGCCAGCGCGGCCACGACGTCCTGTACATCTGCGCCACGGACGAGCACGGCACCCCCGCCGAGCTCGCGGCGAAGGAGCAGGGCCTCCCGGTGGACGAGTTCTGCGCCCAGGCGCACGACGCGCAGAAGGCGGTCTACGACGGCTTCGCACTCGCGTTCGACTACTTCGGCCGGAGCTCCTCCCCCGAGAACCGCGAGATCACCCAGCACTTCGCCCGCCGCCTGAACGAGAACGGCTTCATCGAGGAGCGGTCGATCCGCCAGGTGTACTCCCCGGTCGACGGCCGCTTCCTCCCGGACCGCTACGTCGAGGGCACCTGCCCGCACTGCGGCTACGACAAGGCCCGCGGCGACCAGTGCGAGAACTGCACCCGCGTCCTGGACCCGACCGACCTGATCAACCCGCGCTCGGCGATCTCCGGCTCCACCGACCTGGAGATCCGCGAGACCAAGCACCTCTTCCTGCTCCAGTCCAAGCTGGAGAACGAGGTCCGCGAGTGGGTCTCCAAGCACGACAAGGACTGGCCGCAGCTGGCCTCCTCGATCGCCCACAAGTGGCTGACCGAGGGCCTGCACGACCGCGCGATCACCCGCGACCTGGACTGGGGCGTGCCGGTCCCGGCCGACACCTGGCCGGAGCTGGCGGCCGAGGGCAAGGTCTTCTACGTCTGGTTCGACGCCCCGATCGAGTACATCGGCGCGACGAAGGAGTGGGCCGACCAGGACCCGGAGAACCGCGACTGGAAGTCCTGGTGGTACGACGTCGACACCGACGTCCGCTACACGGAGTTCATGGCGAAGGACAACGTCCCCTTCCACACGGTGATGTTCCCGGCCACCGAGCTCGGCGTCCGCGAGCCGTGGAAGAAGGTCGACTACGTCAAGGCCTTCAACTGGCTGACGTACTACGGCGGCAAGTTCTCCACCTCGCAGAAGCGCGGCGTCTTCACCGACCAGGCCCTCGACATCCTGCCCGCCGACTACTGGCGCTACTTCCTCATCGCCAACGCCCCCGAGTCGGACGACTCGTCCTTCACCTGGGAGCACTTCACGGCGACGGTGAACAAGGACCTGGCCGACACCCTCGGCAACTTCGTCAACCGCGTCCTGTCGTTCTCGAAGAAGCGCTTCGGCGACGACGTCCCGGCCGGCGGCACCCCCGGCGAGGCGGAGGCGAAGCTCGGCGGGGAGATCGCCGCGCTCCTCGCCGAGTACGAGTCCCACATGGAGTCCCTCCAGTTCCGCAAGGCCGCCGCGGCCCTGCGTGCCCTGTGGTCGGCCGGCAACTCCTACCTTGAGGAGAAGGCCCCCTGGCTGGAGATCAAGACCGACAAGGACGGCGCGGCCCTGACCCTGCGCACCGCGATGAACCTGATCCACCTCTACGCGGTGGTCTCGGAGCCCTTCATCCCGGCGACGGCGAAGACGATGCGCGAGGCGTTCGCCCTCGCCGACGACACCGCGGCCTGGGTCACCGCCGACGAGGCGAGGGCACTGACCGCCGTCCCGGCGGGCACCCCCTTCACCGTGCCCCCGGTCCTGTTCGCGAAGCTCACGGACGAGGACCTGGAGACGTACAAGGAGCGCTTCGGCGGCGAGCCCACCGCATAACCCCACGCCCCACGCCCACCCCGAAGGGCCGGCAGGAGCACCCCTCCCGCCGGCCCGGGTCCGCCGAGATGCGGCCGACCGCTCTCAGCTCGCGGTCAGCACCCCCGCCGACAGGGTCGGCGTCCGGTTCACGGTCGTCCTGATCTTCTTGGAGTTGGCAGCGTTGTAGGCGGCGACGAGGTCGGTCGTCGTGCCGTTGACGAGGTTGCCGCCGCCCGCGGCCGAGCCGGTGCCGTCGCCGCTCAGGAGCTTGGCGACCGTGACGGAGCCGGGCATGGTCCAGACGTTGTTCTGGGCCACGACCTGCGCCTGGGCGCGCGAGTTGATGCTGTACTGCAGGGTGTAGCCGTTGAGCGGCGTGACGTCGTAGACGTTGTTGTAGAGGTGCACCTGGCTCACGCGGGTCAGCAGGGTGACGCGCAGCTTGCCGCTCGGTTCGCTGTCGCTGCCGCCGATCAGCATCGTCTTGTCGTGGCTGGTGGACTGGTTGTGCTCGAGACGACGTTCGCGACCTGCTTCTTCTGCGCGGCGGCGCGGGCCGACTCCTGGGTGCCGGAGGGCAGCTCGGCCCGGCCGTACGTCGACGGGTCGAACGCCCTCAGGTAGGCGGACAGCGAGTACCCCGTGCCGGCCGCGTAATCGGCGCAGGTCGGCCGCGGGGGAGTCCTCACGTACTTCCGAAATGCTGGGCAGGGCCCGACGGGACGGGCCTCACTCCTCTGTGGTTGTGGAGATCGGAAAGGTTGTCGTGAAGTTCTCCGCAGTGTGGTGCCCATCCCGGGAGCGAGCGGCGAAAGTTGACCGGGGCAGCCGTTCTCCGACGCCCCGACAGCCGCATGTCCACAACACATCCGTATGGTTTCGCCATGGCAATCCCAGATCTCATCCCGATCGCCTACGAGCCCCATGGCCGTACCGAGGCCATCGGTCACTACACCGGCGGGCAGTTCCTGGCGTCGGTCACCTACGCGTTCCCCGAGGGGTTCCGGCTCGACGAGGGCTGGGAGGAGCGGAAACGGCTCTACTCGGTGCTGCATCTCTTCGACGCGGAGGGCAACTACAGCGACTCGCAGATCTGGTGTGCGGGCAGCTGGGCCGAGCAGCAGCTCGATCCGGACGGCGCCGACTCCGTGCTGGCACGGGCCCGCGCCCACCTGGCGGGCATGTTGCGCAGCCTGCCGAGGCGGACGTACAAGGACATCGCCATACGCCCGTTCCAGCTCAGGGTCGACGGCGTGTTCTTCGGCCTGGTGGCGAAGGACGACGAGGACGGCGGCTGGGCCGAGCTCTACCCGGACCACCTGGGCTTCGGCGAGCCCTGGGACGGCCGGTACGACACCTGACCGGCATGGACACGCCCAACTGCTGGTAAAGTCCGTCCACTTGCGTCAGGGCGGGGGAGCGAGCGGGGTGGGATCGCGTACGCCCTTGCCGATGGGGCAGTCGGTGAATCCACAGGGGGGTCACTCATGCGCAGATGGAGTGCGGTCGCGTTCGTGGCCGCCGCTCTGGTCGGCGGCGTCCTGCTGCCGGCCGTCCCGGCCGCCGCCGTACACGGCGCCGTGCCCGGTGACTTCAACGGCGACGGCTACCGCGACGCGGTCCTGCCCGCGCCGGGCGCGAACGTGTCCGGCAAGGAGGGCGCGGGCGCGGTCGTCGTGCTGTACGGCTCCGCCTCCGGGCTGTCGACGAGCCGCCGGAAGACCATCACCCAGAACACCGCCGGTGTGCCGGGTGTCAGCGAGGCCGGCGACGGCTTCGGGTCCGCCACCGCCACCGCCGACCTGAACCGGGACGGCTACGCCGACCTGGTGGTCGGAACGCCGTACGAGGACACCTCGAAGGGCACCGAATCCGGTGCGGTGACCGTGCTCTGGGGCAGCAGGAGCGGCCTGACGAGCGGCACGGACCTGCCGTCGCCGTACTCCTCCCCGTCGCACTACGGCGAGGACGTCGCCGCGCTCGGCCTCGGCGCCGGGTCGAAGACGCGGGTGGCGGTCGCCGGCGGGGACGGGACCGTGACCTTCGGCGGACCGTTCAGCCGGACGGGCACGTTCGGATCCGCCGTCCACAACGACGACACGGCGTCCCCTCTTTCTGTCGCGCTCGGCGATTTCAACGGCGACGGCGTGCCCGACCCCGCCTCGTCCACCGACCGGCTCAGCGGCCTGAGCGGCGGCGAGATCTACACGACCGCCGCCTACGGCGATGCGCTCAAGGGCAACGGCCTGATCACGGCCTCCGGCGACATCAACGGCGACGGATACGCCGACCTCGTGGCCGGCGACCCGGACGAGCCGGAAAAGGCGGGCGTGGACGGAGCGACGGGCGGCCGCATCCTCGTCTGGTACGGCTCCGCCACGGGTATCTCGCCGGCCACGACGCCCGCGCAGATCACGCAGAACACGGCCGGCGTCCCCGGCGCGAGCGAGAAGGACGACAACTTCGGCGCGTCGCTGGCGGTGGCCGACCTCAACCGGGACGGCCTCGCGGACATCGTGATCGGATCGCCGTACGAGGGCCTGGCCAAGAGCCGGGCGGGTCAGGTGACCGTGGTCCCCGGCCGCCGCAGCGGCGCCCTCGGCACCGGCTCCTACTCCTTCTCCCAGGACACCGCGGGCGTCCCCGGCGCCTCCGAGACCGACGATTTCTTCGGTACGACGGTCTCGGTCGGGGACGTCGACAAGGACGGCAAGCCAGAGCTGTTCGTCGGCGCGGCGGGCGAGAACAACTTCACCGGTGCCGTGTGGGTCTTCCCCGGCGGCTCCACCCGGCCGACGGCCTCCGGCAGCCGCGTCATCACCGCACACGCGGTCGGCCTCACGCAGACATCGTTCCCCACCCTTCTGGGCGGCAACGGACTGCTCTCGGTGATCTGAACACTCCGCACACGCGGAAGGCGCCCGGGGCCCTTCTTCCTCAACCCCGGGCGCCGGCCTCAGGGACTGTCGACGTCAGCCGTTGTTCGTCTCGTCCGGTTCGACGCCCAGGGTCAGGTGGCCGCGGACACCGCGGGCGATGTGGTGGCGGTCGTACCTGAGGTAGAGCAGGCCGCCCTCGTGCCCGTTGTCCGGGTAGATGGTGTCCTCGTCGAGGGTGGTGCGGGTGGTGGTGTTGCTCGCGTACGGCTCCACCTGGGCCGACAGCAGCACCGACTTCTCGTCGAAGAACAGCTGGCCCGTGTGGCAGGTGTGGCCGCCCTCGTAGCCCGCGTCCGTCCACGCGCCGTCCACGTGCACCTTGACGTGGATGTGGACGCACCGGCCCTGGTACCAGCCGGGGAAGACGGTCTTGAAGGTGACCTGCCCGTGCCGGTCGGTGTGCCAGGTGCCGCGCAGGTAGCGGGTGTCGTCGGTCGGCTCCTGGTGGCCGCCGCCACTACCGGGCGGGGGCCCGGTCGGGGTGCCGGTGGGCGCGTCGGTCGGCGCGTCGGTGGGCGGGGTGCCGCCACCGCCGCCGCTGCCCATCCCCTCGTACCCGGAGTAGATGCCTGACGCGTTGCAGTGCCAGATGTCCACGGCCGCGTTCCTGAGCGGCCGGCAGGTCTCCGCGTCGATCACCTTGAGGGTGAGGTGCAGGGGGATGCCCTCCTGGTCCTCGGTGACGTCCTGGCGGAGCTTGTCCGCGTCGATGTAGTACGGGCCCTCGACGAGCTCGGAGGTCAGCGTGTAGCAGGCACCTTCCGAGGCCGAGGACGAGGCCCCGGTTCCGGCGCCGGTCGCCGCGGCGGCGGTGCCGTCGGTCGCCGCGAAGGCGCTGCCGACGCCCACCGCGGTGACGGCCGCACTACCCGCCGCCAGCACCGTACGGCGGGCCAACTTCCCTCTGTCGTCCGGGGATCGGGGGTCCGTGGGGGTGTGGGTGTCTGTCATGGTCAGGGACCGTAGACAAGACCGGACCGGTGCGAACATCGGAGAGAGCTGTGAATGCGCGGTGCGCAGCCGAAAGGCTCGAAACCGACGCCGGTTTCGAGCCTTTCCTTCAGCTGTGCTGGTACTGCGTGCCTGTGTGCCCTACTTCGGCTGCGGCTTCCGGACGGAGATGTGCAGCTCGCGCAGGCGGGACTCCTCCAGCTCGGTCGGGGCGCCCATCATCAGGTCCTGGGCGTTGCCGTTGAGCGGGAAGGCGATGGTCTCGCGGATGTTGGGCTCGTCGGCGAGGAGCATCACGATGCGGTCGACGCCCGGGGCGATGCCGCCGTGCGGGGGGGCGCCGAAGCGGAACGCGCGGAGCATGCCGGCGAACTCGCGCTCGACGGTCTCCTCGTCGTAGCCGGCGATGCCGAAGGCCTTGAGCATGATGTCGGGCTCGTGGTTCCGGATGGCGCCGGAGGACAGCTCGACGCCGTTGCAGACGATGTCGTACTGCCAGGCGAGGATGTCCAGCGGGTCCTGGGTCTCCAGGGCCTCCATGCCGCCCTGGGGCATGGAGAACGGGTTGTGCGAGAAGTCGATCTTCCCGGTGTCCTCGTCCTTCTCGAACATCGGGAAGTCGACGATCCAGCAGAACCGGAAGACGTCCTCCTCGAAGTGCCCGGAGCGCTTGGCCGCCTCGACCCGGACCGCGCCCATGATCTTGGAGACCTCGTCGAAGTCGCCCGCGCCGAAGAAGACGGCGTGCCCGGCGGCCAGCTGGAGCCGCTTGGTGAGCTCGGCGACGTTGTCCTCGGTGAGGAACTTGGCGATCGGGCCGGTCAGCGAGCCGTCCTCGCCGACGCGGACCCAGGCCAGGCCCTTGGCGCCCTGCGAGACCGCGTAGTCACCGAGCTGGTCGAAGAACTTGCGGGGCTGGTCCTGGACCGCCGGGACCGGCAGCGCGCGCACGTGCTTGCCGGCGAAGGCCTTGAACTCCGAGCCCTCGAAGATGTCGGTGATGTCGACGAGCTCCAGCTGGGCGCGGAGGTCCGGCTTGTCGGAGCCGTACTTCAGCATCGCCTCGCGGAACGGGATCCGCGGGAAGGGCGAGGTGACGTGGCGGCCGTTGCCGAACTCCTCGAACAGCTCGGTCATGAGCTGCTCGATGGGCCGGAAGACGTCCTCCTGCTCGACGAAGCTCATCTCGACGTCGAGCTGGTAGAACTCGCCCGGCGAGCGGTCGGCGCGGGCGTCCTCGTCGCGGAAGCAGGGCGCGATCTGGAAGTAGCGGTCGAAGCCGGAGATCATCAGCAGCTGCTTGAACTGCTGCGGGGCCTGCGGCAGGGCGTAGAACTTGCCCGGGTTCAGGCGGGAGGGGACCACGAAGTCACGGGCGCCCTCGGGGGAGGTCGCGGTGAGGATCGGGGTGGCCATCTCGTTGAAGCCGAGGGCGACCATCTTGTGGCGGATGGCGGAGATCACGGCCGTACGCAGCATGATGTTGCGGTGCATGCGCTCGCGGCGCAGGTCCAGGAAGCGGTACTCCAGGCGCCGCTCCTCGTTGACCCCGTCCTCGGTGTTGATCGTGAACGGCAGCGGGGCGGCCGCGCCGAGCAGCTCGACCTCGCCGACCTCGACCTCGACCTCGCCGGTGGGCAGGTCGGCGTTGATGTTCTCGGTTCCACGTGAAACAACGCGGCCGTCGACGCGGACCGTGGACTCCTTGGAGAGCTTGTCCAGGGCCTCGTACGCGGGGGTGCCGGGGCGGGCGACGAGCTGCGTGATGCCGTAGTGGTCGCGCAGATCGATGAAGAGGATGCCGCCCAGGTCGCGCCGATTGTGCAGCCAGCCACTCAGCCGGACGTCGGTGCCGACGTCAGAGGCGCGGAGCTGGCCGCAGGTGTGGGACCTGTACCGATGCATCGTCGGGTGTTCCTCTTCTTCGTCTTCGTGGTCTGCCGAGGTGCTCTCCTCGACCGGGACGGGCACGGGGCCCGGACCCATCAAGGGTACCGGGCAGCCAAAGATCGGCTCCCCACCATTAATGCGGCCCCGAAACAGTGGCACTCTCCGATCCCATCTTCTTAAAGTAGGGCAATGCGAACTGGCGAGCCCCTGCCCGCCGTGGAGGACGTGCTCGCCGCCCTCGCGACCGGGCTGTGGCACTGGGACACCGCCACCGGGCTGGTCACCGCGGACGCGGAGGCGGCCCGGCTGATCGGGCTGCCGGCCGAGGCGTCCGTGCTGTCGGAGGCCCTGGTCCGGTCGCGTTTCCACCCCGTGGACTGGAACGAGAACACCAGCATCACCCGGCTGGCCGCGGTGGAGGGCACCCTCGGGGAGGTCCGGCTGCGGGTGATGGACGAGCAGGGTCACCTGATCCGCACCGTACGCAGCCGTTTCCGGCCGGTGTACGACTCCGCGGAGCGCGTGTACCGGGTGACCGGCACCATCCAGGAGGTCTCCGAACCGTCCCCCGGCACCGCCGTGCAGCATCCGGTCACCGGCGACTGGCGGCGTTCCCGGGAGGCGTTCCTGCTGGACGCGGGCCGGGCGCTGGCCGAGGCGCGGTCCACGGAGGAGGTGCTACGGGTCGCGGGGGGCCTGTCGATGCCCGGGTTCTCCCCGGACGGGCTGGTCGTCTTCGGGGTCAAGGGCGACCGGCTGATGATGATCGGCCACCACGGCCAGCAGATCGACGAGGACAGCCCCTTCACCAGCATGCCGCTGGACACGGACTACCCGGCGGCCGAGGTGGTGCGGACCGGCCGGGCCGTCTATCTCTCCTCCGCCGACCAGTACAGGTCCCGCTACCCGGTGACCTGGCCGCTGGCCGAACGCTTCGGCCGCCAGTCGTGGGCCTTCCTGCCGTTGACCGTGGCCGGGCGGACCATGGGTGCCTGGATGGCGGGCTTCACCTACCAGGTCTCCTTCACCCCGGACGAGCGGTCGGTGCTCACCACGGTGGCCCGGATGCTGGCGCAGGCCCTGTCCCGGGCCGGCATCGCCGACTCGGAGCGGGAGCTGACGGACGGCCTGCAGCGCTCCATGCTGCCGACGCTGGGCCCCGAGATACCCGGCATGGACGCGGCCGCCCGCTACATACCGACCGGCGGCGGGCTTCAGGTGGGCGGCGACTGGTACGACATCATCCCGCTGCCGTCCGGCCGGCACGCCCTGGTCATCGGCGACGTCCAGGGCCATGACGTACGGGCCGCGGGGCTGATGGGCCAGCTGCGGATCGCGCTGCGCGCCTACGCCGCCGAGGGCCACCGCCCGGACGCGGTGCTCTCCCGGGCCTCCCGTTTCCTGCACGGGATCACCTACGCCGAGGACGACGCCGACCTGCGGTTCGCGACCTGCCTGTACGTCGAGGCGGATCCGGCGACCGGGGTGCTGGAGATCGCCCGTGCGGGCCATCCCGACCCGGCGATCCGGATGGCCGACGGCACGGTGCTGCGGCGTCCGACGGCGGGCGGGCTGCCGCTGGGCATCGACCCGGACGCCGACTATCCGACGACGCGGTTCGCCCTCGAACCCGGCGAGACCATGATGATCTGCACCGACGGGCTGATCGAGACCGGCGGCCACGACATGGAGAGCGGCTGGCAGCGGATCCGGGCGATCATGGAGGAGCACGGCGACGGCGACCTGGAGAAACTGGCCGACGGGCTGGTCCAGGCCGTGCACGGGCCCTCCTCGCATCACACCACCGGGCCGCTGGCCGACCGCCGCGAGGACGACATCGCGGTCCTGCTGCTGTCCCGGCCGGGCACCGGCCGCGGCGACGAGCTGCCGACCGTACGGCCGCGGGTCCGCCGCACCCTGCTGTCGGTGGCCCAGGACGAGCCCGAGCGGGTCGCCGAGGCCCGTCAGCACGTGCGCGAGCTGCTGCACGACTGGCGTTCGCCCGACCAGGTCGAGTCGGCGGTGCTGCTGGTCTCCGAGATGCTCACGAACGTCCTCGTCCACACCGACGCGGACGCGCTACTGCTCGCCGAGGTCTCCGGCCAGGCCCCCGAACGGCGGCTGCGGGTCGAGGTCACGGACGCCGGCGACGACCTCCCGCACAAGCGCCGCCCCGGCGAACTGGCTTCCTCCGGCCGCGGCCTGGTCCTGACCGAGATCCTGGCGGACGCCTGGGGGGTCGACCCGCGCGGGCAGGGCAAGAGCATCTGGTTCGAGCTGTACGAGGCCGGCAGGGCGTAGCGGGGCGCCGGCCGGCCGCGGCTAACCGGTGGCGTAGCGGGCGTGCAGTTCGTGTACGACCCCGAAGGCGGCCGCGGTGAGCGGTACGGCCAGCAGCATGCCCAGGATCCCGGCGACGGAGGCGCCGGCCGTGATGGTCAGCATCACCACCGCCGGGTGCATCTGCACGGTCCGGCTCTGGATCATGGGCTGCAGCACGTGCCCCTCCAGCACCTGTACGGCGAGTACGACGCCCAGCGCCCACAGCGCGATGACGAAGCCGCGGTCGGCGAAGGCGACCAGGACGGCGACCGCGCCGGAGATGAAGGCGCCGAGGTAGGGGATGTAGGCGCCGACGAGGACGAGCGCGCCGAGCCCGACAGCTCCCGGTACGCGCAGGACCAGCAGGCCGACGGTGATGCAGACGGCGTCGATGAAGGCGATGACGGTGGTGCCGCGCATGAACCCCTCGATGCCCTCGAAGGCCCTGCGGGCCATCGCCTCGACCATGTCGGCGCTGGCGCCGGGCGCCAGGGCCCTGAGGGTGCCCACGACCCGGTCCGAGTCGCGCAGGAAGAAAAAAACGAGCAGCAGCGCGAGGACGGCCATGGCGATGCCCTCGCCGACCACGCTGACACCGCTGATGACGTTGGAGGCGGCGGTGCCGCCGAACTTGCCGAGCAGGTCCTTGGCGCTGCCGGCCAGGTCGCCGACCGAGGTCCCGGCGGCGCCGAAGTGCCTGGCGAGGGACTTCGCGGCCTGCTTGAGGGAGGCGACGATCTGGTCGCCGGTGTCGACGAGGGCCGCGACCACGATGTAGACGGCACCGCCGGTCACGGCGACGACCGCGACGCAGGTGAGGCCGGCGGCGAGGGAGCGGTGCACGCCGACCCCTACGAGCCGCCGGTGCAGCGGGCCGAGCAGGGCGGTGCCGAGCAGGGCGAGCAGGACCGGGGTGACCGCGGTGCGGAACTCGGAGCAGAGCCGGATGCCGACGTAGCCGACGCCGGCGGCCAGCAGCAGCACGGCACACCATGCGGCGAAACGGCGTACGGGCTCGGGCAACAGCTGCACGAGTCCCAGCGGACCATGCGAGGCCGACGGATGCCCCGCCGTACGCCCCCCACCGGGTGAACGCACCCCGGCCGCCGTACCACGGGGCTCCGCCCCCTGACCCCCAACGTCTCCGCCCACCCACCCCCGCCTCGGCCGGTGAAGAAGCGGGGTCGGGTGGGGGCAGGCGGAAGGCCCGGGGCGGGGTTGCGCCGGGCCTTTCGGGGGGTGTCGGTTATGCCTGCGGGCCGGTCTCCGTCATGCCGTGGACCGCAGGGATCGTGCCCAGGCGGCCCTTCTGGAAGTCCTCGAAGGCCTGCATGAGCTCGTCCTTGGTGTTCATGACGAACGGGCCGTAGTGGGCCATCGGCTCGCGGATCGGCTCGCCGCCGAGCAGCACGACCTCCAGGTCCGGCGTGTGCGAGTCCTGCTTCTCGTCCGCGCGGACGGTGAGGGAGGAACCCGCGCCGAAGACGGCGGTCTGGCCGAGGTGGATCGGGCGGCGCTCGGCGCCCACCGAGCCCCTGCCGGCCAGCACGTAGGCGAGGCCGTTGAAGTCCTCGCGCCAGGGCAGGGTGACCTCGGCGCCGGGGGCGACGGTCGCGTGGATCATCGTGATCGGGGTGTGGGTGATGCCGGGGCCCGCGTGGCCGTCCAGGTCGCCCGCGATGACGCGCAGCAGCGCACCGCCGTCGGGGGTGGTCAGCAGCTGCACCTGGCCGCCGCGGATGTCCTGGTACCTGGGCGCCATCATCTTGTCCTTGGCGGGGAGGTTCACCCACAGCTGGAGGCCGTGGAAGAGACCGCCGGACATGACGAGGGACTCCGGCGGGGCCTCGATGTGGAGGAGGCCGGAGCCGGCCGTCATCCACTGGGTGTCGCCGTTGGTGATGGTGCCGCCGCCGCCCTGGCTGTCCTGGTGGTCGAAGATGCCGTCGATGATGTAGGTGACGGTCTCGAAGCCGCGGTGCGGGTGCCAGGGGGTGCCCTTGGGCTCGCCCGGCGCGTACTCCACCTCACCCATCTGGTCCATCATGATGAACGGGTCGAGGTGGCGGTAGTTGATCCCCGCGAACGCCCGGCGCACCGGGAAACCCTCGCCCTCGAAACCGCTCGGCGCGGTCGTCACGGCGAGCACGGGACGGGCCACGGCGTCGGCCGGTGCGGCCACCCGAGGCAGGGTGAGCGGGTTCTCGACGGTCACTGCAGGCATGTTGGCTCCTCCTTGTGCGCCCACTTTAGTTGAGCGTTGAACTTTCTGCCACCCCCAACGGAGAAGGCCCGGAGGACATTCCCTCCGGGCCCGGTCGTTCCCCGATCGGTGGATCAGTTGCTGAAGTAGAGGTAGTTCCACGCACCGTAGGTCGTGGAGTTCACGGTGTCGCCGGACGAGCCGTTGACGTACACCGACCGCATCCGCGCCCGGATGCCGGACTCGCCGGGGGCGTCGAACTGCACGGCCGTCCTGCCGTTGGTAGCGAGCCTGAAGTACTCCGAGTCCGTCTGGTACCACTTCCCCTGGTAGTAGATCTCCAGGTCCAGGCGGTGCTCACGGCCCGGGTAGTACGTCATGGTCGTGTTGAACACCGGGCCGGTGTTCTTGTGGAACCAGCGGTACGACGTCGAGCCGATCTTCGCCGTCTTGTAGTACTTGGACAGCGAGGTGGAGATCTTGACCCGGGCGTACGCCGTGGCCTTCACGGTCTTGGGCGCGTAGCGGCCGTCCCCGTCGAAGACCGCGGAGACCGCCGTGTCCCGGGTCATGTCCACCCAGGCGGTGAGGTTCCCGTGGGAGTCCACCTTGCCGGACTTGATCAGCTTCTTGGCCTTGTCGCCGCCGAAGGGGTCGGCGTAGATCTTGACCGAGCGGTTCTTGTACGTCGTCCCCAGGTGCGCGGTGAACTTCACGTCGGCGCCGTAGTTGTACAGCTTGCCGTTGTTGTTCAGGCTCAGGCTCGTGCCCGCGCGGGAGACCGCGACCTTGTCGGAGGCGGTGGCCCCGGTGTGGCCGGCGTCGCCCGCGTACGTCACCTTGTAGGTCACCGTGCCGCCGGCCGGCGGGGTGTCGGCGAAGGAGTACGTGCCGTCCGCCTTGACGGTGACGGCCGCGAGCGCCTTCCCACCGGGGCTCTCGACGTCGGTACGGGTCACGGAGAGCTTGGCGCCGGACGGCAGCGGGACCGTCGCCGAGAGCTTGCCGGTGACGGTGAGCTTCTTGGCGCGGGCCGCCGAGCTCGGGGCGTTGACCGTGAGCGTCGGCACGTTGAGCGTCGGCTGGGTCAGGGCCTTGAGCGTGAAGCTGCTGCCGTTCGGCACCAGCGCGAAGATCCGCGAGGAGTCCGGCGCCCAGCGCAGGTTTCCGACGGCGTAGTCGGTGGAGCCGGCGGAGTAGGTGCGCAGCGGCTTGGTGGCGTCGGGCCGGTAGACCGCGACCTTGCCGGCGTTGAACTGGGCGACCAGTCCGTTCGGCGCGATGTCGGCACCCCACGCGCCGGGGTAGGAGCCGGCCTTGCTGAACCTGCCGTCCGCCCACCCGTCCCGGTCGGTGCCGTTGACGAGCACCTGGTCGGCGCCGGGCACGAGGTCGATGTCCGCGATGCCGCTGTTCAGGGTGTAGTCGCCGAAGTACCAGGCGGTGGCCTTGGGGGCGCCGTCCGACACGTCGAGGATGGCCATGGAGTCGGTGGAGTCGCCGCCGGTCTGACCGACGGCCAGGACGCCCGGCCGGTTCGGGTCGGTGTCCAGCAGTGCCGGGCCCCAGAGGCCGACGGAGGTGCCGTCGGTCGGGAACTGCGCCATCGCCACCGGGTCGGTCCCGCCGGCCGGGTCCACCGACGGGTCGATGGAGCCGATGTCGCCGTCCCACTGGTCGCCGTACGAGAACCACGCCTTGCCGCCGGTGAAGGCCAGGTGGCGGGGGCCGGTGTCGGTCGGGATGCTGTACGTCGTCCGCACATCCAGCGTGGCCGGGTCCAGGGCGAGGATCTGGTGGGTGTTGGGCAGGGCCGCGTACAGAGTGCTGCCGTCGTCCGAGAGGACCAGGTCGCTGACGCTGCCGAGGCCGGCGTTCGAGTCGACAAGGGTGCCGTTGTAGTCCGAGGCGAGGATGCGGCCGTTCGCCGCGTCGCCGACGAACACCCGCTGGAGCGGGCCGTCCACGACGAACCCGCCGATGTTGGTGACGGTGGTGCCGGCCGCCGAGGCGGTCCCCGCCGCCACGACGCTCAGCGCCGCCGAGCTGAAGACGACCGCGAGCGCCGTCGCGACCGAAGTGCTGCGCATGCGCACAGTGATGAAACCCCCAGTGAGAACCCGGGTTCGCCGGGCGGATGAGAGCGCCGCGCGACATCCGTGCACGACCGCGGAAAGAGCGGTTGCGCGCGGGGCGCGGCTGCCAGGGGGCAGCCTATGGCATGGCTGTGACAAACAGGTCCATGTTTTCAGAGGGCAGCGCCACATAAGGGGCGCGAGGAACTGCGCGACCGGCCACGACGGCGGCGCAGTCGACCGACGACCCGTCGCGGCACTCCCGGCGAAGCCTCAGCCGTACATCCGCCGCATCGCGAAGTCCACCATCTGCTCGACCGCCTTGGCGTCGAAGACCATCCGGTGCTCGCCCTCCATGTCCAGGACGAAGCCGTAACCGGTCGGGAGGAGGTCGATCACCTCCGCGCCGGTGATCACGAAGTACTTGGACTCCTTGCCCGCGTACCGGCGCAGTTCCTTCAGCGAGGTGAACATCGGGATCACCGGCTGCTGGGTGTTGTGCAGGGCCAGGAACCCGGGGTTGTCGCCGCGCGGGCAGTACACCTTGGACGTGGCGAAGACCTGCTGGAAGTCCTCGGCGGTGACCTGACCGGTGGTGAAGGCACGGACCGCGTCCGCGAGGGACGGCGGGGACGGCTCGGGATAGAGCGGCGCCTGCTGGCCGTAGCCGCCGAGTCCGCCCGGCATCTGCTGCTGCGGCTGGGCGTACTGCTGCTGCGCGGCCCCACCGTCCATGGGCTGGCCGTATCCATACATGCGCGCAAGCCTACCGAGACACGCGGCGTCCGCGAGAAGGTAGACCCTTCTCACACTTCACCCGGTGGGGGTTGCGTCTTATTACCGACGGGTAGCATCATCGGAGCTACTCGTTGGTATGTGAAAGCTTGCGCGAGGATTCAGTGCCTCGCCGATCCGGATACGGAGCCGTCACCATGGGGCACTACAAGTCCAATCTCCGCGACATCGAATTCAACCTGTTCGAAGTGCTCGGGCGCGACAAGCTGTACGGCACCGGCCCGTTCGGCGAGATGGACACCGACACCGCGAAGAGCGTCCTGGAGGAGCTGACCCGGCTCGCCGAGAACGAGCTCGCGGAGTCCTTCGCCGACGCCGACCGCAACCCCCCGGTCTTCGACCCGGAGACCAACACCGCCCCGGTCCCCGCGTCCTTCAAGAAGAGCTACAAGGCCTTCATGGACTCCGAGTACTGGCGCCTCGGCCTGCCGGAGGAGATCGGCGGCACGACCGCTCCCCCGTCGCTGATCTGGTCGTACGCGGAGCTGGTCCTCGGCGCCAACCCGGCCGTCTGGATGTACTCCTCCGGCCCGGCGTTCGCCCGCATCCTCTTCGAGGAGGGCACCGAGGAGCAGAAGAAGTGGGCGCAGCTCGCCGTGGACCGCACCTGGGGTTCGACCATGGTGCTCACCGAGCCCGACGCCGGTTCGGACGTCGGCGCCGGCCGCACCAAGGCGGTCCAGCAGGAGGACGGCTCCTGGCACATCGAGGGCGTGAAGCGCTTCATCACCTCGGGTGAGCACGACATGGAGGAGAACATCCTCCACTACGTCCTCGCCCGCCCCGAGGGCGCCGGCCCCGGCACCAAGGGCCTGTCCCTCTTCCTCGTCCCGAAGTACCTGTTCGACGTCGAGACCGGCGAACTGGGCGAGCGCAACGGCGTCTACGCCACCAACGTCGAGCACAAGATGGGCCTGAAGGCCTCCAACACCTGCGAGATGACCTTCGGCGACCGCCACCCGGCCAAGGGCTGGCTGATCGGCGACAAGCACGACGGCATCCGCCAGATGTTCCGGATCATCGAGTTCGCCCGGATGATGGTCGGCACGAAGGCCATCTCGACGCTCTCCACCGGCTACCTGAACGCGCTGGAGTACGCCAAGGAGCGCGTCCAGGGCCCGGACCTCGCGAACTTCCTGGACAAGACCGCGCCCAAGGTCACCATCACCCACCACCCCGACGTCCGCCGCTCGCTGATCACGCAGAAGGCGTACGCCGAGGGCATGCGCGCCCTCGTCCTCTACACCGCCTCGATCCAGGACGCGATCATGGTCAAGGAGGCGAACGGCGAGGACCCGAAGGCCGAGCACGCGCTCAACGACCTGCTCCTGCCGATCGTCAAGGGCTACGGCTCCGAGAAGGGCTACGAGCAGCTCGCCCAGTCGCTGCAGACCTTCGGCGGCTCCGGGTTCCTCCAGGAGTACCCGATCGAGCAGTACATCCGGGACGCCAAGATCGACACCCTGTACGAGGGCACCACCGCCATCCAGGGCCAGGACTTCTTCTTCCGGAAGATCGTCCGCAACCAGGGCGCGGCGCTGAACTCCCTCGCCGAGGACATCAAGAAGTTCCTGGCGCTGGGCACCGGTGGCGAGGAGCTGGCGGGTGCCCGCGAGCACCTCGCGAAGGCCGCCGTCGAGCTGGAGTCGATCGTCGGCCTGATGCTGACCGACCTCGCGGCCACCGAGCAGGACGTCAAGAACATCTACAAGGTGGGCCTCAACACCACCCGCCTGCTGCTCGCCTCGGGTGACGTGATCGTCGGCTACCTGCTCCTCAAGGGCGCCGCGATCGCCGCCGAGAAGCTGCAGACGGCGTCGAACAAGGACAAGGCGTTCTACACCGGCAAGATCGCGGCAGCGAAGTTCTTCGCGGCCAACGTGCTGCCGGCCGTCACCCTGGCCCGCAAGATCGCGGCCGACGTCGACCTCGACCTGATGGAGCTGGACGAGGCCGCTTTCTGACCCTCCCGGCCGACCGAGTCCGCCGCGGTGGCCCGCTCCCTCTCCGGGGGAGCGGGCCACCGTACGTCGTTAAGGTGAAGCACATGAGCGAACCCTCCCGCTTCGATCGCGGCCACACCGACGACCTGATGTCCTTCCTCGCTGCAGGCCCCACGCCGTACCACGCCGTGGCGAGCGCCGGCGCACGGCTGGAGAAGGCCGGTTTCCGGCAGGTCGCCGAGACGGACGCCTGGGACGGCACCGCCGGTGGCAAGTTCGTGCTGCGCGGCGGCGCGATCATCGCCTGGTACGTCCCGGAGGGCGTCGCGCCCCACACGCCGTTCCGGATCGTCGGCACCCACACCGACTCCCCCAACCTGCGGGTGAAGCCCCGTCCGGACACCGGGGCGCACGGCTTCCGCCAGGTCGCCGTGGAGATCTACGGCGGACCGCTCATGAACTCCTGGCTCGACCGGGACCTGGGCCTGGCCGGCCGGCTCAGCCTGCGCGACGGCTCCACCCGCCTCGTCGACGTGGACCGGCCGCTGCTGCGGGTGCCCCAACTCGCCATCCACCTCGACCGTTCGGTCAGCAACGAGGGGCTCAAGCTCGACAAGCAGCGCCACCTCCAGCCGATCTGGGGCCTCGGCGACGACGTCCGCGACGGCGACCTGATCGCCTTCCTGGAGCAGGAGGCGGGCCTGCCGGCCGGCTCGGTCACCGGCTGGGACCTGATGACCTACACCGTCGAACCGCCCGCCTACCTGGGCCGCGACCAGGACCTGCTGGCCGGCCCCCGGATGGACAACCTGCTCTCCGTGCACGCCGGTACGGCGGCGCTGGCGGCCGTGGCGACGGGCGGCGCCGAACTGCCCTGCATCCCCGTCCTCGCCGCCTTCGACCACGAGGAGACCGGCTCCCAGTCCGACACCGGCGCGGACGGCCCGCTGCTCGGCAGCGTGCTGGAGCGCTCGGTGCTGGCGCGCGGCGGGTCGTTCGAGGACCGGGCGAGAGCCTTCGCGGGCACCGTCTGCCTCTCCTCCGACACCGGTCACGCCGTCCACCCCAACTACGCGGAGCGGCACGACCCGACCCACCACCCCCGTCTCAACGGCGGCCCGATCCTCAAGGTCAACGTCAACAACCGCTACGCCACGGACGGTTCGGGCCGGGCGGTCTTCGCCGCCGCCTGCGAGAAGGCCGGGGTCCCGTTCCAGACCTTCGTCTCCAACAACTCGATGCCCTGCGGCACCACGATCGGCCCGATCACCGCGGCCCGGCACGGCATCCGGACCGTCGACATCGGCGCGGCCATCCTCTCCATGCACAGCGCCCGCGAACTGTGCGGCGCCGACGACCCGTTCCTGCTGGCGAACGCGCTGGTGGCGTTCCTGGAGGGCTAGTTGCACATGGCCCGCCCGTCCCTGGGTACCCGGAGTGGACCGGAACCACCACCGAACCTGAAGGGAAGGCAACGCTCATGGGGCTCGGCGGGTGCATCATCCTCATCGCCGTGGGGGCCATCCTCACGTTCGCGACCGACTGGCACATGAACGGCGTCAACCTCGACGTCGTCGGCCTGATCCTGATGGCCGTCGGCATCATCGGCGTCGCCACGTTCAGCAGCATCGCAAACCGCCGGCGCGTCATGGTGCCGCCGACGACCGTGGTCGAGGAGGAACGGCACCATCACCACCATGACGGATACGGCGACGGGTACGGCGTGTAACGGACACTGCGACACCCAAAGGGGCATCACGGGCAACCGTGAGCAATCCGTTACGGCTTTCAACTGCCGCATCTGTACAGATTTCGTGAAGACTTTCGATCACCGACGGGCCCGGAAGATCGGCTTCCCGGGCGACAGACCCTGACCCGCCGTCCTGATCCCGGCCCACAACGAGCAGGAACGTATCTCCGCCGCGATGGTGGGGGCGGTCACGACGCTGCTGGCGGCCGGGGTCGCGGTGATCAAGCTGGTTCCGCGGCGGCGGTAGCGGGTCGGCCGGCCGTGTGCGGGCCGCGGGTGCGTGGGGGGCTGATCACGCAGCTCCCCACGCCCCTTTCAGGGACGCTGATCCATCCCGGCGAGAATCAGCGGAAGCCGGTCCACCCCACCCTCCGTGATCCGCACCGGCACCCCCCAGTCCTGCTGGTGCACATGGCAGGCCGGGTACCCTCCCCCAGTCTGCGACCGGGAGGTGCCCCCAGCCTCGTCGTCGTCACAGGACGCGGCCATCGCCGAGACGTGCAGGACGCCTTCGGTCACCGCCGGGTTCAGGTCCAGCTCTCTCGACAGGTCGGTGTCGGCACCCTCCCCCTCGAGCAGCAGCTCCGGCGGGGTCGAGGAGACCAGCAGCCGGGTCGACGGGCCGTACCGGGTGTCCAGCTTCTGGCCCGCCGGGGCCTGGAAGACCACGTCCAGCCGGAGCCTGCCCGGAGCCACCTCGGTCGCCGCGCGCCGGGTGCGGTGGGCGACCGACTCCACCCGGACCGCCTCCTCGGGCAGCCGCAGCCGGGTCAGCCGGTGCCGCGCCGACTCGACGACCACGATCTGGTCGCCGGCCAGCACCGCGCCGCTGGGCTCCCGCAGGTCCGTCGCCAGGGTGGTGACCTCGCCGGTCACCGGGTCGTAGCGGCGCAGCGCGTGGTTGTAGGTGTCGGAGACCGCGACGGAGCCGTCGGGCAGGGCCGTGACACCCAGCGGGTGCTGCAGGAGCGCCTGTCCGGCGGCGCCGTCCCGGTGGCCGAAGTCGAAGAGACCGGTGCCGACGGCCGTGTGGACCTGCCCGTCCGGGTCGACCCAGCGCAGGGCGCTGGTCTCGGAGTCGGCGAGCCAGAGCCGGTCGGCCGTCGCCGCGAGGCCGGAGGGCTGCGCGAACCACGCCTCGGCGGCCGGCCCGTCCACCAGCCCCTCGTTGGTGGTACCGGCGGCGACCGCGACCGTCCCGGTCTCCGGGTCGTACGTCCACAGCTGGTGCACGCCGGCCATGGCGATCCACACCTTGCCGCCGAAGACCGCCACGTCCCAGGGGGAGGACAGGTCGATCTCACGGGCCGGGCCGGCGGTCGGGGAGCCCCGCCACCACTGCCGGCCGGTGCCGGCCAGCGTGCTCACCGCACCGGTGGCCGGGTCGAGGCGGCGCAGCGCGTGGTTCACGGTGTCGGCGACGACCACCGAGCCGTCGTCGAGCAGCGCGAGGCCCTGCGGCTCGTTGAAGGCGGCGGTGTCCGCCGGACCGTCGGCGAAGCCGCGGGTGCCGGAACCGATCCGCCGGACCACCGTCTCCGCGTCCTCCGCCAGCTCCACCAGCTGGTGCCGGGTGGTGTCGCTGACCAGGAAGTTCCCCGACGGCAGCAGGAGCGCCTTGCCGGGGAAGCGCAGGTCGGTCGGCTCGGGCTCCGGCGCCACGTACGGCCCGTCACCGCGCCGCAGCGTGCCCTTCGCCTCGTGCTCCGCCTCCAGCTCCTCGACCAGCCGCGCGATGGCGTGCGCGTGCCCCTCGCCGGCGTGCTGGGCGACGACGTACCCCTCCGGATCGATCACGACCAGCGTCGGCCAGGCCCGGACCGCGTACTGCTTCCAGGTCGCGAGCTCCGGGTCGTCCAGCACCGGGTGCTCCACGCCGTACCGCTCCACGGCGTCGACGACCGCCTCGTGCTCCGCCTCGTGCACGAACTTCGGCGAGTGCACCCCGACGATCACCACCGTGTCCCGATGCCGCTCCTCCAGCTCACGCAGCTCGTCGAGGACGTGCAGGCAGTTGATACAGCAGAAGGTCCAGAAGTCCAGGACGACGATGCGTCCTCGCAGCTCAGCCAGGGTGTACTGCTTGTCACCTGTGTTCAGCCAGCCACCCCTGCCGATCAGCTCGGGGGCGCGGACACGTACGCGTTTCGCCATGATTCAAGCCAACCACACGCGTCCCGGACGCTATTCCGCGCTCCTGGCCACAGCGTGCGCTCAGCCCCTCGGGCTACCGGCGGCGTTTCGGGGTGGTGGGGTGGGAAGGGGTACGGGTATGAGATTCATGGTGCGCGACCGGCTCCTCGGGTTCGGGGAGGACTACTGGATCGAGGACGAGCACGGCGACAAGGTCTTCCTCGTCGACGGCAAGGCCATGCGGGTGCGCGACACGTTCGAGCTGAAGGACCGGCACGGGCGCGTGCTCGTCGACTTCCACCAGAAGATGTTCGCCCTGCGCGACACGATGGTGATCGAACGCGAGGGCGAGCCGCTGGCGACCATCAGGCGCAAGCGGCTGTCGCTGCTGCGCAACCACTACCGGGTGCGGCTGGCCGAGGGCACCGAACTGGACGTCAGCGGCAAGATCCTCGACCGGGAGTTCGCCGTCGAGTACGACGGCGAACTGCTGGCGGTGATCTCCCGGCGCTGGCTGCATGTGCGGGAGACCTACGGCGTCGACGTCGTGCGGGACGACGCGGACCCGGCGCTGCTGATCGCGGTGGCGGTGTGCGTGATCCACCTCGCCGACAAGGAACGGGACGGGGAGTAGCGGGTCAGCGGTGACGCGGCGGGGCCAGGCCGAGGAGGCGGTCCTTGAGGGCCGGGAACTGTTCGCGGGTCGCGGCGACCCTGGCCGGGTCGAGGTCGACGGTGAGGATCTCCTCGCCGGCGCCCGCCGCGGCCAGCACCTCGCCCCACGGATCGACCACGATCGAGTGACCGGCCTGCGGAACTCCGGCGTGCGTCCCGGCCGTTCCACACGCGAGCACGAACGCCTGGTTCTCGACCGCCCGCGCCTGGGCCAGCAGCGTCCAGTGCGCGCGTCGCCGCTCGGGCCAGCCCGCCGAGACCACCAGCGTCTCGGCGCCGGCGTCGACGAGTCCGCGGAAGAGTTCGGGGAAACGGAGGTCGTAGCAGGTGGCCACGCCGAGTGTGGTCCCGGGCAGCCGGACCGTCACCAGCTCCTGTCCGGCGCTCATCAGCACCGCCTCGCCCTTGTCGAAGCCGAAGCGGTGGATCTTGCGGTAGGCCGCGGCCAGCTCACCGGCGGGGGAGAAGACGAGCGTCGTGTTGTAGAGGGGGCCGTCCGGGTCCCGCTCGGGGATCGAGCCGGCGTGCAGCCAGACGCCCGCGTCGCTCGCCGCCTTCGCCATCGCCTCGTACGTCGGGCCTTCGAGCGGCTCGGCCTCGGCGGCGAACTCCTCGTAGGCGAACGCGCCCGTCGTCCACAGCTCGGGCAGTACGACGAGATCGGCGTCCGCCTGCTCGCGTACCAGTGCGGTCACGCGCTGCCGACGAGATTCGACCGATTCGCCCTCGTTTACGTCGATCTGGATGAGCGAGGCGCGCACACTACCACCGTCCTGGCATTCGAGCCGTCCACACGGGCCTACGATCGTCACACGAAAGCACTGCCGGGGTGCCTCACAGCAGCGTAACTTAGCGTTTCAAGACACCCGCCGACAGCAGCCACCTCCCGCTGGCAGCGCCGCCATCACCTGCCCGAGTACCGACCGCCGAGGGGTCCCGTTCCGTGAGTCTGCATCCCACCCTCCAGCCCTACGCCGACGCTTGGACCCACTCCATCGAAGCGATATCCGAGCTGGTGACGCCGCTTGTCGAGGGCGAGTGGAACCGGCGGACCCCGTGCCCGGGCTGGTCGGTGCGGGACGTGGTCTCCCACGTCATCGGCCTGGACTGCGAGATGCTCGGCGACCCGCGCCCCATCCACACCCTGCCGCGCGACCTCTTCCACGTCACCAACGACCAGCAGCGCTACATGGAGATGCAGGTCGACGTCCGCCGCCACCACACCGCGCCGGAGATGACCTCCGAGCTGGAGTACGTGATCATCCGCCGCAACCGCCAGCTGCGGAACGAGTCGCGGGACCCGGGCGCCAAGGTCCGTGGCCCGCTCGGCAGCGAGCTCACCCTCGAGGAGTCGATGCGCGGCCACGCGTTCAACGTGTGGGTGCACGAGCAGGATCTGCGGGCCGCCCTCGGGCGCCCCGGCAACCTCGACTCCCCCGGCGCGCACATCGCCCGTGACGTGCTGCTCGCCGAGCTGCCCGCCGTCGTCGCCGAGAAGGCGAACGCACCGCGCAGCTCCGCGATCGTCCTGGACGTGCACGGTCCCGTCGAGTTCATGCGCACCATCCGCGTCGACATCCAGGGCCGCGGCACCCTCGAAACGGCCCCCGCCCTCGGCCCCGCCGCCACCTTCACCCTCGACTGGGAGACCTACGTCCGCCTGGCCTGCGGCCGCACCACCCCGGACGCGGTCGCGGACCGGGTGAAGGCGGAGGGCGAACCGGAGCTGACGGCGGCGATCCTGCGCAACTTCGCGGTCACGCCGTAGGTCACTCGGCAGATCACGCGGTAGGTCACGCGGTAAGAATCCGGATAGAGGCGGGAGCACGGTGCGCCGGTAATTCGGTGCCCCGCGGGGGCGTTACGACCTATCTTTCCCGGCATGACCTCTGCCACCGCGCCCCAGGACGACCTCCCGCCCCGCCTCACCCGGCTCACCTTCCACGGCCCGCTCTCCGAGGCCCGTGCGACCGCGATGGTGCGGCGCCTCGCGGGTCCGCGGCCCGGCAGCGTGCTGGACATCGGCTGTGGCTGGGGCGAGTTGATGCTCCGGCTGCTGGCGGCCGTGCCGCAGGCGCGCGGCGTCGGAGTGGACGTGAGCGCGGCCGACCTGGAGCGGGGGCGGCGGGCCGCCGGGGAGCGGGGGCTGGCCGGCCGGGTGGAGTTCGCCGAGGAGTCGGCGGTGGGCACCGGCCGGGGCCCGGCCGACGTGGTGCTGTGCCTCGGAGCGAGCCAGGCGCTGGGCGACGATCTGGTGCCGGCCCTGCGGGAGCTGCGGCGGCTGGTGGCCGACGGCGGGCGGGTCCTGCTCGGGGAGGGTTTCTGGCAGCGCACGCCGACCGAGGCGGAGCTGGCCGGGATGTGGCCGGGCGCCTCGGCCGCCGACCACCACGGCCTGGGCGCCCTGGTGGACCTCGCGGTGGCCGCCGGTTTCCGCCCGGAGTGGATCGAGACGGCGAGCGCGCAGGAGTGGGAGGAGTTCGAGTCGGCCTACCAGGCGGACACGGAGGTGTGGCTGGCGGCCAACCCCGCTCATCCCCTCGCGACGGAGACCCGGTCCCGCCTGGACGCCCACCGCGCGGCCTGGCTGACGTACCGCGGCGTACTGGGACTGGCCTACCTGACCCTCGTGCCGACGGCGGCCTGACCCGCA
Organism: Streptomyces sp. NPDC086777; assembly: GCF_040702065.1. Lineage (NCBI taxonomy): Bacteria > Bacillati > Actinomycetota > Actinomycetes > Kitasatosporales > Streptomycetaceae > Streptomyces > Streptomyces sp. NPDC086777. Next base: position 348,533 of record NZ_JBFBJI010000003.1, on the reverse strand, counting down.
CCGGGAGAGCCGCCGGGGGGAGGCCGTACAGGAGAGCGGCGCACGGGAGGCCGCCGACGGCGACCGTCCCCTGGTCGCCGCATCTCCCGGTCCACCGCGCACGGATGGTGCGCGGAAGGGTAGGAGGCCCAGGCGAGGCCTAGGCGGGGACGTGCACCGTCTCCACCCGGCTCGCCACCAGCCGTTCCCGCTCCCGCCGGACCGCCCGTCCCCGCAACCGCAGGATCTGGCTCACTCCCAGCGCCTGCAGCACGAACACGCACGAGAAGGCCACCGTGTAGTTGTCACCGGTGGCGTCCAGCAGCACCCCCACCGCGAACAGCGTCGTCATCGAGGCGGTGAAACCACCCATGTTGGTGATCCCGGACGCGGTCCCCTGTCGCTCGGGCGGGTTGGCGGGCCGCGCGAAGTCGAAGCCGATCATCGACGCCGGCCCGCACGCGCCCAGCACCGCGCACAGCACCACCAGCAGCCACATCGGCGCACGGTCCGCGGGGTAGACCAGCGTCGCCGCCCACACCACGGCCGTCGCCCCGACCGTGCCCAGCACCAGCGGCAGCCGCGCCGTGTGGTGGCGGGCGACGATCTGGCCGTAGACGAGGCCGATCACCATGTTGGAGAGGACGACCAGGGTCAGCAGTTCACCGGCGGTGGCGCGGCTGAGCCCCTGTGCCTGGACCAGGAAGGGCAGCCCCCACAGCAGCAGGAACACCATCGCGGGGAACTGGGTGGTGAAGTGCACCCACAGCCCCAGCCTGGTGCCCGGCTCCCGCCAGGACGCGGCGATCTGCTTGCGTACGTACCCCGCCCCCTGGTGCGGGAAGGGCGCCGGCTCGTACCCCTCGGGGTGGTCCTTGAGGAGGCACAGGACGAGGACCAGCACGACCACACCGGCGAACGCGCTGCCCGCGAACGCCGGGGTCCAGCCGATGCCGTGCAGCAGCCGGGCCAGCACCAGCGTGGAGACGAGGTTGCCCGCCATGCCGGCGAGACCGGCGAGCTGGGCGACGAGCGGCCCGCGCCGGGCCGGGAACCAGCGGGTGCCGAGCCGCAGCACGCTGATGAACGTCATCGCGTCGCCGCAGCCCAGCAGCGCGCGCGAGGCGAGCGCGGTGCCGTAGGACGGGGAGAAGGCGAAGCCCAGCTGCCCGGCGGTGAACAGCACGGCGCCGATGGACAGCACCTTCTTCGTGCCGAGGCGGTCGACCAGCAGGCCGACGGGTATCTGCATGCCGGCGTAGACCAGCAGCTGGAGTATGGAGAACGTGGACAGCTCCGAGGCGCCCACGTGGAAGCGTTCGGCCGCGTCGAGGCCGGCGACCCCGAGGGACGTACGGAAGATGACGGCGACGAAGTAGACCGAGACGCCTATGCTCCAGATCACCACGGCCCGGCGGCCGCCCGGCGGGTCACCGGGCAGCGACACGCTGTCGCGGCTCATCGGACCTCACCCCGCGCGAGGTGGGCGAACCAGTCCACGTGCCGGTGCACGAGGTCGACCGCGCGCTCGGCGTCCCCGGCGCGCAGCGCGTCCAGGATCTCCTCGTGCTCGGTCAGCGACTTGGCGATGCGGTCGGGGTGCGCGTGCATGATCGCGACGCCCATCCGCAGCTGGCGGTCGCGCAGCTGGTCGTAGAGGCGGGAGAGGATCTCGTTGCCGCCGTCGCGGACGATCGCGGCGTGGAAGCAGCGGTCGGTGACGGCCGCGGCGGCCAGGTCACCGGCGGCGGCCTCCGCCTTCTGCCGGTCGAGCAGTTCCTGGAGCCGGGCCACCAGCCCCGCCGACGCCGGTACGGCCTTGCGCACCGCGTGCTCCTCGACCAGCATCCGGGTCTCCACCACGTCCGCGATCTCCTGCGCGGAGACCGGCAGCACCATGGCGCCCTTCTTGGGGTAGAGCTTGATCAGACCCTCCACCTCGAGCCGCAGCAGCGCTTCCCGTACCGGGGTGCGGGAGACTCCCACGGCCTCGGCGAGCTCGCCCTCGGTGAGGAGCGTGCCGCCCTCGTAGTGGCGGTCCAGGACGCCCTGCTTGACATGGGAGTAGACACGGTCGGCGGCGGGGGGCTGCTTGACGGCCAGGCTCATGCCCACAGCTTAGATACAACACGTACGCAAGCGGCACGGACGTCCACCATCCGGACGTGATGTAAATCGCTCTCAGCGGCTGCACAACCATCTGTGCTACTTACGTGTCACACACGTGCGGCCCCATTCGCTTCGGCACCCCCAACTCGGCCGCACGCCAGGGGCATTACGACTCGACTCGACTCGGGGTATTTCAGTTGATTACCGGTATTAAGGGCACTCGCCTCCGCAAGGCCGCCGCCGTCGCCGTCACGTCCGGCGCGCTGCTGGCGACCGGGGCCCTCACCGCGGCGCCCGCGCAGGCCGTCACCACGCCCTCGATCGTGGCCAAGGGCGGCTACGTCATGAACAACGCGAACGCCAAGACGCTGTACACCAAGGCTGCGGACACCAAGCTGTCGACCGGTTCGACCACGAAGGTCATGACCGCCAAGGTCGTGCTCGCGCAGTCGAACCTGAACCTCGACAAGAAGGTCACGATCCAGAAGGCGTACAGCGACTACGTCGTCGCCAACAACGCCTCCCAGGCGCACCTGATCGTCGGCGACAAGGTCACCGTCCGCCAGCTGCTCTACGGGCTGATGCTGCCCTCCGGCTGCGACGCCGCCTACGCGCTCGCGGACACGTACGGCTCGGGCACCACCCGCGCCAAGCGCGTCGCCAACTTCATCTCCAAGATGAACACCGCCGCGAAGAACCTGGGCCTGACCCACACCCACTTCGACTCCTTCGACGGCATCGGCAACGGCAACAACTACTCGACGCCGCGCGACCTGACGAAGATCGCCAGCAGCGCGATGAAGAACTCCACGTTCCGCACGGTCGTCAAGACGAAGAAGTACACCGCGAAGACGATCACCAAGACCGGTTCCACCCGCACCATGGGTGCCTGGACCAACACCAACACGCTGCTCAGCAGCTACAGCGGCGCCATCGGCATCAAGACCGGCTCCGGCCCCGAGGCCAAGTACTGCCTGGTCTTCGCCGCGACCCGCAACGGCAAGACGGTCATCGGCACCGTCCTCGCCTCCTCCTCGATCACCCAGCGCGCGACGGACGCCACGAAGCTCCTGAACTACGGCTTCACGAAGGTCTGAACCGCCGGGACCTGACCCGAGAAAGGCCCGCCGCAACCCGTGCGGCGGGCCTTTGCCGTTCAACCGTGCCCGACATCGAGGTGGCAGCACACGAAGTCACGCCGCAGAGCGACGGCAGCGTCCTGGTTCTCGCCATGGCGACCGGGAAAACCGACCATCGCCTTCTCCTTCGACCCGAACGCGTCGAAGAGAGCCAGTCGCCCGTCCCGGGGAAAGATCTCGTCATCCCATTGAATGTGGAACAGGACGGGGGCGGTTGTCCGTCCGGCGTCCGTCACGACGCGTTCCGGGGCAACAAGGCCGCTGTGCAGGGCCGGGGTCTGACTGAGGCCGAACATGCCCAGGACCGCGCAGCGGAGCCGGTCACCCGGGGCAGCCGCACACGCCTGCCAGTCCTCGGCCATCCGGTCGAGAACGACGGCGATCCCTTCTTCGACCACACGGGACCGATACTCCGTGACGCTCAACAGACCGGGAACCCGGTCACCGTGATACGGCCCGTCGCGCGCCAGAGCGGCAATGCCCCGTGCGGCGAACCAACGGGCCAGGCTGACGATGCGCTCACTTCGCTCGTGCCCGCTGCCACCGTGCCCCCAGCAGGACCAGGGGAGGGGGCCGGAGGAGAGGGACGCGGACGGCAGCCAGAGCACGCCCGGAACAGCGCCGGCCCGCCTGTCCAGAAGAGACGTCCGCTCTACGGCGCTGCCGTCAACAACGCGACGGTCGCCCCACTCGATTGCCGAGCCGGGGTCCACGCCCGGCGTGCGGAGAGTGCTCATACCTGGGAGCGCCCTGCGGACATCACGAACGATGTCCAGGCCGACGGAGAGACCCGGATCACTGACCCGTCCGCGTCCCTGACCGGAGGTTACGGTCTCAGCGTTCCCGCAGGTAGGGACTGGCGCCGAGACCTGAATGTCCTCTCTCCAAGGTCTCATCCTCCTCGTCAACGCCTGCACCAAGCCCGCCTGCGCCCCCTTCAAGCAGTGGGTCGCCGAAGTCATCGAGACCGTGCAGCGAGACGGGTCTTACACCCTCGAGAAGGCCGAGGTACAGCCGACCGAACCGGGTGCGCCCATCGCGTACGCCATGCCGGAGCAGGTCGCGGATGCCATCGTCCGGCTTGAGGCGCACAACCTTCAGCTGGACGAGCGGCCCGCAAACGGGCAGCGCGAGTCGGTCGAGTTGCAGCGAGAGATGCCGGCCAGGCAGAAGGCCACGTTGGCCGTACAGCAGGCCATGGTCCGCGCGATGGAACGCATCGCGGACCGGCTCGACGTCCTCGTCCTCGACCGTCGTACGCCCCCGGACAGTCCCGCGGGCCTGCCGACGACCGAGTCCGTACTCGCCGACTGGCGACGGCGGTTGTCCGTGACCGAGGACGTATGGACGGTGGCCGTCGTGATCGCCCCTGTCCTGGTCGAGAAGGGTGAGCTGAGCGAGCGGCTCGAATCGATCGCCGCGCGTGCCGGCCTGACGGTGCACCGCGTCAACGAGTGTCTCCGGCTGCTGCGCAAGCACGCCTGCATTCGCTCGCGGGGCGGGGCGGAGGACGGGGCGCCGGTCTATGTGCTCAACCAGCACTGAGAGTTGCGAAGGAAAGGGAGTGGGCGGTCGCAATCCGAAGTTGCGGCCGCCCACTCTCAGGCTGTGTCCCTCAGGCCTGGTGTGTCCGCGAGACCGTAAGCAGAACTTACGGTCTCAGTGTTCACGCTTGTCAGAGAAGGGCGAGCAGGCCTCACGCCCAGGTGATCAGCCTCTTCGGCTGCTCCAGGATCGCCGCGATGTCCGCCAGGACCTTGGAGCCCAGCTCGCCGTCGACCAGGCGGTGGTCGAAGCTCAGCGCCAGCGTGGTGACCTGACGGGGCTTCACCTTGCCCTTGTGGACCCACGGCTGGAGCTTGATCGCGCCGACGGCGAGGATCGCCGCCTCGCCCGGGTTGAGGATCGGCGTGCCCGTGTCGATGCCGAAGACGCCGACGTTGGTGATGGTCACCGTGCCGCCCTGCATCGCGGCGGGTGACGTCCGGCCGTCCCGGGCCGTGGACACCAGTTCACCGAGGGACTCGGCCAGCTGCGGCAGCGTCTTCTCGTGGGCGTCCTTGATGTTCGGCACGATCAGGCCGCGCGGGGTGGCCGCGGCGATGCCCAGGTTGACGTAGTGCTTGAGCACGATCTCCTGGTTCGCCTCGTCCCAGGACGCGTTGATGTCCGGGTTGCGCCTGATGGCGACCAGCAGGGCCTTGGCGATGAGGAGGAGGGGGTTGACCCGGAGGCCCTGCAGGTCCTTGTCCTGCTTCAGCTCCTCCACCAGCCTCATCGTGCGGGTCACGTCCACCGTCACGAACTCCGTGACGTGCGGGGCCGTGAACGCCGAGCCCACCATCGCCGCCGCCGTCGCCCTGCGGACCCCCTTGACGGGGATGCGGGTCTCGCGGGCGGTGCCGGCAGAGGCGGCGGCCGGGGTCACGGCGGCCTCGGGTGCCGCCGGCCGGGGCACGGCCGCCGGCGCCGGCACCGCCGCGTGCACGTCGTCACGCGTGATGATGCCGTCCGGGCCGGACGGGATCACCGTGGCCAGGTCGACGCCGAGGTCCTTGGCGAGCTTGCGCACCGGCGGCTTGGCCAGCGGGCGGGTGCGCTCCTCCGCCACGGCCGGGGCAGGGGCGGGGGCAGGGGTGGCGACCGGGGCCGGGCCGTGGCCGTTCAGCTCCTGCTGGACCGCCGCCTGGACCGCCGCCTCGGCGGCCGTGGTCTCCGGGCCCTTGCGCGGGCGGCGCTTGGTGGAGGAGGCGGCCACGCCGTAGCCGACGAGGACCGGCTGGCGGCCCTCCGGCTTCTTCTCGGGCTCCGGGGCCGGTGCCGGGGCCGCGGCCGGCTCCTCGGCCGGCGCGCCGCCCGACACGTCGACCGCGATGATCGCCGTGCCCACGTCCACCGTGGTGCCCTCGGCGAAGCGCAGCTCGCGGACCACGCCGTCGTAGGGGATGGGGAGTTCGACGGCCGCCTTCGCCGTCTCGACCTCGCACACCACCTGGCCGTCGGTGACCGTGTCGCCGGGCTGGACGTACCACTTGAGGATCTCCGCCTCGGTGAGCCCCTCGCCCACGTCCGGCATCTTGAACTCGCGTACGGACGCTTCCGTCATCGTCGTCACGACCCTCTCCTCAGTACGCCAGGGCACGGTCGACGGCGTCGAGCACCCGGTCCAGGCCCGGAAGGTACTCCTCCTCCAGGCGGGCCGGCGGGTAGGGGGCGTGGTAGCCGCCGACCCTGAGGACCGGGGCCTCCAGGTGGTAGAAGCAGCGCTCGGTGATGCGGGCGGCGATCTCCGCGCCCGATCCGAAGAACACCGGCGCCTCGTGGACCACGACCAGCCGGCGGGTCTTCTCGACCGAGGCCTGGACCGAGTCGAAGTCCAGCGGGGAGACCGACCGCAGGTCCAGGACCTCCAGGGACTTGCCCTCCTCGGCGGCCGCGGCGGCGGCCTCCTGGCAGAGCTTCACCATCGGGCCGTAGGCGGCGAGGGTGAGGTCGGTGCCCTCGCGGACCACCCGGGCCTTGTGCAGCGGGCCCGGGATGGCCTCCGTGTTGACCTCGCCCTTGTCCCAGTAGCGGCGCTTGGGCTCGAAGAAGATCACCGGGTCGTCGCTCTGGATGGCCTGCTGCATCATCCAGTAGGCGTCCGAGGAGTCGGACGGGGAGACGATCTTGAGTCCGGCCACGTGCGCGAAGAGCGCCTCGGGGGACTCGGAGTGGTGCTCGACCGCGCCGATGCCGCCGCCGTAGGGGATGCGGACGACGACCGGCATCTTGACCTTGCCCAGCGAGCGGGCGTGCATCTTCGCCAGCTGGGTGACGATCTGGTCGTACGCCGGGAAGACGAAGCCGTCGAACTGGATCTCCACCACCGGGCGGTAGCCGCGCAGGGCGAGACCGATCGCGGTGCCGACGATGCCGGACTCCGCGAGGGGGGTGTCGATGACGCGGCTGTCGCCGAAGTCCTTCTGCAGGCCGTCGGTGACCCGGAAGACACCGCCGAGCTTGCCGACGTCCTCCCCCATGACGAGGACCTTGGGGTCCGACTCCAGGGCGCGGCGCAGCGACTCATTGATCGCCTTGGCCAGAGCCATCTTCTCCGCTGCCATGGTCAGGCCCCCTCTACGTCCGCGAACGACGCCTGGTAGGCGGCGAACTGGGCTCGCTCCTCGTCGACGAGCGCGTGCCCGTCGGCGTACACGTTCTCGAAGATGGCGAAGTTGTCCGGGTCCGGCATGGCCCGTACCGCTTCGCGCACCCGCCTGCCCAACGCCTCGGACTCGGCCTCGAGTTCCGCGAAGAATCCCTCGTCCGCGTGGTGTGCGGCCTCCAGGTAGCGGCGCAGGCGCAGGATCGGGTCCTTGGCCTCCCAGGCCAGCCGCTCGTCGTCGCCCCGGTAACGGGTGGGGTCGTCGGAGGTGGTGTGGGCGCCCATCCGGTAGGTGAACGCCTCGACGAGCGTCGGGCCCTCGCCGCTGCGGGCGCGCTCCAGGGCCCACTTGGTGACCGCGAGGCAGGCCAGCACGTCGTTGCCGTCGACCCGGACGCCGGGGAAGCCGAAGCCCTGGGCGCGCTGGTAGAGCGGGACGCGGGTCTGCTTCTCGGTGGGCTCGGAGATCGCCCACTGGTTGTTCTGGCAGAAGAACACCACCGGGGCGTTGTAGACCGCGGCGAAGGTGAACGATTCGGCGACGTCTCCCTGGCTGGAGGCGCCGTCGCCGAAGTAGGCGATGACCGCCGAGTCCGCGCCGTCCTTGGCGACGCCCATCGCGTAGCCGGTGGCGTGCAGCGTCTGGGAGCCGATGACGATCGTGTAGAGGTGGAAGTTGTTGCTGTTGGGGTCCCAGCCGCCGTGGTTGACGCCGCGGAACATGCCCAGCAGGTTGGTCGGGTCGACCCCGCGGCACCAGGCGACGCCGTGCTCGCGGTAGGTCGGGAAGACGTAGTCGTCCTCGCGGGTGGCCCGCCCGGAGCCGATCTGGGCGGCCTCCTGGCCGAGCAGGGACGCCCACAGGCCCAGTTCGCCCTGCCGCTGCAGGGCGGTGGCCTCGGCGTCGAAGCGGCGGGTGAGCACCATGTCGCGGTACAGACCGCGCAGCTCCTCGGGGGTGATCCCGGCGACGTACGCGTCGTACTCGGCGTTCTTGACCCGCTTGCCCTCGGGGGTCAGCAGCTGCACGAGCTCGGGTTCGGTGCTCTTCTTCGTCGTGGTGCGGCTGGTGGTGCGCTTGGTGCCGGTCTTGCTGCCGGTGGTACCGGCCTTGCCTGCGGCGCTGCGTCGCGGTGTGCCCGCGGCACTGCTGTCCACGCTCACGTGTGCTCCTCCGTCGGTCCGGCCCCCGGGGTTGCCGGGTGAACCAGTGCGGCTCACCTGCTTCCGACACCCGTGGCACGGGGTGTGTGCCACTCGGCCGGGAACAGGCGTGACAGGTGCCCCGGCGAGCGCCCTGCAACATGCACGTTACCCAGTGCCCCACATTTCTGTGAAACCCCTCCTGACCTGCGTTTTTGCTTGGAAATCCAAGTATTTTTTACTTGGGTTTCCTAGTAGGTCGACGCGGGCCGGAAGGTTGCTGGTCAGAGCCTTGCAGGAGGCCGGAGCTACGGCACGTTATCCCGCCGGCCGGGGCCACGGGAAGACATCGCGGTGTCCGGTCTGCTCACCGATGGCCGGGCGTGCGCCGAGTGCGGCGCCGCGACCCTACGCCCCCCGGTCCGCCCACGGGGGCCGTCTTTCGCACTTGCATTCGCCACCGCCCATCGCATGACCGAAAGCGACCATCGGCGACTGCCTGTGACAACGCCCAGCTCACAGCGCTGACGCGTGCCCTAGCATCTGCCGCGTGCCGCGCTTATCCGTACCACCCCTCGTGCCTCACGCGCCCCCGCTGGGCGCTCTGCTCCGGCGCTACGCCGCCGGTTCCGCGCTCGCCTGCGAGCCCGTCGAACAAGGTCTGCTCAACCACGGCTACCGCCTCTGCACCACCCGCGGCAGCTACTTCCTGAAGCACCACTTCGACCCCGACACCGCCGACCCGGCCGCCATCGAGCGGCGTCATCTGGCCACCCAGCGGCTGGCCGCCCTCGGCGTCCCGGTCGCGCCGCCCCTCACCGACCGCGACGGCCGTACGGTCGCCGTCGTCGGCGGCCACGCCTACGCGCTGCACCCCTGGATCGACGGCCGGCACCGGCACGGCGGACAGCTCACGCGCGCGGAGTGCGCGCGGCTCGGCGCGCTCCTCGGCGCCGTGCACGCCTGTCTGGAGCGCGTGATGCCACCCAAGGCGCGCACTCGCCCGGCAACCAGCCCGCACCCCGTGGAGAGCGCCGACCCCGCCGACACCTTCGCGCTCATCGACGACCTGCTCACCCACGTCAGCCGCCACCGCCCCGCCGACGCCTTCGACGAACTCGCCCGCCACCGGCTGCTCGAACGCCGCGCCCTCCTGGAGCAGCACGCCGCCCGGCGCCCGCCGCGCGGCGCCTCGGTGGGCTGGGTGCACGGCGACTTCCACCCGTTCAACCTGCTCTACAAGGACGACGCGCCCGCCGCGATCGTCGACTGGGACCGGCTGGGCGTGCAGCCCCGCGCGGAGGAGGCCGTACGCGCCGCCGCGATCTTCTTCGTGCGCCCGGCGGGAGCGCTCGACCTGCGGAAGGTGCGGGCGTACGCGCGGGCGTACCGGCGCGCGGCCGGGGCCACGCCGTCGGAGCTCGCGGCGGCCGTGCACCGCGTCTGGTGGGAACGGCTCAACGACTTCTGGATGCTGCGCTGGCACTACGAGCGCGGCGACACCCGTGCCGACCCCCAGTTCCCGGCCGCCTCGGCGCTCGCCGTGTGGTGGACCGGGGAGTACGACGCGGTGTGCGACGCGTTCGTGCGCTAGCCGCCGGCGGTCTTCGTGCCGTGGCCGCCACCGCTCGCCGGTGGCGGCCGGTCAGCCGAAGGGTGTCGGCGTCCTTCAACCACCGACACCGGTGCCGGCGATCGAGTTGCCGCCGGTGTCCGCGCCGCCGTCGCCCGTGCCGGTCGTGTCCGAGGGCGGGCTGTCAGGCGAGCTCGCGGTGTCCGTGGGCTGCGAGGCGCTCGCCGTGTCGCTCGGCTCGTTGCTCGGCTCGCTGCTCTGGGTCTGGGACTGGGTGTACGACGGGGTCTGCGACGGCGTGTAGTGGGAGTTGTCGTTGTTGCCCGAGCCGCTGTCGTCGGTCGCCGTGTCCGTGGCCGTGTCGCTGGCCTGGTCGGAGGGACTGGCGCTGGGCGTGTCGTCCTTGGTGGTCTGCGAGGCGGTCGGGGACTGCGACGCACCGCTGCCGCCGTCGCCGACGCCACCGCCCTTGTTGAGCGCCAGGGCGACACCCGCCGCGATGGCGATCACCGCGAGGACGGCCAGGATCCACAGCTTGCCGCGGCCGCTGCCCCTGTTGCCGTGCCCCTCGAAACCGCCCTCGTCGCCGGCCCCGTAGCCGCCCGGCAGGATCGGCTGCGGGATCTGCGTGGTTCCCGCGCCGGTCGCCGGGTGCGGCATCGCGGTCGTACCGGCGAAACCGGCCGCCGGGGTCTGCCGGCCGTCGTGCACCGTGACCGGACCGGTGTTCCAGGTGCCGGTGTGGCTGCCCTGGTCGTACAGCATCTGCAGGCCGTACTGGACCAGGCCGCGCATCTCCTCGGCGGTCTGGAAGCGGTCGTCGGGCTCCTTGGCGAGCGAGCGCATGACCAGCCCGTCCAGCTCCGGCGGGGCCGCGCCCTCGGAGCTCTGGGACGGCGGCACCGGGATGTCCTGGACGTGCTGGTAGACCACCGCGAGCGGGGTCTCGCCGATGAACGGGGGCCGCAGGGCGAGGAGTTCGTACAGCAGGCAGCCGGTGGCGTACAGGTCGGAGCGGTGGTCGACGGCCTTGCCGAGCGCCTGCTCCGGGGAGAGGTACTGGGGCGTGCCCATGACCATGCCGGTCTGCGTCATCGTCGTGGAGGCGCCGTGCAGCGCGCGGGCGATGCCGAAGTCCATCACCTTGACGGCGCCATTGTGCGTGATGATCACGTTGGCGGGCTTGATGTCGCGGTGCACGATGCCGTGCTGGTGCGAGTAGGCCAGCGCGTCGAGGACACCGGAGACGATGATCAGGGCCTGCTCGGGGCCCGGCGCCTCGGCGTTGATCAGCAGGTCGCGGATGGTGCGGCCCTCGACCAGCTCCATCACGATGTACGGCACGGACTGGCCGCCGACCACGTCCTCGCCGGAGTCGTACACCGCCACGATCGCGTGGTGGTTGAGCCCGGCGACCGACTGCGCCTCGCGCGTGAACCGGGCCTTGGAGACCGGGTCCTCGGCCAGATCGGCCCGGAGCAGCTTCACGGCCACGGTACGGCCGAGCCGTACGTCCTCGGCCGCGAACACCTCGGCCATGCCGCCCCGCCCGAGCCGGTGGGTCAGCCGGTAGCGGCCGTCGCCGACCAGGCCCTGGTTGCCCCACATCTCCGGCGCGTCTGACATGCCGCCGCCAGTCGCCTCGGGGTCGGACGGGCCCTGGGCGCTGTGCGTCTGTGCCATCGGTCCTCGCCGTCGTTTCTGCCCGCGGTGCGCGCGGTGTTGTCACGGTCTCCGTCGGCCACGCTACAGCCTCCGCGCTACCCGTCGGTCCGGGATCCGGCCCCTGGACGGACCGGCCATCAAACCCGTACCACTCGTCGTCGTGCAAATTCTGTGTACCGGACGTAGGGCACCTGTAACGCTTCCGCGGCTGTTCTTTCGCGTACGGTCACGGAACGGGCACCGCGCTTGACGTGTCGGTGCCCTCCGGCAGACTTGGCCGGGAATGGGACATTCGATCAACAAGGGTGCCCGAGTGCCGGGCGGGGGACGGGGAAAATGAGCCAGGACGGCACATACGGCCGTTACGCGGGGCGGGCTCTGGCGGGTGGCCGCTACCAGCTGCGCGACCTGCTCGGCGAGGGCGGCATGGCCTCCGTGCACCTGGCCTACGACTCGGTCCTGGACCGGCAGGTCGCGATCAAGACCCTGCACACCGAACTCGGCCGGGAACAGGCCTTCCGCGAGCGCTTCCGCCGCGAGGCCCAGGCAGTGGCCAAGCTCACGCACACCAACATCGTCTCCGTCTTCGACACCGGCGAGGACGCGCTCGACGGCATGACGATGCCGTACATCGTCATGGAGTACGTCGAGGGCCGCCCGCTCGGCTCGGTCCTGGACGAGGACATACGGCAGTACGGCGCGATGCCCGCCGACAAGGCGCTGAAGATCACCGCCGACGTGCTGGCCGCGCTGGAGATCAGCCACGAGATGGGGCTGGTCCACCGCGACATCAAGCCCGGCAACGTGATGACGACCAAGCGCGGCGTCGTCAAGGTGATGGACTTCGGCATCGCCCGCGCCATGCAGTCCGGGGTCACCTCGATGACCCAGACCGGGATGGTCGTCGGCACCCCGCAGTACCTCTCGCCCGAGCAGGCGCTGGGCCGGGGCGTGGACGCGCGCTCCGATCTCTACTCGGTCGGCATCATGCTGTTCCAGCTGGTCACCGGGCGGCTGCCGTTCGACGCGGACTCACCGCTGGCGATCGCCTACGCGCACGTCCAGGAAGAGCCGGTCGCTCCCTCCTCGGTCAACCGAGCCCTGCCCCCGGCCGTGGACGCGCTGGTCGCCCGCGCGCTGAAGAAGAACCCGAACGAGCGCTTCCCGACCGCCGAGTCCATGCGCGACGAGTGTCTGCGGGTCGCCGCCTCGCTGCAGCCGGCCGCGCCCAGCATCGTCCCGGGCATCGCGCCGGCACAGAGCGGCGCCGGGGTCGGCTCCGCGGTGTTCCCGCCGGTCGGCGAGCCGCCGCAGGCGCCTCCCGGTCCGCTGCAGACGCCGTACCAGCCTCCGGCCGCGCATCCCTACGGGACCGGGGGTCCCGCACCCGCCTACGGCTATCCGCAGCAGGCGGGCTACCAGACCCCGGCCGGGTACGCCCAGCCGGCGCCGTCGACCCCGCCGCCGTACAACATCACCCCCCAGGGGCCGTCCACCGGCGCCGGCAGCGGCGGCGGTGGCGGCGGGAAGAGCAACCGGCCGGTGGTCATCGGGTCGATCGCGGTGTCGCTCGTCGCGGTGATCGGCCTGGTCGTGGCACTGGCGCTGAACACCGGCGGCGATGACGACAGCGGCGGCAGCAGGGGCGGCAGCGGGGGCGGCAGCGCGAGTGCCGCGGCCTCGCACGCCTCGGGCTACCGCGGGCCCGACACCTCGAAGACCGTCGACACGACCGAGTGCACCGAACCGCAGGAGTCCTACGACGACCCGGACAAGATCCAGGTCCCGGACTTCAAGTTCAAGTACATCAAGTCGGTCAAGGAGTGCTTCCAGGCCGCCGGCTGGCGAATGAAGATCGTCTCCGTGGACGAGGACACGTACGGCGACGGCGCGGTCATGGCACAGTTCCCGTCCGCCGGTACGGATGTCGACCCGCAGGACGTGCCGACCATCGAGCTCAGGGTGTCGACGGGCAACCCGGCGACGGGCTGAGGCGGGGGCCGCCGACACGGGGCACCCCGACGCGGAACGCTCTGACGACGTGGCGGGTGCTGTTCATGGAGCGCTCCGACATGACGGCCGCTCTTTGAAGCGCTCCGCCGTGCACGACGCGGTAGAAAGGGCCCGGCGGCTGTCCGCCGGGCCCTTCGCCGTCCAGGGGTGTCCGGGGGTCTCTAGAGGTACGGCCCGCCGGAGCGGCCGGCCGGCCCGTGCTCCTCGCCCTCGTGGCCGACGCCCGGGGGCAGCGCGCGCCGCATCGACTCCAGCTGCGCGCGGGCGGCCATCTGCTGGGCGAACAGGGTGGTCTGGATCCCGTGGAACAGCCCCTCCAGCCAGCCCACCAACTGGGCCTGCGCGATGCGCAGTTCCGCGTCCGAAGGGGTCGCGTTCTCGTTGAAGGGCAGCGAGAGGCGCTCCAGCTCCTCCACCAGCTCCGGCGCCAGACCGTCCTCCAGCTCCTTCACCGAGCTGGCGTGGATCTCCTTGAGCCGGGCCCGGCTCGCCTCGTCGAGGGGAGCGGCGCGCACCTCCTCGAGGAGCTGCTTGATCATGCTGCCGATCCGCATGACCTTGGCAGGCTGCTCCACCATCTCCGTCACCGGGATCTCGCGGGAGTCCTCGTCCCCGTTGCCGCCACCGAGTGCCATCCCGTCCTGGCCCACGACCAGGATCTGTGGATTCTCGGGCGACCGTTCGTTCCTCGGCATCTCCATGCCGCCATTCTCTCGCACCCCTGCACCTCACCTCCGTGGTGCCCCCCATGAGGACTGATCCACCCCCCGGAACCGCCCAGGACCGGCCGTAGCCCCTTCGGCCGCATCGGAAATGCCGGTTCTGTCGTCGAATGTGACGCTGGTGATCGTCGGCCCGCACGACGACTGTGTTCCAGGAGGTCACCGACGTGACTCCAAGGCTGCGATTCCCCCGCGCCGGCGACCGGCCGCTCGGTCAGGTACGGCCGGCGCTCGTCCGGCCACTGGTCGTCCGGCTGCTGCTCGCCCTCGCGGCGGTCCTGCTGCCGTGCGGCACGGCGGTCGGATACGGCCCCTCGCCGGTGCCCTCGGCCTCCGCCCGCGCCTCGGCCACCTCCGAGCCGTCGCTGGCCGGCACCGTGCCGGGCGAGGGCCGGATGCGACCGGGACGGCCCCAGGGACCGGGGACGAAGGTCGAGGACCAGGACCCGGACGATCCCCACGACCCGGACGCCCCCGGCAGCGCCGACGACCCGGACGACCAGGATGGTCCCGGCGAAGGGACGGCGACGGAGCCCGAGGGGAGCGGCGCCGCCAGCCCGGCGGCCACCTCCGCCCAGCCGCCCCGGGAGGCCGTCCTGGCGCCCGCCTCGCCCCAGCCGCACCCTACGACGGGCCAGGCGATGGGCGCGGGCCAGGACGACGAGACCGAGCCCGTGCTGCAGGTCCTTCCGCTCGGCAGCGGCCTGGTCCTGATCGGCCTCG
Source organism: Streptomyces sp. NPDC086777 (assembly GCF_040702065.1). Taxonomy (NCBI): domain Bacteria; kingdom Bacillati; phylum Actinomycetota; class Actinomycetes; order Kitasatosporales; family Streptomycetaceae; genus Streptomyces; species Streptomyces sp. NPDC086777. The sequence goes on along the minus strand of NZ_JBFBJI010000003.1, from coordinate 333,320 downwards.
GGCTCGGCCTCGCCTTCGTCGGCCTCCGGGTACGGCGGAGCTGAGGCGCGCTACGGGGCGACCAGCAGGACCTTGCCGATGTGCTCGCTGGCCTCGACCACCCGATGGGCCTGCGCCGCCTCCGCCATCGGCAGCTCCCGGTCGACGACCGGACGGACGTGGCCCTGGGTGATCAACGGCCACACGTGCTCCCGGACCGCCGCGGCGATGGCCGCCTTCTCGGCGAGCGGACGGGCGCGCAGCGAGGTCGCGCTGATCGCGGCCCGCTTGCCGAGCAGCGCGCCGATGTTCAGCTCGCCCTTGACCCCGCCCTGCATGCCGATGATCGCGAGCCGCCCGTTGGACGCGAGCGCCTGGATGTTGCGGTCCAGGTACTTGGCGCCCATGTTGTCCAGGATGACGTCGGCCCCCGCACCGCCGGTGGCCTGCTTCACCTCGGCGACGAAGTCCTGCTCGCGGTAGTTGACGAGGATGTCCGCACCGAGCTCGGCGCAGAAGTCCAGCTTCTCCTTCGTGCCCGCGGTGACCGCGACCTTGGCTCCGACCGCCTTGCCCAGCTGGATCGCCATGGTGCCGATGCCGCTTGAGCCGCCGTGCACGAGCAGGGTCTCGCCGGGGCGCAGGTGGGCGATCATGAAGACGTTCGACCAGACCGTGCAGGCCACCTCGGGCAGCGCCGCCGCCTGCTTCAGGTCCAGGCCCTCAGGCACCGGCAGGAGCTGTCCGGCCGGCACGGCGACCTTCTCGGCGTAGCCGCCGCCCGCGAGCAGCGCGCACACCTCGTCGCCGACCGACCAGCCGGAGACACCCGGGCCGAGCGCGGCGATCCGCCCGGAGCACTCGAGGCCGGGGTACGGGGAGGCGCCCGGCGGCGGGTCGTAGTAGCCCTGTCGCTGCATGATGTCGGCGCGGTTGACGGCGCTCGCCACCACCTCGACCAGCACCTCGCCCTCGCCGGGTACGGGATCGGGGACCTCGTTCCACACCAGTGCCTCGGGTCCACCAGGTTCGGGAATCGTGATCGCATACATGCGGCCGACGCTACTCCCCGCCCGTCCGGCCCCCGCTGGTGACGTCACCGGCGACTCGCCCGGTCAGGCGCGGGGCAGCGGTCGTACGTCCGGGGCGACCCGGCTGGCCGGCGAGGCCCGCACGATGGTGATCAGCCGGTCCGTCGCCTGGATGGTGCCGACGGCCGGATCGTCGTACCCGAGCACCCGGTGTCCGCGTACGACGCTCACCACCAGGTCGGCCGTCTCCCGCGGTGTCTTGCCGACCTCGGCCTTGACCGCGGGGCGTTCCACGAGGTCCAGGCCGCTGCCCTGCTGGATGAGGTCCTCCATGACCATGCCGGCGGCCGGACTGAGCACGGACAAGCCGAGCAGCCGCCCGGCCGCGCTGGCGCTGGTGATGACGGCGTCGGCACCGGACTGCTTGAGCAGCGGCGCGTTCTCCTCCTCGCGGACCGCGGCCACGATCTTCGCGGACTTGTTGAGCTGGCGGGCCGTCAGGGCCACCAGCACGGCGGTGTCGTCACGCTGGGTCGCGATGATGATCTGCCGTGCCCGCTGCACCTCGGCCCGCTTCAGGACCTCGCTGCGGGTCGCGTCGCCCACCACCCCCGCGTAGCCGTCGGCGGTGGCCGCCTCGATCACCCTGGAGCTCGGGTCGACCACCACCACCTGCTCCTTCTTCAGCCCGGTCACACAGACGGTCTGGATGGCCGACCGTCCCTTCGTCCCGAACCCGACGACGACGGTGTGGTCCCGCAAGGTCGACCTCCAGCGGTTCAGGCGCCATTCCTCCCGGGTGCGCTCGGTGAGGACTTCGAGCGTGGTGCCGACCAGGATGATCAGGAACAGCACCCGCAGGGGCGTGATGACGAAGATGTTGGTGAGCCGCGCACTGTCGCTGACCGGGGTGATGTCGCCGTAGCCCGTGGTGGAGAGGGTGACGGTCGCGTAGTAGAAGGCGTCTAGGAGGTCGACCGAGCGGTCGGAGTTGTCGGTGTAGCCGTCGCGGTCGGCGTAGACGATCAGCGCGGTGGCGACCAGCACCAGCAGGGCCATGGAGAGCCGCTTGGCGACCTGGCGGATCGGTCGCTCCACCACCTTCGTCGGGAGTTTCACCCGATGGGTCACCAGGTGTTCGTCCGCCTGGCGGGCGATGGCGTCATGGCCGGGAAGTTTCACGTGAAACAGACTCCGATGCCCGCGGCCGCCCACGGCAGGTCGAGAAGTTCCGTCTCCGCGCCCTGCGGTGCTCCGCCCGGCGCCACGACCGCGAGCGCGTCGGCGGCGGCGATGCCGCGGAGCATGGCCGGGCCGTTGTAGTGCAACGGGACCGCGGTGTCACCCCGCAGGACGACCGGGATGAGCCGGGTGTCGTACGGGTGCCCGTGCGTCGCCTCCGCCAGGGGCACGGTGTACGGCTCCGGGGCCGGGTGGGCGGCGAGGGTGCGCAGCAGGGGTTCGGCGAGGGTGAGCAGGCCGGAGACGGCCGCCAGGGGGTTGCCGGGGAGGCCGACGAGGTGCTGGTTCTCCTTGGTGCGGGCCAGCAGCATGGGGTGGCCCGGGCGCACCTTGACGCCGTCGACGAGGAGTTCGGCGCCGATGCGTTCCAGGGTGGGGTGGATGTGGTCGACCGGGCCGGACGCGGTGCCGCCCGTCGTGATCACGAGATCGGCCGTCGACGAGGTGATCGCCTTGTGCAGGGCCCTGGCGTCGTCGCCGAGCCGGCGGACGGTGGTGACCTCGGCGCCGAGCGCGCGCAGCCAGGGCGGGAGCATCGGGCCGAGCGCGTCCCGGATCAGTCCGTCGCGCGGGAGTCCTTCGGTCAGCAACTCGTCGCCCAGGACCAGGACTTCGACCCGGGGACGGGGGACGACGGTGACGGTGTCGTATCCGGCGGCCGCGGCCAGGCCGAGAACGGCCGGGGTGACCAGGGTGCCGACGGGCAGCAACTGGTCGCCGCTGCGGCACTCCTGGCCGCGCGGGCGGATGTCCTGACCGTGCACCACCTCGCGGGTGGGGTGCAGCCGGCCCTGGGCGTCGAGACGGCCGTGCTCGCTGCGCAGCACCGCGGTGGTGTCCCCCGGGATCCGGGCGCCGGTGGCGATACGGACCGCCTCGCCGTCGGTGAGTGGTTCGGGCTGCGCGTGCCCGGCCAGTACGCCTTCCTCTCGGACGTCCCAGGGCCCGGGGCCGGCGACCGCCCACCCGTCCATCGCGGAGGTGTCGAAGGAGGGCAGGTCGGTGAGCGCGTCCAGCGGGGCGGAGAGGGTGAGGCCGAGGGCGTCCGCCAGCGGAACCGAGACGGGGGCGCGGCGGGCTCCGGACCGGGCCACGGACCGGGCGGCGCGGGCGGCGGTCTCGCGGGCCAGGGGCCAGGGGGTGGCGCGGTGGCGACGGGCCGAGTGACCGCCGTGCGCGTGCTCGCCGTGCGGGGTGGGTGTCGCGGGCGCGTCCGGGCGGGGCTCCCTGGCGCCGCGGGGCTCTCGGGGCTCTCGGGGCTCTCGGGGCTCTCTCACGAGGGCGAGTGCCTCCTCGACGTCGAGATCGTCGTCGGTGTGCGCGGCGGCGGGGGTGCCGGACCGGGTGCCGGGGGCGGTCACCGGCCGGGTCCGGGGCCTGGGTTGCCGGGGCCCTGTCCGTCGGTGGCGGCATCGGCCTCCTGCGCCCAGCGGAGGGCCAGCGCGGCGGCCTTGTGGGCCGCCTCGGCGACCGCCTCGGGGCCGCCCTTGCCCTGCGCGGCCGCGTAGCCGACGAGGAAGGTGGTCAGCGGGGCGGCGGGGCGGTCCACGCCGTGCGCGGCGTCCCTGGCCAGGTCGAGCAGCAGGCGGATGTCGACGTCCAGGTCGATGCCCAGTTCGTCCTTGACTGCGGAGATCCATTCATCCAACACGTGCCCATGCTCCCTGATGCGTGCCCTGGCGTCGGCGATGTCGTCCCAGGTGTCGCAGTCGAAGGACGCGGGCGGGTCCGGGACGCGGGTGAGGTTCAGTGCGGCGGTCAGGCGCCGCAGGGGGAGGCCGGTGAGGCCGGTGCCGCTGTCTCCGGCCAGGGCCGAGAGGGCGTGGCGGAGTGCGCCGGTGCGGTAGGCCGCGACGAGGGGCTGGTCCCGGCCGTCGGCGTCGGTGAGCAGGGCGCCGTCCGCGGCGGTCGTGTGCAGGGTCGCCAACAGGCGGTCCACGGTCGCCTCTTCGAGGAACGGGAGGTCCGCGGAGAGTACGACCGCGAGGTCGGCGGTGGTGTGACGCAGGCCGGCGTCGAGGGCGGCGACCGGGCCGCCGCCCGGGGGGTCCTCGCGGGTCCAGCGGACCGGGCGGGAGGTGGGACGGGGGGCCGCCACGACGACGGTCTGCAGCGCGCCGGCGCAGGCGGCGAGGACGCGGTCGAGGAGGGTGCGGCCGCCCACCCGGACGGAGGGCTTGTCGGTTCCGCCGAGGCGCCTTGCGGCGCCGCCGGCCAGCACGATCGCGTCGTAGGGGGGTCGGTCGGTGGCGGTCACCTTTCGAGTATGGGGGGCGTTCCGATCACGGGGAACCGGTGGGAGGCGTGGGATGTGGAGGGTGTGGTGGCGTGCGCCTGAGGGGCGGGGGTACCCCCCGGCGCCCCGTCAGGCGGGGGCGCTCAGAGCGTCCTCAGGAGTACCGTCGGCTGTTCCACGCAGTCGGCCACGTACCGCAGGAAGCCTCCTGCCGTGCCGCCGTCGCAGACCCTGTGGTCGAAGGTCAGGGACAGCTGCACGACCTGGCGGACCGCCAGCTCGCCCTCGTGGACCCAGGGCTTCGGGGTGATGCGGCCCACGCCGAGCATGGCCGCCTCGGGGTGGTTGATGATCGGGGTGGAGCCGTCGACGCCGAAGACTCCGTAGTTGTTGAGCGTGAAGGTGCCGCCCGTGAGGTCCGTGGGGGTGAGCGTGCCGGCGTGGGCCGACTCGGTCAGGCGGGCGAACTCCGCGGTCAGTGACTCGGCGTCGCGGGCGTGGGCGTCGCGGACCACGGGGACGACGAGACCGCGTTCGGTCTGGGCGGCGAAGCCAAGGTGGACGTGGTCGAGTTGGACGATCTCGCGGGCCTCGGCGTCGACGTAGGAGTTCAGTTCGGGGTGGCGGGCCAGGGCCGCGGTGCAGATCCGGGCGAGGAGCGCGAGGAGAGAGATCCTCGGGCCCGCCGCCGCGTTCATCGCGGTGCGGGCGCGCATCAGCTCGGTCGCGTCGGCGTCCACCCAGCAGGTCGCGTCGGGGATCTCCCGGCGGCTGCGGGACAGCTTGTCGGCGACCGCGCCCCGGATGCCCTTGAGCGGGACACGGGTACCGGAGAGGCCGTTGGAGGTGGGGGCCGGGGTCCTGGGGGCGAGGGTGGGGGCGGCGGCGCGGGCCGCGCCGACCCGCAGGGCGTCCTCCACGTCGGCGCGCAGGATCAGGCCGTCGGGGCCCGAGCCGGACAGCCCGCGCAGGTCCAGGTCGTTGTCCCGGGCGAGGCGGCGGACCAGGGGGGAGATCACCGGGACGGGGCCCTCGGTGAGCAGAGTGGGCGACGTGGGCGACGCGGGCACCTGGGCGTGGGGGGCCTTTTCCGCTTCGGCGAGGGCGGTGTGGGGCGCCGGTTCCCGGGTGCTGCCCCGGTCGGCCGAGCCGTTGGCCCGCTCCGGGGCGGTGTTGCGGACCCTGCGGCGGCGCGCCGGAGGCGTCCCCGTGCCGTATCCCACCAGCACGTTGCCCGAGCCCTCGGCCTCGGGGACGGTGGTCGCCTCGCCGACGGCGACCGTCAGGAGCGGGGCGCCGACGGGCAGTTCGGTGCCCTCTTCGCCGAAGCGGGCGGTGACCACACCGCCGTAGGGGCAGGGGACCTCGACCATCGCCTTGGCCGTCTCGACCTCGACGACCGGCTGGTCGATCGCGACGACCTCGCCGACCTGGACCAGCCAGGTCACGATCACCGCCTCGGTGAGCCCCTCCCCGAGGTCGGGCAGTTTGAACTCCAGCACCTGTGCCATCAGCCCTCGGCCTCCCACTGCAGACGCGCCACCGCGTCCAGGATGCGGTCCACGCCGGGCAGGTGGTGACGCTCCAGCATCGGCGGCGGGTAGGGAATGTCGAACCCGGCCACGCGCAGCACCGGCGCCTCCAGGTGGTGGAAGCAGCGCTCGGTCACGCGTGCCGCGATCTCCCCTCCCGGGCCGCCGAACCCGCCCGACTCGTGTACGACGACCGCTCGCCCGGTGCGCCGTACGGAGGCGCAGACCGTCTCGTCGTCGAACGGCACCAGGGAGCGCAGGTCGACGACTTCCAGGTCCCAGCCCTCCGCCCGGGCGGCCTCGGCGGCTTCGAGGCAGACCGGTACGGACGGGCCGTAGGTGATGAGCGTGGCGCTGCGCCCGGTTCGGCGCACCACCGCGCGGCCGATGGGTTCAACGTCCGTCGGGTGCTCGGGGTTCCAGGCGTCCTTGGACCAGTACAGGCGCTTGGGTTCGAGGAAGACGACCGGGTCGTCGGAGGCGATGGACCGGCGCAGCAGGCCGTAGGCGTCGGCGACGGTGGCGGGGGTGACGACGTGCAGGCCGGGGGTGGCCATGTAGTAGGCCTCGGAGGAGTCGCTGTGGTGCTCGACGCCGCCGATGCCGCCGCCGTAGGGGATCCGGACGGTGATCGGGAGGGGCATCCGGCCGCGGGTGCGGTTGCGCATCCGCGAGACGTGGCTGATGAGTTGCTCGAAGGCGGGGTAGGCGAAGGCGTCGAACTGCATCTCCACGACCGGGCGCAGCCCGTACATGGCCATGCCGACGGCGGCGCCGAGGATGCCGGCCTCCGCGAGGGGGGTGTCGGTGCAGCGGGCCTCGCCGAACTCCTTGGCGAGGCCGTCGGTGACCCGGAAGACCCCGCCGAGGGTGCCGACGTCCTCGCCCATGACGTGCACGGCGGGGTCGGCGGCCATGGCGTCCCGCAGCGCGCGGGTGAGCGCCTGCGCCATGGTGGCGGGCTTGACGGCGACGGTCGTCATCGCGGCCCGCCTTCCTGGTCCTGCTGCTCGGCGTCCAGCTCGGCGCGGAGCAGGGCGCGCTGTTCGCGCAGTTGTGTGGTGGTCTCCGCGTACACCTGGTCGAAGAGGTGCATGGGGTCGAGTCCGGGGTCGCGGTTCATGCGCTCGCGCAGGTCGGCGGCCATGGTCTCGGCGTCCTCACGGGTGCGGCCGGCGAAGTCCTCGTCGAGCAGTCCGCGGTCGGTCAGCTCGCGCTCCAGGAGGAGGATCGGGTCGTGGTCGCGCCAGGCGTCGACCTCGGTGTCGCCGCGGTAGCGGGTGGCGTCGTCCGCGTTGGTGTGGGCGTCGATCCGATAGGTGATCGCCTCCACCAGGGTGGGGCCGCCGCCCTCGCGCGCGTGCCGCACGGCGTCGGCGAGGACCTCGTGGACGGCGGCCGCGTCGTTGCCGTCGACCAGGCGGCCCGGCATGCCGTATCCGACGGCCTTGTGGGCCAGGGAGGGCGCGGCGGTCTGCTTGGCGAGCGGGACGGAGATGGCGAAGCCGTTGTTCTGGACCAGGAAGACGACCGGGGCCTGCCAGACGGCGGCGAAGTTCAGCGCCTCGTGGAAGTCGCCCTCGCTGGTGCCGCCGTCGCCGACCATGGCGAGCGCGACCACGTCGTCGCCCTTGAGGCGGGCCGCGTGGGCGAGGCCGACGGCGTGCGGGAGCTGGGTGGCGAGGGGGGTGGAGAGGGGGGCCACGCGGTGGGCGTAGGGGTCGTAACCGGTGTGCCAGTCGCCGCGGAGCAGGGTGAGCGCCTCGACGGGGTCCACGCCGCGGGCGACCACCGCGAGGGTGTCGCGGTAGCTGGGGAAGAGCCAGTCGCGGTCTTCGAGGGCGAGCGCGGCGGCGACCTCGCAGGCCTCCTGGCCCGTGCTGGAGGGGTAGACGGCGAGACGGCCCTGTTTGGTGAGGGCGGTCGCCTGGGCGTTGTACCTGCGGCCGCGGACGAGCTGGGTGTACAGCCGGCGCAGCAGCTCCGGGTCGGCCTTGGCGGCCGCCTCCGTTCCGAGGACGCGGTACGGGCGCTCGTCGGGCAGCAGCGGCGCGGGGTCCGTCCGGGGCTGCCAGGCGGGCGGCGGCGACGGGCGATACGCGCCGCGCTGCTCCATGACCGTCATGACGGCACCTCCTTGTGGGGGTGGCTACGGGAGACGGGTCGCCTATGACCCGTCCCACCTACCGATTGTTCGGTCGTCGGCACATTTTGGCTACAGGCACCTCCAGGCTGTGGACAAACGGTTCTCCACAACCTGGAATGAACGCAGTACGTCCATGGTAGGGAGGCGGGGGGACATGGCACCTGAACAAATGGCCGAGGGCCCGCAGGACCAGGCGGCGCTGCCGCCCGCGCGCCCGCTGGACGCCATCGACCAGGACATCCTGCAGATCCTGCAGGCGGACGGCAGGGCGTCGATACGGTCGGTCGCCGAACGCGTCCATGTCTCGCGCGCCAACGCCTACGCGCGTATCAACCGGCTCGTCGAGGACGGGGTGATCCGCGGTTTCGGCGCCCGGGTGGACCATGAACGGGCCGGTCAGGGAACCTCGGCGTACATCACGCTGAAGATCGTCCAGAACAGTTGGCGGACCGTGCGCGAGCAGCTGCGGCAGCTGCCCGGCGCCTCCCACATCGCCCTGGTGGGCGGGGACTTCGACGTCCTGCTCCTGGTGCACACGCCCGACAACCGGGCGCTGCGCGAGCTGGTGCTGACCCGCCTCCAGGCCATCCCCGAAGTGCTCAGCACCCGCACCCTGCTGGTGTTCGAGGAGGAGGACCTGGAGCCGGAGGACCGCTGAGGACGGCTGCCGGGGACGGCGGCCGAGGACAGCTACCGAGGACAGCTGCCGGGGACGGCCGGCTCAGTGCGCGCGCAGGCCGGAGAAGACCAGCCGGACGACCGCGTCGGAGACCTCGCGCTCGCTGGCGCCGCGGCTGTCCGGGCGGTACCACTCCACGATCGAGTTGACCATGCCGAAGACCAGCCGGGTCGCGAGGCGCACCTCGACGTCACCGCGTATGTCGCCCTCGGCCGCGGCCGCCTTCAGCAGGTCGGCCACCCGGTGGTCGAAGTCCCGGCGCCGCTCCAGCGCCCACCGCTCGGTGTCGGTGTTGCCGCGCACCCGCAGCAGCAGCGTCACGTAGGGCAGTTCGGTGATCAGCACCTCGACCATGCGCCGCACGACGTGCTCCAGGCGGTCGGCGGCGGAGCCCACGCGCGCGTGCTCCTCGTCGAGGATCGCGAACAGGCCGTCCAGGGCCCGGCTGACCGCGCGGCGCAGCAGCTCCTCCTTGCCGGCGACGTGGTGGTAGATCGACGACTTGGAGATGCCGGCCGCCTTGGAGAGGTGCTCCATGGAGGTGCCGTCGTAGCCGCGTTCGTTGAAGACCTGGACGGCCACCGAGAGCAGGGTCTCGGGGGTGTAGGTGTCGCGCTTGGCGGTGGTCATGAGGCGCCCTCCCGCTTCTCGGTGGCGTAGGCGTGCCGGTAGAGCGCGAGGGAGGGCGCGTAGCGGCCGCTCGGATCACGCAGGTGGAGGTCGTCGAGGAGGTCGTAGGCGAAGTCGCGGCCGAGGCGGCGGCTCCACTCGAACGGGCCGAGCGGGTAGTTGACGCCCAGGCGCATCGCGGTGTCGACGTCCTCCTCGGTGGCGACGCCCTTGGCGACGGCGTCGTGCGCGAGGTCGACGATCCGGGCGACCGTGCGGGCGACGATCATCCCGGGCACGTCACCGATGACGCTGACCTTCTTGCCGAGCGCCTGGAAGAGGCCGATCGCCTCGCCGAGGGTCTGCGGCAGGGTGTCGTGGCCGGCGGACAGGGCGATGCGGGTGGCGCGGCGGTAGTCGAGGGCGAGGTCGAAGTAGACGACGTCCCGGAACTCCACCGAGGTCTGGCCGTCGGCGAGGACCAGCTGGCCACCGCTGGGCAGGACCAGGCGGGTGCCGTGGTCCTCGTCCTCCTCGCGGACCTGGATGCCGGCCTCGCGGATCATCCCGAGCAGCTCGGCCGCCGGGCCCAGGCTGCCCTCGGCGACGACGTAGGCGGGCCGGTCGGCGGGCTCGGCGGTGTGCGGTTCGGCGGCCTCGGCGTCGTCCGCGTAGTCGTACCAGCCGTGTCCGGTCTTGCGGCCGAGCCTGCCGGACTCGACCAGCCGGCGCTGGGCCAGGGAGGGCGTGAAGCGGACGTCCTGGAAGAACGCCTGCCACACGGAGTGCGTGACGGATTCGTTGACGTCCTGGCCGATCAGGTCGGTCAGTTCGAAGGCGCCCATCCGGAAGCCGCCGCTCTCGCGCAGCACCGCGTCGATGGTCGCCGCGTCGGCGGCCTGCGCCTCGTAGACCGCGAACGCCTCGGCGTAGAAGGGCCGCGCGATGCGGTTGACGATGAAGCCGGGGGTGTCCGCGCAGGCCACCGGCGTCTTGCCCCAGGAGCGGGCGGTCTCGTACGCGCGCGTGGCCGACGTGACGTCGGTGGCGAAACCGGAGACGACCTCCACCAGCGGCAGCAGCGGGGCCGGGTTGAAGAAGTGCAGGCCGACCAGGCGGGAGGCGTTGCGCAGGGCGCCGCCGATGGCCGTCACCGACAGAGAGGAGGTGTTGGTGGCGAGCAGACAGTCCTCGCCGACGATGCCCTCGAGCGCCCGGAACAGGTCCTGCTTGGCCTCCAGCCGCTCCAGCACGGCCTCCACGACCAGCGTGCAGTCGGCGAACTCGGCGAGCTCGTCGGCGGGCAGCAGCCGGGCGCGGGCGGCGTCCCGGGCGGCGGCCGTCATCCGGTCCTTCGCGACGAGCCGGTCGAGGCGGGCGACGATCGCCGCGGCCGCCTCCCCGGCTCGACCGGGCACGGTGTCGTACAGCCGGACGGGATGGCCCGCGACGAGTGCGACCTGGGCGATGCCCTGGCCCATGGTGCCGGTGCCGACGACTCCCACGGTGCTGCTGAGGTCGAGTGCTGTCATGTCCGCGATCCTCCCGCACGGGGTTTTCCACAGATGCGGCAGGCCCCCTTGTCCCGACCGATCGTTCGGTTACTCTAACTCTGTCCGGCCGTTTCCGCCCAGGTCATGAGCTTCAAGGGGAGCTCATCAGACGAGGAGTTGGTCCCGCATGACCGCCGAACTCACCGTGCACGAGCTGATCGCCACCCACCGGCCCACGCTTGACCAGGCGCTGGAGGCGATCCGCACGCGCGCGTACTGGTCCCCCCACCCCGAGCACCCCAAGGCCTACGGCGAGCACGGCAGCCTGGACGCGGCGGCGGGCAAGGCCGCCTTCGACGCCCTCCTCGGCACCCGCGTCGACCTCGGGCAGCCCGGCACCGACGACTGGACCGGCGGCGAGGTCTCCCCGTACGGCATCGAGCTGGGCGTGACCTACCCGCATGCCGACGTCGACACACTGCTGCCGGCGATGCGGGCGGGGCAGCGCGCGTGGCGCGACGCGGGCGCGGAGGTGCGCGCGGTGGTGTGCCTGGAGATCCTCAAGCGGATCAGCGACCGGACGCACGAGTTCGCGCACGCGGTCATGCACACCAGCGGCCAGGCGTTCATGATGGCGTTCCAGGCGGGCGGCCCGCACGCCCAGGACCGCGGCCTGGAGGCGGTGGCCTACGCCTACGCGGAGCAGGTCCGCACCCCCGACACGGCAGAGTGGACCAAGCCGCAGGGCAAGCGCGACCCGCTCGCGCTGACGAAGGCGTTCACGCCGGTCCCGCGCGGCATCGCGCTGGTCATCGGCTGCAACACGTTCCCGACGTGGAACGGCTACCCGGGCCTGTTCGCCTCCCTCGCCACCGGCAACGCGGTCCTCGTGAAGCCGCACCCGCGCGCGGTGCTGCCGCTGGCCCTCACCGTCCAGGTCGCCCGCCAGGTGCTCACCGAGGCCGGCTTCGACCCGAACCTGGTGGCGCTGACGACGGAGCACCCCGGCGAGGGCATCGCCAAGACACTCGCGACGCGCCCCGAAATCAAGATCATCGACTACACCGGTTCGACCGCCTTCGGCGACTGGCTGGAGGCCAACGCCCGGCAGGCGCAGGTGTACACCGAGAAGGCCGGTGTCAACACGGTCCTGGTCGAGTCGACCGGCGACTACAAGGGCATGCTCGCCAACCTGGCCTTCTCGCTCTCCCTCTACAGCGGCCAGATGTGCACCACCCCGCAGAACCTGCTGATCCCCCGCGACGGCATCCGCACCGACGAAGGTCCGAAGACCTACGACGAGGTGGTCGCCGACCTCGCCCGCGCGGTCGACGGCCTGCTCGGCGACGACGCCCGCGCCAACGCGCTGCTCGGTGCCATCGTCAACCCCGACGTCAAGGCCCGCCTGGAGGCCGCCGCCGGGCTCGGCGAGGTCGCCCTCGCCTCCCGCGAGATCGCCAACCCGGAGTTCCCGGGCGCGGTCGTGCGCACGCCGGTGATCGTGAAGCTGGACGGCGCCAAGCCGGACGACGAGGCCGCCTACATGAGCGAGTGCTTCGGCCCGGTGTCCTTCGCCGTCGCCGTCGACTCGGCCGACGACGCGGTCGAACTGCTGCGTCGGACGATCCGGGACAAGGGCGCCATGACCGTCGGCGCGTACACGGTCGACGCCGACGTGGAGCGCGCGGTGGAGGAGGTCTGCCTGGAGGAGGCGGCCCAGCTGTCGCTGAACCTGGTCGGTGGGGTGTACGTCAACCAGACCGCCGCCTTCTCCGACTTCCACGGCTCCGGCGGCAACGCGGCGGCGAACGCCGCACTGTGCGACGGGGCCTTCGTCGCCAACCGCTTCCGGGTGATCGAGGTGCGCCGGGAGGCGTAGCGCGCGGGGCGCGGACACGAACGACGCGAGCGGCAGGCCCGCCCGGCCGGCACGGGACGCGCGACCGGCCGCTCGCGGGGCGAGCGCTACGCGCGCGACCGGCCGACGTCGAGGACAGGCTCGGGGCGCGACCGGCCGACGGCTCCGGCAGGCATCGGTTCCTGTCCCGGCCGTCGGTGTTCGTCGGTCGCCGCCACTCTTCGGCCGCCGCGACGGCGCTTCGCCACGACGGCGTTGACCGGCGGTGCCGAGCCGGGCCGCACCCGCCGTCGTGGCCGGGGCCCGTGTGGCCGGTGCGGCGCCGTCGTGGCCGGTCGCGCAGTTCCCCGCGCCCCTGCGGGGGGCCTGCGCCCGGCCCCCTACACGGCACTCCAGTGGTACAGCGTCATCGCCACGCTCGTCGCCAGGTTGTAGCTGCTCACCTGAGGGCGCATCGGCAGCCGGAGCAGGTGGTCGGCTCGGGCGCGTAGGCCGGGCGAGAGTCCCGTCCGCTCGGAGCCGAAGGCGAGGATCGCGTCGTCGGGGAGCTTCAGCCCCCTGATGTCCTCGCCCTCCGGATCGAGCGCGTACAGCGGGCCCTCCGGTAGCTCGGGCACCGTCAGGCGTTCCACCGCCGTGGCGAAGTGGAGGCCCGCGCCGCCGCGGACGACCGTCGGGTGCCAGGGGTCGAGGGTGCCGGTCGTGATGACACCGGTCGCCCCGAAGCCCGCCGCGAGGCGGATCACCGCACCCGCGTTGCCGAGGTTGCGCGGCTCGTCGAGGACCACCACGGGGGCCGTGCGCGGGACGCGCGCCAGCTCGCGCAGGTTGGCCTCGCGGGACGACCGTACCGCCAGGGCGGCCACGGCCGTGGGGTGCGGGCGCGGGACCAGGGACGCGTACGTCTGCGCGGGCACCTCCGTCAGCAGCGCGGCCAGCGCCTCCCGTACGTCCGGCGCCAGCTCGCCCGCCAGGGCCAGCGCCGCCCCCCGGTCCGCCGTGACCGCCACCGGCACCTCCGCGCCGAAGCGCAGCGCGTGCTTGAGGGCGTGGAAGCCGTCGAGGAGGACGGCCGAGCCGGCCAGCCGCGCCCAGTGGTCCAGGGGGTCGGTCATGCCCCGAAGCCTACGCGGGGCTGTTCGTCGGGCTCCGGCGAGCGTTGCACGGGCAGCTCCGGGGCGGTCCTGCGCAGGACGCGCTCACGCGCGCGTGCCGCCCAGCCGCCGACCCGGTGCAGGAAGGACGTCGGCAGGAAGACGGAGTCCGCCGCGATCATGGCCAGCGAGAAGAACGGCAGGCCGAGCACGACCGCGATCACCGCGTGCTCGGTCATCATCGCGGCCAGCAGCACGTTCTTGACCCGCCGGTTGAACAGCGTGAACGGGAAGGCGACCTGCACGATGACCGTCCCGTAGGTCACCAGCATCACCATCGTGCCGTTGGCGGACAGCAGGTCGGCGAGGGCCGGCCAGGGCGAGAAGTAGTCCAGGTGGAGCGGGTAGTAGACGGCGGTGCCGTCCTGCCAGCGGGAGCCCTGGATCTTGTACCAGCCGGCGGTGGCGTAGATCAGGCAGGCCTCGGCCATGATCACGAACACGGCGCCGTTGTGCAGGATGTTGGCGATGACGTCGAACAGGATGCGGGGCTCGGACGTGCGTCCCCGGCGGTCGGCCGCCCACCACAGGGCGGTGCCCACCCAGGTCGCCCACAGCACGGCCGGGACCAGCCAACCGCCTCCGGTACGGCCGGTGAGGGCCGCCGCGAGCAGGACGAGACCCGACACCGCCCACAGGACGGGGCCCACCGGGTCGGAGGCCACCCGCTCGCCACGCGCGCGAGCCGCGTCCGCACGGGCCGCCCGGCGCGCGTCCAGGGACCACACCTGGCCGCAGCGCGTGAACACCAGGTAGAAGGACATCAGGTGCAGCACGTTGTCGCCGCCGTCACCCACGAAGACGCTGCGGTTCTGCAGGGACAGCACGCCGATCATGAAGAACAGGGACGTGGCCCGGGTTCGCCAGCCCACCAGCAGCAGCGCGCCGGCGACGACGGCGAGGAAGTAGCAGACCTCGAAGAAGGCGTTGCTGTCGGAGGCCAGCAGCGCCGTGAAGGCGTGGTTGTCGGCGGTCAGCTGCTGGGCGAGGTCGAAGCTCCAGGTGGCGTGGGGGCCGTACAGCTCCTGGCGGTGCGGGTACTCGCGCAGCAGGAACAGCAGCCAGGTGGCGGCGAAGCCGATGCGGACGACGGCCGTCTGGTACGGGCCGAGCGCAGCCTCGGTGACCCGGGCGATGGCGCGGGACAGGCACAGGGCGACACGGTTCACCGCACACCGCCGTTGGCTTCGTCGGCCGTGACCGTCCACCAGGGCAGCACCCGGTAGACGGGCGTGTCGGAGACCTTCTCGCCGCTCCAGTCGGGCGGGGTCACGTTGGTGGTGCTGGACCGTACCTGCACGCGCTCGATGGTGCCCTTCTCGCTCGTGGCGTCCCCCTTGTACATGCGCATCACGACGATCCGGCGCAGGTACTGCTCGGACAGGGAGCCGCGCAGGCCTATCGGACGGTTGTCGGTGCCGTGCGTGGAGGTGAAGAAGTCCCAGGCCCGGCGCAGCTCGTTCTGCACGGTGTGGCTGGGCACCAGGCTGCCGTCGATGGCCCGGCCGTCCTGTGCGGACAGGTCGTTCCAGCCGGTGGTGGTCGTGGTGCCGTCCGGCATCTGCACGTCGGCGCGCACCTGTACGGAGATGTTCTGCTGCAGCGGGTTCGGCGCGAAGAGCTTCCAGTTCTGCTCGAACTCCGGGTACACCCAGTCCTCGATCGCCTTGCCGTGCTGCTTGGTCACCGTGTTCACCGGTGCCACGCTGAGGAACACCATCCCGAGGTGCACGCAGGCGGTGACCGCGACCAGGGCGAGGGCGAGGGCCGCGCCGATCTGGTAGCGGGGAGAGAGGGCGGCGACGCCGGTACGGGGGACGGCGGCGGACTCCGGCGGGAGCGATGGGCCGGAGGGCGGCTGCTCCGGAGGCGCCGGTGGGACGGGCTCGGGCTCGGCACGCGTCCCGCTCGGGGCGTCCGGCCCGTGCCGGGCGTCCACGCCCTCGTCGTACGCGTCGTCCATGCCGCCCCGTTCCCCGATTCCACCGCGCCGTCCGGGCGGCCCCGATCCGGCGCCGCGCCGTGTGCCGCTGCCCGGCACTCGCACGGAACGGTACTCAGCACCGGCCACCGGGCGCAGCCCCGGGGAGGAGGCCGACGGCGTGGCCATCACCACTCCGGGCACGGCCGACGGCCCTTCCGCTCCGAGGCACCGGAGCCGCCGACCCGGAATCATCCCAGGTCATACGGCGTCCGGAGTCTTCCGTCGACCGTGCTGCGCAAGTTTTCCACAGGCCGCGGCCGAGGTTTTCCACAGGGGTTGATCGTCGGCGAGGGCCCGGCGACCATGGGTTTGGCCGGAACCGAACGATCGGCCGGGGCCCGGCGGGGCCCCGGCCGGACCGCCCCGCCGGGGTCAGGCGTTCGCGACCCGGGCACGGAGCATGCGGCGGACGGTGTCCGCGCGCTCCAGAAGGGTGTTGCGGACGACCGGGGCGGCCTCCCTGGCGGCCTGGCGGACCCTGTCGATGTACACGGCGTCGACGGCATGCGGCGGGAAGAGGTGGGAGGTGTAGGTCATCGCCGGGATCATGCCGCCCTGCTCCAGGTCCGGGACCACCGCCAGGTAGC
Organism: Streptomyces sp. NPDC086777; assembly: GCF_040702065.1. Lineage (NCBI taxonomy): Bacteria > Bacillati > Actinomycetota > Actinomycetes > Kitasatosporales > Streptomycetaceae > Streptomyces > Streptomyces sp. NPDC086777. Next base: position 316,790 of record NZ_JBFBJI010000003.1, on the reverse strand, counting down.
GCTCGGCGTAGGGGGCGAGCCAGGCGTCCTGGCCGGGGCGCCAGAAGGCCGCGGCCACCGCGGAGACCGCCGCGACGGGGACCTCGCGGTCCACGGCCAGCCGCTGCCAGACCTCGGCCTTCGCGGCCGGATCGGGGAGGGCGGCCCGGACGGTGAGGGCGCGGATCCAGGCGTCGGGGTCGGTGTCGCGTTCGAGCAGGGCTTCGGACTCGGCGGTGACGTCGCCGCCGAGTTCGGCCTCGCGGACGAGCGCGCGCCAGTGCAGGTCGACGTCGTCACCGGCCTGCTCACGGAGCCAGGCCAGGTCCTCGGCGCCGGTCGCGGTGCGGGCGAGGCCGCGCAGGGCGACCTGGCGGCGGCCCGGGTCGGCGGCGAGTCGCCGGCAGGCCGCGGCCACGCCCTCGGTCAGCGCGGGGCGTTCGGCGGGCGGCGCCCAGAGCTCGGCGATGTTGGTGACGAGGGTGAGGTAGGGCTCGATCACGGCGTCGGACGTCTCGGCCGCGAGGACCGCGGTGAGGCAGTGGCCGGCCTCGGCCGCCGTGGCGTCGCCGGCCGTGAGCATGTCCCAGACGGTGGCGGCGGCCACGCCCCGCGCGATGGCGGTGGGCAGCAGGCCCGCCGCGCGGAAGAGGGTGTCCCGGGCCGTGGGGTCCGGGCGGGTGGTGGCGAAGGTGAGGTCGTCGTCGTTGACCAGGAGGAGGTCGGACGTGGTGGGAAGGCCGGTGACCGGGGTGCGGGCCTCGGTGACCTCGACGCGGACCAGCGCGGTGCGTTCCAGGGCGTCGCCGCTGCGGGCGTACGCGCCGACCGCGAGGACCTGGGGGCGCGGGCTGCCGTCGGCGAGCAGGGTGACGGTGTCGCCGTCGCGCTCCAGGGTGAAGCGGTCGGTGCCCGCGGTCTCCAGCCAGGCCTTGCGCCAGCCGGTCAGGTCACGGCCGCCGGCCTCGGCGAGGGCGTCGATCAGGTCCTGGAGGGTGGTGGTGCCCCAGGCGTGCCGGGCGAAGTAGGCGGCCATGCCGGTGCGGAAGCGGTCCTCGCCGACGTAGGTCATCAGCTGGAGGAGGACGGAGGCGCCCTTGGGGTAGGTGATGTTGTCGAAGATCGACGCGGCCTGGGCGACGTCGTGGATGGGCTGGTGGATCGGGTGCGAGACCGGGCCCTGGTCGGAGAGGTACGCCCTGACCTTGCCGCTGAGCAGGTGGCCCGCCCAGGCGTCGGTGTAGCGGGTGGCGCCCTCGGCGGCCCAGTGACAGGCGAACTCGGCGAAGGCCTCGTTCAGCCAGAGGTCGTCCCACCAGCGCATGGTGACGATGTTGCCGAACCACATGTGGGCCATCTCGTGCAGCAGCACCACCGCGAGCAGCTCGCGCTCGGCCGGTGTCGGCTCGGCCCGCCGCAGGAAAGCGTCCGACCAGGTCACGCAGCCGTAGTTCTCCATCGCGCCGCCGAACTCGGGCATGAACACCTGGTCGTACCTGCGCTGCGGGAAGGGCATCGCGAACGCCTTCGCGTAGAAGGCGAGGCCCTGCCGGGTGAGGGTGAGGATTTCGTCGGCGTCGCGTTCCAGGACCTCGGCGAGCGAGCGGCGCGCGTAGATGCCGAGGTCGTGGCCGTCGGCCTCGCGGCGGATCCCGTGGAAGGGGCCGGCGTTGACGACGGTGTTGTACACGGACAGCGGCGGGGTGTCAGGGAAGCTCCAGCGGCGGGCCGCGCCCTGCTCCTCGATCCGCGGGTCACCGGAGTTGCTGAGGACGGTCCAGGCGGCCGGGGCCGTGACGGTGAAGGCGTGCGGGGCCTTGAGGTCGGGCTGGTCGAAGCAGGCCCAGACGAACCGGGCCTCGTCGGGTTCGAAGCTCGTCCACACGTACACCTCGCCGTCGGCGGGGTCGGTGGCCTTGTGCACGCCCGCGCCGGTGGCGGTGTCGGCCTGGACGCTCTCGACGCGCAGCACGTTGTGCGCGGCCAGGCCGGGCAGCGGGATCCGCCCGTCGCCGGAGGGGGTGAGGGGGCTGCCGTTCAGGGTGGCGGCGCGGACCTCGGCCGCGCAGTCGACGAAGGTCTCCGCGCCCGGCTCGGAGCAGCTGAAGGTGACCGTGGAGACGCAGCGGATCTCCGGTCCGTCGGGCAGGGCGGTGAGGTCGATGTCGATGTCGTACCGCTCGACCGTGACCAGTGCGGCCCGGTGCTCGGCCTCGGTGCGGGTCAGGCTTCGGATCCCCATGTGTCCTCCCTCGTGTCCGTCCCCCGTGGGCGGAGAGCGGCCGTCAGCCTACGACGGGAGGAGCTGGTGATCGCAGGGATTTTGGGTTCCCTTCTTCTAGAACCTGTTCTATGTTGACGGACCGTCAGATCAGCGGCGACCCGCCGGGAGGACAGGACCGTGGACTTCACCTTCACCGAGGAGCAGTTGGCGGCGGCCGAGGCGGCCCGCGGGGTGTTCGCCGGGGTGGCGCCGGACGCGGTGCCGAGCCCGGCGCTGACCACGGGCGCCGTGGCCGAGCACTTCGACCGGGAGCTGTGGGACCGGCTGGCGGCCGCGGACCTGCTGAGTCTGCTGCTGGGCGAGGAGTACGGCGGCGCCGGTCTGGACGCCATCGCGCTGTGCCTGGTGCTGCGGGAGTCGGCGAAGGTGCTGGCCAGGGTGCCGTTGCTGGAGCACAGCGCGGCCCTGGCGGCCGTGCAGAAGTTCGGGTCGGCGGAGTTGCGGGACCGGCTGGCGGCACGGGCCGGGCGGGGCGAGCCGGTGCTGACCGTCGCCGCGAGCGGACGCACCGGGCACGACCCGGCCGAGCTGGCGGTGACCGCCCGGCGGGACGGCGGGACGTGGGTGCTGGACGGCGTGCAGACGGCGGTGCCGTGGGCGTACGACGCGGGTCTGGTCGTCGTACCGGCGCGCACCGAGGCGGACCGGAGCGTGCTGGCGCTGGTGGCGCCGGGCGGCACGGGGGCCGCAGGCTCGGCCGGGGTGACGGTCGCCGAGCAGGTGTCGACCAGCGGCGAACGGCTCGGGGAGCTGCGGCTGGACTCGGCGCCGGTCGCGGCGCGGGACGTGGTGACCGCGGACGGGGCCTGGGAGTGGCTGCGGGAACTGCTGGTGACCGGGACGTGCGCGCTGGCGCTCGGGGTGGGTGAGCGGGTGCTGCGGATGACCGGCGAGTACGCCGGCAAGCGGGAGCAGTTCGGGCATCCCATCGCCACGTTCCAGGCGGTGGCCGTGCAGGCCGCCGACCGGTACATCGACCTGCGGGCCATGGAGGCGACGCTGTGGCAGGCGGCGTGGCGGATCGCCTCGGGGGCGGCCGGGGCGCTGCCGGCGGCCGCGGACGTGGCGGTGGCGAAGATCTGGGCGGCCGAGGGCGTGCGGCGGGTGGTGCAGACCGCGCAGCACCTGCACGGGGGGTTCGGGGCCGACACGGAGTACGTGCTGCACCGGTATCACGCGTGGGCGAAGCAGATCGAGCTGACGCTCGGGGGGGCCGGGGTTCACGAGGAGGCGCTGGGGGATCTGCTCGCCGCGCATCCACTGGGGTAGCGGCGGCGGGGAAGGGGGCGTTCCGTCGTCCGTGGTCCGCGGGGCGGTGGGGGCTGGTCGCGCAGTCCCCCGCGCCCCTTTCGGGGCGCTCCGGCGCGGGGCGTTCCAGGGCGGGGCGCTCCCCCGGCGCGGAATGCTCCGGCGCGGGGGTTCTCCTCCGGTGTCTCAGACGACGAAGCCCGGTTCGCCCCCGTCCGTGACGACCTCGCGGCCCGCTGCCTGCCACACCTGCATGCCGCCGTCGACGTTCACGGCGTCGATGCCCTGCTGGACCAGGTACATGGTGACCTGGGCCGAGCGGCCGCCGGAGCGGCAGATGACGTGGACGCGGGCGTCCTGGGGGGCCGCCTCGGTGAGCTCGCCGTAGCGGGCCACGAACTCGCTGATCGGGATGTGCAGGGCACCGGCGGCGTGACCCGCCTGCCACTCGTCGTCCTCGCGGACGTCCAGCAGGAAGTCGCCGTCCTTGAGGTCCGCGACCTCGACCGTGGGCACACGCGCTGCGAAGTTCATGTCCCCGACGCTACCCGACCGGAGCGGAGCCCTACTCCTGGGTCAGCAGGGCCGCCAGTTCCGTCTCGCGTTCGGTCACGTCCTTGCGGAGCCGCTCGGCGATCTCGTCGAGGAGGCCGTCGGGGTCGTCGGGCGCCAGCCGGAGCAGGCCGGCGATGGGGCCGTTCTCCAGCTCCTTGGCGACCAGGCCGAGCAGTTCCTTGCGCTGGGAGAGCCATTCCAGGCGGGCGTACAGCTCCTCGGCCCGGCTCGGCCTGCGCTCCGGCGGGACCGGGCCGGCCGCCCACTCCTCGGCCAGCTCGCGCAGCAGGGCCTCGTCACCGCGGGCGTAGGCCGCGTTGACCCGGCTGAGGAACTCCTCGCGACGCTCCTGCTCGGCCTCGTCCTGCACCAGGTCGGGGTGTGCCTTGCGGGCCAGCTCGCGATAGAGGCGGCGCGCCTCCTCGCTGGGGCGGACCCGCTGCGGCGGGCGGACCTCCTGCTCGGTGAGCATCGCGACGGCCTCCGGGAACAGGCCGTCGCCGTCCATCCAGCCGTGCAGCAGCTCCTCGACACCGGGGATGGGCAGGACCCGGGCGCGGGCCTCCTCGGCGGCGCGGATGTCCTCGGGGTCGCCGGTGCGGGCCGCCTTGGCCTCGGCGATCCGCGCGTCCAGTTCCTCGATGCGGAGATAGAGGGGTCCGAGCTTCTGCTCGTGCAGGCGGGAGAAGTTCTCCACCTCGACACGGAAGGTCTCGACCGCGATCTCGTACTCGATCAACGCCTGCTCGGCAGCCCGTACGGCCTGCTCCAGCCGTTCCTCGGGCCGCGGTGCCTGGGACTGCTCAGCTTCCGGGGTCGTCACCCGACCAGCCTAGGGCCTGTCGTCGCCTTCGGTGGCCGGGACCCACTCGGCGACCAGATCGGTGCAGGCCACGACGAGGGTGCCGGGGCGGCAGGCCAGTGAGGTCGGTGGCGAAGGCACGGGCGCCCTGCGGCAGGCCGCCGACGAGCTCCGGCAGCCGCGCCAGGTAGGGCCCGGGGTCGATGGAGACCGCCGCCGTATGGAGACCGCCGCCGTGCCGTCGCCTGTGGCGCCCTCGCCTATTTCGACATACTTCACATCGGCACCGCTCGGCACATCGGCACCGCTCGGCACGTCGGACACTCCCAGCACATCGGCACCGCTTGGCACATGAGCACTTCCCGGCGATCAGCACCTCCCGGCACGTCAGCACCTCCCGGCGGTCAGCACCTCTCGGGATGCCGGCGGCCGCGAGCCGTGGATCATGCGGATCACACTCCGAGCTCCGCCGCTATCCGGCCCGCCCGCACCGCGGTCACCAGCTCCTCGTGGTCGGCCTCCGTACGGTCGGCGTAGGTCACCGCGAACGCGGCGATCGCGTCGTCCAGCTCCTCGTTCTTGCCGCAGTAGCCGGCGATCAGGCGCGGGTCGGCGCCGTGCGAGTGGGCACGGGCCAGCAGGGCGCCGGTCATCCTGCCGTAGTCGTCGATCTGGTCGGGGGACAGGGCGGCGGGGTCGACGCTGCCCTTGCGGTTGCGGAACTGGCGGACCTGGAACGGACGGCCGTCCACCGTGGTCCAGCCGAGCAGGATGTCGCTGACCACCTGCATCCGCTTCTGTCCGAGGACCACCCGGCGGCCCTCGTGGTCGACGGCCGGCGTCTCGAAGCCCGCCGTCGCGAGCGGGGGGACGAGCGCGGACGGGCGGGCCTCCTTGACCTGGAGGACCAGGGGCTCGCCGCGGTGGTCGAGGAGGAGGACGACGTAGGAGCGGGTGCCGACACTGCCGGTGCCGACGATCCGGAAGGCGACGTCGTGCGGGGTGTGCCGGGCGAGCAGCGGGTGGCGGTCCTCGGAGAGTGTGGTCACGTAGTGCTCCAGGGCGGCGGTGACCGCCTCCGCCTCCGCGTCCGGGACCCGGCGCAGCACCGGCACGGTGTCCACGAAGCGGCGGCCGCCGTCCTCGGTGGGCTCGGTGGAGCGGGCCGCGAACCGGCCGCTGGTGTTGGCGCGGGCCTTCTCCGAGACCCGGCGCAGGGTGCCGATCATGTCGTGGGCGTCGGAGTGGGAGACCAGCTCCTCGTCCGCGATCGCGTTCCACGCGTCCAGGACCGGGAGCTTGGCCAGCAGGCGCATGGTGCGGCGGTAGGCACCGGCCGCGTCGGCCGCCGCCTTGCGGCACGTGTCCTCGTCGGCGCCCGCCTCCCGGCCGGCCAGCACCAGGGAGGCGGCGAGCCGCTTGAGGTCCCACTCCCAGGGGCCGAGCACCGTCTCGTCGAAGTCGTTCAGGTCGATGACGAGGTCGCCGCGCGGGTCGCCGTACAGGCCGAAGTTGGCCGCGTGGGCGTCGCCGCAGATCTGGGTGGCGATCCGGGTCATCGGGGTGCGGGCCAGGTCGTGGGCCATCAGGCCGGCCGAGCCGCGCAGGAACGCGAACGGGCTCGCCGCCATCCTGCCGACCCGTATCGGGACCAGCTCCGGGATGCGGTCCCGGTTGGACTCCTCGACCGCGCGGACCGCGCCGGGACGGGAGCCGTCCAGGTCCAGGGCCTCATGGCTGCGGCGCGGCACCGCCGAACGCAGCGCCTTGCCCTCCTCCTTGGGGGAGCCCTGCGAAGGCCACTGCGCAAAGCCCTTCGGCGCGGGCAGCTTGCGGCCGCCGGCCGCCGTCGGCTCTTCCACTCCGGTCACGTCGACCGCCTCCCCCGTACACGCCCGAACATCAACTCGTGGAGACGGTACAGGTGAGGGCCGAAAGCCGTCAGACCCTGTGGATAACTTCGGGGTGGTTCGCGGAGGATGGGTCGGCATCGTCGTATATCCGCCCGCCGGTGCGGGTTGTTCGCGCAGTTCCCCGCGCCCCCGAGAAAGGTGGGGCCACTGGTCCCACGTCAAAGGGGACGGGGAACTGCGCGGGCAACCACGACGCACCCGCGGCCGAAGACACCGCGGAACGCCCCCAGCGCAGACCCACAACACCCGGGACAGAGACGTCACGCCCTCAGATACGCCAGCACAGCCAGCACCCGCCGGTGGGAATCCTCCGCCGGCGGCAGGTCCAGCTTCGTCAGGATCCCCCCGATGTGCTTCCCCACCGCCGCCTCCGAGACCACCAGTTCGCTCGCGATCGCCCCGTTCGACTTCCCCTCGGCGACCAGCGCGAGCACCTCCCGCTCGCGCGGGGACAGCCGCTCCAGCGGATCCCGGCGCCGGCGCAGCAGTTGCCGTACCACCTCGGGGTCGACCACCGTCCCCCCGTCGGCCACCTCCCCCAACGCCGCGACGAACTCGGCCACCTGCCCCACCCGGTCCTTGAGGAGGTACCCGACGCCCGACCCGTCGCCGGAGTCGAGGAGTTCGGCGACGTAACTGCGCTGCACGTACTGGCTCAGGACCAGGATCGGCAGCGTCGGCCGGGCCGCGCGCAGCCGCACCGCCGCACGCAGCCCCTCGTCCTGGAAGCCCGGCGGCATCCGAACGTCCGTCACGACGACGTCGGGCGCGTGCTCCTCGACGGCCGCGACCAGCGCCTCCGCGTCCCCCACCGCGGCGGCCACCTCGTGACCGAACCGGGCCAGCAGTCCCGCGACCCCCTCCCGCAGCAGTACGCCGTCCTCGGCGAGGACTACGCGCAGAGGTCGGTCGGCTCGCACGGCAACTCCACACGCAGCAGGGTCGGCCCGCCCGGCGGGCTGGACAGGGAGAGTCTGCCATCAAGGACGGACACCCGGTCCGCCAGTCCGGTGAGGCCGCTGCCCGCCCCGGCGTCCGCGCCGCCGCGGCCGTCGTCACGCACCTCCAGGTGCAGCCGGCCGTGCCGGTGCCCGCCGGTCACCTCGGCGCGGCCGGCGCCACTGTGCCGGTCGACGTTGGCGAGCGCCTCGCGCACCACGAAGTACGCCGCCGCCTCGACCGCCTCCGGCAGCCGCACGGGCAGCCGGAAACCCACGTCCACCGGAACGGCCGTTCGATCCGCCGCATCCGCCACCGCCGCCTCCAGGCCGTGGTCGGCCAGCACCTTCGGATGGATCCCGTGCACGATCTCCCGCAGTTCCGCGAGCGCGTCGGCCGCCTCCCGCTGGGCCTTGGCGAGCTGGTCGGCGAGCGGTCCCGGCGGGGCGTCCAGGCGGGCCAGGCCCAGGGTCACCGACAGGGCGACCAGGCGCTGTTGGGCCCCGTCGTGCAGGTCGCGCTCGATACGCCGCCGTTCCGCCTCGAAGGCGTCCACCAGCCGCGCCCGGGACCGCGCCAGTTCGACGACCCTGTCCCCCAACTCGGCCTCGCGCGGCGCGATCAGCATCCGGGTGAGACCGGCCCGCGCACCGGCCGTCACACCCAGCGCATAGCCACCGAGGACCAGCAGCAGCACCCCGGCCAGCGCCATGCCGAAGGCGGCCGGCCAGCCGGTGACCGTCCACGCCTTCAGCACCTTCGCTTCCCGGCCGTCGCCGCCGGCCAGCAGCAACGGGGTGGCGGCCATCGACAGCGGGCAGAACAGCGCGAGCGTCACGGCAAGCGCGTCCACCGGCCACAACAGGCCCACGAACAACAGCGCATGGCCCAGCTCGCGCCAGGTCGCCCGCTCCCGCAACCGGGTCGTGAGCCACGCCCACAGCCCCGGGGCGGACGGCCGGACATGGGGGTCGTAGACCCGTTCCCGGTCGACCAGGCGCAGCCGGTGCCGTTCCAGCGAGGCCACCGGAAGGCCTGCGAGCGCCGTCAGGAGCAGCAGCGGCAGACCGACGAGCACGAGGGCGAGCACGCCGCCGACCGCGACCGCGGCCACCAGCCCCACCAGGAGTACCGCTCCGGTCAGCGCGCCGGTCAGCAGGTAACAGGCGGCCCGCCAGGGCCAGGAGGAGATCAGGAAGCCGGGCCCGGCCATGGCCTGCCAGACGCTGCGGGGACGGGGCTGCATGCGGTCACGGTAGGCGGCGGGCGGGAGGCGCGGCCATCCGTCCAGCCACCGGAGCAGGGGTATGCCTGGCCCTACCCCGGATCTCGGTCCTGCCGCACTGCGCCGCCCAGCCCGTTGACGGTTTCGTGGCCGCACCGCCCTCGACCGAACCGACATGTGAGGCCCCATGGACGCCATCAACCTCCGCTCCGTCAGCAGACGTCACGGCTCCGGCGACCGCGCCGTCACCGCGCTCGACGAGGTCTCCCTGGACTTTCCGCGGGGAACGTTCACCGCCGTCATGGGGCCGTCCGGCTCCGGCAAGTCGACCCTGCTGCAGTGCGCGGCGGGCCTCGACCGGCCGACCTCCGGGTCCGTCCTGCTGGGCGGGACCGAGCTGACCGGGCTGAGCGAGACGAAGCTGACCCTGCTGCGCCGGGAGCGCGTCGGCTTCGTCTTCCAGGCGTTCAACCTGCTGCCCGCGCTCACCGCCGAGCAGAACGTGGCGCTGCCGCTGCGGCTGGCGGGGCGCCGTCCCCCGAGGGGCCGGGTGCGCGAGGTCCTCGACCGGGTCGGACTCGCCGACCGCGCCCGGCACCGGCCGGGCGAGCTGTCCGGCGGGCAGCAGCAGCGCGTCGCACTGGCCCGCGCCCTGATCACCCGCCCCGACGTCCTGTTCGGCGACGAGCCGACCGGCGCTCTGGACTCGCGGGCCGGCCACACGGTGCTGACGCTGCTGCGCGCCATGGTGGACGACGAGGGCCGGACGACCGTCATGGTCACCCACGATCCGGTCGCCGCCTCCTACGCCGATCGCGTCGTCTTCCTCGTCGACGGCCGGGTCGGCGGCGAGCTGACCGGCGCTCCGGCCGCCGAGATCGCCACGCACCTGACCGTGCTGGAGGCCCGGACGTCCGGACCGGAGACCCGGCCCCCCAAACCGGAAACCAGGCCGTCCGGGCCGAATCCCCGACCCCCCGAAACGGAAACCGGGTCCTCCGAGCCGAAGCCCCGGCCCGGCAGGCCGGAAACCAGGTCGTCCGAGCCGGCGGTCCCGCCGTGCTGAGCGTCACCCTGCACGCGCTGCGCACCCGCCTAGTCACCTTCGCCGGCAGCTTCGTCGCCCTCGCACTGGGCGTGGCTCTGGTCACCGTGACGGGCCTGGCGCTCGCCTCCTCGCTGGACGCGCCGCGACGCGTCCCGGAGCGGTTCGCCGCCGCCCCGGTCGTCGTCAGGGGAGCCGACACCCTGCGCGTCCCGACCTCGATCGGCACCCGCACCCAGCCGCTCGCCCAGCCGCGTGCCGTACCCGCCGCCGCCGTCGCCGAGTTGAGGAGGCTCGGCAGGGTCACCTTCGACCGCACCTTCGCCGTGCGCGCGGAGAACGGGCCCGGCGATCTCGTCGGGCACCCCTGGTCGGTCGCCGCCTTCGCACCGTACGGGATCGCCTCGGGCCGGACGCCGCACACCGCCCGCGAGGTCGTCGTCACCGGGACCTGGGCGCGGCCCGGCCGCACCCTCCGCACGGATCACGGCAGCGTCACCGTCGTCGGCACGGTCGCCGACCGCGGCTTCGAGCACGCCGTCTTCTACACCGACGCGCGGGCGGCGCGACTGGCGCCCCACAGCGTCCAGTTGGTCGTCGCCGCGCGTCCGGCGGCCGTACGGAGCGCGGTGCGGGGCCTCCCGGGCGTGCAGGTCCTCACCGGCGACGGCCGCCGTCTCGCCGACCCGGACCCGGACCGCGACCGTGCCACGCTGACCGCGCTGAACGCGCTGTTCGGCACTGCGGGCGGGGTCTCCGCCTTCGTGTCGGTCTTCGTGGTGGCGTCCACCTTCGCCTTCGCGGTCGGCCGACGCCGCCGCGAGTTCGGCCTGCTGCGCACCGCCGGGGCGACACCCGGGCAGCTCCGCAGGTCGGTGCTGGCCGAGGCGCTGGTGGTCGGGTTGCCCGCCTCGGCGGTGGGCTGCGTGCTCGGCGGGTACGGGGCGCCGCGCCTCGCCCGCCGGACCGTCGACGGCGGGCTCGCCCCGAGCTGGTTCCGGATCGGCGACCACGCGTGGCCGTACTGCGCGGCCTTCTCGACCGGACTGTTCGTCGCCCTGCTGGGCGCGGCCGCGGCGGCCTGGCAGGCGGGCCGGACCGGGCCGACGGAGGCGTTGCGCGAGGTGGACATCGACAGCAGGCCCATGACGTGGGGACGGTGGCTGTGCGGTGCGGGCCTGTTGCCGGCGGCGGCCGTACCGCTGCTGTTCGGCGACCCCGGCGGCCTGCTGCACCGCAAGACCTATGTGAGCGGTCCGATGGTGCTCATCACGGCGGTCGCCGTGCTCTCGCCCGTCCTGGTCCGCCCGCTGGTCCGGCTGCTCACCTCGGCCCCGGTCCGGCTCTCCGGCGCCACCGGCCTGCTGGTGCGCGAGCACGCGGCCGCCGCGGTGCGCCGCACGTCCGCCGTCGCGGCGCCCGTGCTCGTGACCGTCGCCCTCACCGGCTCGCTGCTCGGCGCCGCCGCGACCCTGAACGCGGCCCGCACCGCCGAGACCGGCGACCGGACCACCGCGGCCTTCGTCCTCACGGCCCCCGACGACACCGGGTTCGACCGGGCGACGCTCCGCGCGGTGCGCGCGGTGCCGGGCACCGAGGTGTCGGCGACCTCGGCGAGCACGGTGTACACGCTGGAGGACGGGGTCGCCCTGGCCAGGTCCCAGGCCCGGGCCGCCGACCCGGCCGCGCTGGCGGCCACCTCCCGTCTCCCGCTCGCCTCCGGCCGCACCACGGGCCTCGACGACCGCTCGATCATCGTGAACGAGGAGTGGGAACGGCACGCCGTCGGGCAGCGGGTCCGGGTGTGGCTGGGCGACGGCACCTCGAAGACGTTGCGCATCGCGGCCGTACTGCGGACCGGGACCGGCGACAACGGCGTTTACGTGACCCCGGCCAACGCCCCGGGCGCGGCCGTCGACCGGGTCGACGTGGCCCTCCGGGACGGCGCGGACCCGGGTGCGGTCGCCACCAGGCTGCGGGAGGCGGTCCGGGCGGGCGGCGGACGGGTGCTCACCGCGGAGCAGTGGGTCGCGGCCACCTCCCCGCGGACCGACCGGACCACCCGGCTCGGCTTCCTCCTGGTCCTCGGTCTCGCGCTGCTGTACACCGCGATCTCCCTGGTCAACACCATGGTGATGGCCACCGCCGGCCGCGAGCGCGAACGGGCCGCGCTGCGGCTCGCGGGGGCCACCCGGGCGCAGGTGCTGCGGCTGGCCGGCGTCGAGGCGCTGGCGGTGGTCGCGGTCGGGGCGCTGCTGGGGCTGCTCGTCGCGGTGCTCGAACTGGCGGGAATGTGGCGGGCCCTGCGCCTGCTGTCGGCGCCGGCCACACTCCGGCTGCCGTGGGCGGCCATGGGAGCGGCGGCCGGAGCCTGCGCGCTCCTCGCCGCGGCCGCCGCCGTCGCCACCGCGTGGCCCGCCCTGCGGCGGGGGTCGGCGAAGCTCGCGGGGACACCGGAGTGAGCCGCCCCGACCGCGACGTCTGCCGGGCCGCGGCCGCCCTCGGCGGGACGCCCGCCGGTCCGTCGATGCGGTGGCCCACCGGGCCGCGGCCGTCGTCGGCGGGTCCCCAGCGGTCCGGACCGCAAGCGGCTTCAGCGGCGGAACGACCCGGCGTTGCCGCGGACGAAATCGCCGACTCCCGCGGCGGGCCGCCCGGTGACCTCGGTCATGCCGTCCGCCTGGCGGTCGTAGCGGCCGGCGGCGTGCAGCCGGGCCATGGTGGAGATGTGCTGGAAGACGTGGTCCGGCAGCCCCAGCGCTGTGAGGTCGTGGTCGAGCCATTCCTGCAGCGGGACCTCGGTGCAGCCGACCGTGCGGTGCAGGGCGTCGGAGATCTCCGCGGCCAGGGCGGCGGCGTCCTGGGACCGGGGACCGGTCAGCTCGTAGGTCCGGCCGATGTGCCGGGCCGGATCGGCCAGGATCTCCTCGACGACCGCGGCGACGTCACCGGCGGCGATCGGGGAGGTCTTCGCGCTGCCGAAGGGCCACCGGAGGGTGCCGTCCGCGGCGGCCGACGAAAGCAGCGTCAGGAAGAGCGGGTTCTCCATGAAGACGGTGGGCCTGACCTCGACCACGGGCAGGCCCGACCAGCCGAGCACCTGCTCGACCAGCCACTGCTGACGGTGCTGATGCGACTCGGAGCCGCTGGTGGCGTCCATCTCGGAGACGGTCAGCTGCGACATGTTCACGAACACCTCCAGCCCTCCGTAGGCACGCGCGACCGTGGCCGTGGTCACCGCGGCCGACAGGTACTCCGCCGAGACGGCCATGCCGAAGTACATCCGCCCGCAGCCGTCGAGGGCGTCGGCGACGTCACGGGCACGCGTCAGGTCCCCGACCACGACCTCGGCCCCCGTCGCGCGCAGCGCCTGGGCACGGTCGTCGTCCCGGTGCACCAGAGCACGGACCGGGAGGCCCCGGCGCCGCAACCCCTGGACGACCGTCCTGCCGACGGCCCCGACGCTGCCCGCCGCACCGGTGACCAGAATGGGCCGCAGGCCGGCTTCCGCCCTGTAGTCCATGGGGGCAGCCTGCGACCGGCCCGACCGGGTCGCAACCGGGGGTGGGATCCGCCCCGGGCCCCGAGCCGCACCCGGACTCCGAGCCCGTACCCGGGGCCGCTCCTCGGCCCGCCCCGGACCTGCCCGTGAGATAGCTCACGGGTGCGACCGTCACGTGCCTGCCGAGGCCGTGCGATGCCTCACAGCCGACGGACCGCCACCGGCGCGCACGGGACAACCAGAAACGGGCCTCCACCGTGACTTCCGTCACCGGCGGAGACCCGTCTCATCGGTATCTCTCTGTGCGCGAGGGGGGAGTTGAACCCCCACGCCCTTGCGGGCACTGGAACCTGAATCCAGCGCGTCTGCCTATTCCGCCACCCGCGCATTGGGTGTGTCTTCCGGTCTCAGCCCCGTTGTTTCCTTCGGGTTGGCGCCTTCCGACATCGAGAACACTAGCACGTGGGACAGGGTGGGTTCACATCCCTTATCCAGGGGCAGCGCTCACCTGGTGACCACGTACCGGGCAGTCTGCGGCCACGTATCAACCTCGTACCGGTCCAGCCCATCTGTCCAGGAGACGGATCGGGTCCACAGTCGGGTGCGGGACACTGGTCGTGGGCCACCTCTACGATCCATGGCAGAACGAGCGCCGATCCCGGGCAGGAGAAGCACGGGGAAGCGCGCCGAAGAGTTCGAAGGGGGGCCGCTGGGGGAACCGGCTGATTGCCGGGCGCGTAGATACGATCAGTGAGCGGTAACGGCAACGGCAGGCAGTAAGGGCAAGGCGACAGAGGAGGTGCCCTGTGGGAGTCCTGAAGAAGTTCGAGCAGCGTCTCGAAGGTCTGGTCAACGGCACCTTCGCGAAGGTGTTCAAGTCCGAGGTCCAGCCCGTGGAGATCGCCGGCGCGCTGCAGCGCGAGTGCGACAACAACGCGACCATCTGGAACCGGGACCGGACCGTCGTACCCAACGACTTCATCGTGGAGCTGAGCGCGCCGGACTTCGAGCGGCTCAGCCCCTACTCCGGGCAGCTCGGCGACGAGCTCGCCGGGATGGTCCGCGACTACGCCAAGCAGCAGCGCTACACGTTCATGGGGCCGATCAAGGTCAACCTGGAGAAGGCCGACGACCTCGACACCGGCCTGTACCGGGTGCGCAGCCGCACGCTGGCCTCCTCCAGCAACCAGCAGGCCTCCGAGCGCGCCCCCGCGGGCGGCGCCCCGCAGCGCCCCGGCGGCTACGGCTACCCGCAGCAGAGCGCCGCCGCCCCGCCGATGCCGAGCGCACCGCCGCCCGGCGCCCGCCCCGGCGGCTACGGATACCCGCAGCCGACCCAGCCGGCCGCCCAGCGGCCGCCCTCGGGTCCCGTCGGCGCCCCGGCGCCCGGCGCCCGCACTCGCTACTGGATCGAGATCAACGGCACCCGCCATCAGATCTCCCGCGCGACGCTCGTGCTGGGCCGCAGCACCGAGGCCGACGTGCGGATCGACGACCCCGGCGTCTCCCGCCGGCACTGCGAGATCCGGACCGGTTCGCCCTCGACGATCCAGGATCTCGGGTCCACCAACGGCATCGTGGTGGACGGGCAGCACACCACCCGCGCTACGCTCCGCGACGGCTCGCGGATCGTCGTGGGCAGCACCACCATCATTTACCGGCAAGCCGAAGGGTGAAGCGGGGGCAATGTCAGAGCTGACCCTCACGGTCATGCGGCTGGGTTTCCTGGCCGTACTGTGGCTGTTCGTGATCGTGGCCGTGCAGGTCATCCGCAGCGACCTGTTCGGTACGCGCGTCACCCAGCGCGGATCGCGTAGGGAAGAAGGCCGCCGGCAGCAGCCCGCCGCCCGGCAGCAGGCCGCGCCCCCGCAGCAGCGTGGCCAGCAGCCCGCGGCCGGCGGCCGGCAGCGCCGTAACGCCCCCACCAAGCTGGTCGTCTCCGAGGGCACCCTCACCGGTACGACGGTCGCGCTCCAGGGCCAGACCATCACCCTGGGCCGCGCCCACGACTCGACGATCGTGCTGGACGACGACTACGCCTCCAGCCGTCATGCCAGGATCTACCCGGACCGCGACGGTCAGTGGATCGTCGAGGACCTCGGCTCGACCAACGGCACCTACCTGGACCGGTCCCGGCTGACGACTCCCACGCCGATCCCGCTGGGCGCGCCGATCCGCATCGGCAAAACCGTCATCGAGCTGCGGAAGTAGTGCTACATCATGGATAGGCGCGAGCGGAGCGAGCACGCAGCGGCGGACCGGACGCCGGTCCCCGGCGCGCTCCCGACCGGAGGGTGGGCACCGTGCGGATGTACCCGGAGCCGACGGGCGAGGTGCGCATGAGTCTGTCACTGCGCTTCGCCGCCGGATCGCACAAAGGCATGATCCGGGAGGGCAACGAGGACTCCGGTTACGCCGGTCCCCGCCTGCTCGCCATCGCCGACGGCATGGGCGGCCAGGCCGCGGGCGAGGTCGCCTCCTCCGAGGTGATCTCCACGCTGGTCACGCTCGACGACGACGTGCCCGGCTCCGACATCCTCACCTCCCTCGGCCACGCCGTGCAGCGCGCCAACGACCAGCTGCGCGCCATGGTCGAGGAGGACCCGCAGCTGGAGGGCATGGGGACCACCCTGACCGCCCTGCTGTGGACCGGACAGCGGCTCGGTCTCGTGCACGTCGGCGACTCCCGCGCGTACCTGCTCCGGGACGGCGTGCTCACGCAGATCACCCAGGACCACACCTGGGTGCAGCGCCTCGTCGACGAGGGCCGGATCACCGAGGAGGAGGCCACCACCCACCCGCAGCGCTCGCTGCTGATGCGCGCGCTCGGCAGCGGCGACCACGTCGAGCCGGACCTCTCGATCCGCGAGGTGCGCGCGGGTGACCGGTATCTCATCTGCTCCGACGGGCTCTCCGGGGTCGTCTCCCACCAGACCCTGGAGGAGACCCTCGCCAGCTACCAGGGCCCGCAGGAGACCGTGCAGGAGCTGATCCAGCTCGCGCTGCGCGGCGGCGGCCCCGACAACATCACGGTCATCATCGCGGACGTCCTCGACCTGGACACCGGTGACACCCTCGCGGCCCAGCTCTCCGACACCCCGGTCGTGGTCGGCGCGGTCGCCGAGAACCAGCACCACCTGCACGACAACGGCTACATGCAGACCCCGGCGGGCCGCGCCGCCAACCTCGGCCGGCAGGGCCACGGCGGGGGCGGCGAGTTCGGCCCGCCCGGCTCCGGCGACACCACCGGCTACGTCCCCACCGACAGCTTCGGCGGCTACACCGACGACGACTTCGTCAAGCCCCGCAAGGGCCGCAGGTGGCTGAAGAGATCCTTCTTCAGCGTGCTCGCCCTCGCCGTGATCGGCGGGGGCCTGTACGGCGGCTACCGCTGGACGCAGACGCAGTACTACGTCGGCGCCAACGGCGAGCACGTCGCGCTCTACCAGGGCATCAGCCAGGACCTGGCCTGGGTCTCGCTGTCGAAGGTGGAGACGGACCACCCCGAGATCGAACTCAAGTACCTGCCGCCGTACCAGCAGAAGCAGGTCAAGGCGACCATCGCCGAGGGCGGCCTCAGGGACGCCCGGTCGAAGGTCCAGGAGCTGGCCGTGCAGGCCTCCGCCTGCAAGAAGGAGTCGGAGCGCACCGCCGCCGAGTCCAAGACCGGCTCCAAGACCGGCCAGGGCGAGGCCGGCGGCACCACGGGAACCACCAAGACCTCTCTCACGTCCAAGGCATCGCCAAGCCCATCGAACTCGGCGTCCTCCACGGCGTCACAGTCCCCGTCCCCCTCAGCGACCCCCAGCCCCGGCCCCACCCTCTCGGAGGATGAGCAGAAGGTCGTCTCGCTGTGCGGTAAGCAGTAGGCAAGCCGTGAGAGGCCCTGTCACACGATGAGTAGTTCCACCAACAGCTCGACGCATCACACGTCCACGATCGGTGCCATCGGCGCACCCAGCCGGCGCAACACCGAGCTGGCGCTGCTGGTGTTCGCCGTCGTCATCCCGGTGTTCGCCTACGCCAACGTGGGCCTGGCCATCAACGACAAGGTGCCGGCCGGCCTGCTCAGCTACGGTCTCGGCCTGGGGCTGCTCGCCGGCGTCGCCCACCTCGCCGTACGCCGGTTCGCGCCGTACGCGGACCCGCTGCTGCTGCCGCTGGCCACGCTCCTCAACGGCCTCGGGCTCGTCGTCATCTGGCGGCTCGACCAGTCCAAGCTGCTGCAGTCCATCAAGCAGGCGGGCACGGCGGCTCCCCGCCAGCTGATGTACACCGCGATGGGCATCGCGCTGTTCATCGTGGTGCTGATCTTCCTCAAGGACCACCGCGTCCTGCAGCGCTACACGTACATCTCCATGGTCGGCGCGCTGGCCCTGCTGCTGCTGCCGCTGGTGCCGGGCCTCGGCGCCAACATCTACGGCGCGAAGATCTGGATCTCGGTCGCCGGGTTCTCCATCCAGCCCGGTGAGTTCGCCAAGATCGTCCTGGCGATCTTCTTCGCCGGCTACCTGATGGTGAAGCGCGACGCGCTCGCCCTGGCCAGCCGCCGCTTCATCGGCCTCTACCTGCCCCGCGGCCGCGACCTCGGCCCGATCCTGGTCGTCTGGTTCATCTCGATCCTGATCCTGGTCTTCGAGACCGACCTCGGCACCTCGCTGCTGTTCTTCGGCATGTTCGTCATCATGCTGTACGTCGCCACCGAGCGGACCAGCTGGATCGTCTTCGGTCTGCTGATGTCCGCGGTCGGCGCCGTCGGTGTCGCGAGCTTCGAACCGCACGTCCAGCAGCGTGTCCAGGCCTGGCTCAGCCCGATGAACGAGTACAAGCTGAGCCAGCAGGGCGTGGTCGGCCACTCCGAGCAGTCGATGCAGGCGCTGTGGGCCTTCGGCTCCGGCGGCACCCTCGGCACCGGCCTCGGCCAGGGCCACTCGGACCTGATCCGGTTCGCCGCCAACTCCGACTTCGTCCTCGCCACCTTCGGCGAGGAGCTCGGCCTGGCCGGCATCATGGCGATCCTGCTGATCTACGGCCTGATCGTGGAGCGCGGCGTGCGCACCGCCCTCGCCGCCCGCGACCCCTTCGGCAAGCTGCTGGCCGTCGGCCTCTCCGGCGCGATGGCCCTCCAGGTCTTCGTCGTCGCGGGCGGTGTGATGGGCCTGATCCCGCTGACCGGTATGACGATGCCGTTCCTGGCGTACGGCGGTTCCTCCGTCATCGCCAACTGGGCGCTCATCGGCATCCTCATCAGAATCAGCGACACCGCACGGCGCCCGGCGCCCGCCCCCGTCAGCAACCCCGATGCCGAGATGACCCAGGTGGTCCGCCCGTCATGAACAAGCCCCTGCGCCGAATCGCGATCTTCTGCGGCCTGCTCGTCCTCACCCTGCTGCTGCGCGACAACTGGCTCCAGTACGTCAAGGCCGACACCCTGCGCGAGGACACCGCCAACCGCCGGGTCACCATCGCCCGCTACTCCACCCCGCGCGGCGACATCATCGTCGACGGCAACCCGATCACCGGCTCCACGGCGACCAACTCCTCAGGGCTCAACGACCTGAAGTACAAGCGCACGTACAAGAACGGCCCCATGTGGGCCCCGGTCACCGGCTTCGCCTCCCAGGCCTTCGGCGCCAACCTGATGGAGTCCGTCGAGGACGGCATCCTCACCGGCAACGACGACCGGCTCTTCTTCCGCAACACCCTCGACATGATCACGGGCAAGCAGAAGCAGGGCGGCAACGTCGTCACCACCCTCAGCGCGGCCGCGCAGAAAGCCGCGTACAGCGGTCTGAAGGCACAGGGCGGCAAGGGCGCGGTCGTCGCGCTCGAGCCCTCCACGGGCAAGATCCTGGCCCTCGCCTCCTACCCGTCGTACGACCCCTCCAGCTTCGCCGGCGCCTCGGACACCGACGCCCAGTCCTGGAAGAAGCTGCAGAAGAAATACAACCCGAACGACCCGATGCTGAACCGGGCGCTGCGCGAGACCTACCCGCCGGGCTCCACGTTCAAGGTCGTCACGGCCGCCGCCGCCCTGGAGAACGGGCTCTACAAGACGGCCGACGAGAACACCGACTCCCCGCTGCCCTACGTCATGCCCGGCACCACCACCGAGCTGAAGAACGAGGGCAACATCCCCTGCAAGAACGCGACCATGCGGAACGCGCTCAAGTTCTCCTGCAACACCGTCTTCGGCAAGATCGGCGCCGACCTCGGCAACGACAAGATGCTCGCCGAGGCCAAGAAGTTCGGTTTCGACGCCGAGCAGTTCACCCCGGTCCGCTCCAGCGCCTCGGTCTTCTCCGACGGCATGAACCAGTCGCAGACCGCGCTGTCCTCGATCGGCCAGTACAACACCGCCGCGACCCCGCTGCAGATGGCCATGGTCGCCTCCGCGGTCGCCAACGACGGCAAGCTGATGAAGCCGTACATGGTCGACAAGCTGCAGTCGTCGAACCTCGACACCGTCGCCCAGACCGAGCCCGAGGAGATGAGCCAGCCGCTGTCGTCGGCCAACGCCCAGATCCTCCAGTCGATGATGGAGACTGTCGTCAAGGAGGGCACCGGTACGAACGCCCAGATCAACGGCATCACCGTGGGTGGCAAGACCGGTACCGCCCAGCACGGCGTGGAGAACAGCGAGAACCCCTACGCCTGGTTCATCTCGTACGCCAAGCTTCCCGACGGCAGCAAGCCCGTCGCCGTCGCCGTGGTGATCGAGGACGACCAGGCCAACCGTGACGACATCTCCGGCGGCGGCCTGGCGGCCCCGATCGCGAAGAGCGTGATGGAGGCGGTCATCAACAGCAAGAAGTGACCCCGCTCACGTCCCCTTCACATCGGTGCACGTTGACATACCGGTCCTGTATCGGGTTACGGGCTTGGCCAGGTCACACAAACACAGCCGGGTACGGTAGGCCCGGACGGCAGCCTCCGACCGCACACCCGTGCCGGTCGGGACCGACGGAGAGGGCTGGTAGGGAACTATGGAAGAGCCGCGTCGCCTCGGCGGCCGGTACGAGCTGGGCCACGTGCTCGGCCGTGGTGGCATGGCGGAGGTCTACCTCGCCCATGACACGCGGCTCGGCCGCACGGTGGCGGTGAAGACGCTGCGCGCGGACCTCGCGCGCGACCCGTCCTTCCAGGCCCGGTTCCGCCGGGAGGCCCAGTCGGCCGCCTCGCTCAACCATCCCGCGATCGTCGCGGTCTACGACACGGGCGAGGACTACATCGACGGGGTCTCGATCCCGTACATCGTGATGGAGTACGTGGACGGCTCGACGCTGCGCGAGCTCCTGCACTCCGGCCGCAAGCTGCTGCCCGAGCGCGCCATGGAGATGACCATCGGCATCCTCCAGGGCCTGGAGTACGCGCACCGCAGCGGCATCGTCCACCGTGACATCAAGCCGGCGAACGTCATGCTGACGCGCAACGGCCAGGTCAAGGTCATGGACTTCGGCATCGCCCGCGCCATGGGCGACGCCGGCATGACCATGACCCAGACGGCGGCCGTCATCGGCACCGCCCAGTACCTCTCCCCGGAGCAGGCCAAGGGCGAGCAGGTCGACGCCCGCTCGGACCTCTACTCGACGGGTTGCCTCCTCTACGAGCTGCTGACGGTCCGGCCGCCCTTCGTCGGCGACAGCCCGGTGGCCGTCGCCTACCAGCACGTCCGCGAGGAACCGCAGCCCCCGTCGGTCTTCGACCCCGAGATCACGCCCGAGATGGACGCCATCGTCCTGAAGGCCCTGGTCAAGGACCCGAACTACCGGTACCAGTCGGCCGACGAGATGCGTGCCGACATCGAGGCGTGCCTGGACGGCCAGCCGGTCGCGGCCACCGCGGCCATGGGCTCCGTCGGCTACGGCGGCTACCCGGACGACATGCCGACCACGGCCATGCGCTCCGACGCCGGTGCCACCACCATGCTCCCCCCGATGAACCCGGACGACGGCGGCTACGGCTACGACGAGCGCCCGGACCGCCGCCGCCAGCAGAAGAAGAACAACACGTCCACGATCCTGCTCGTGGTCGCGGGCATCCTCGTGCTGGTGGGCTCGATCCTGATCGGGAAATGGGTGGTCAGCGGGGGCGGGTCGGACAAGCCCTTCGCCGCCCCGAACTTCGTCGGCCAGACCTACGCGGACGCGCAGAAGATGGCCGACAACTCGGGCCTGAAGCTGGGCACCCCGACCCGGAAGACCTGCAACAACGCGCCCAAGGGCAGCGTCTGCTCCCAGGACCCGACAGCGGGCTCGGACGTCAACAAGGGCGACACGGTCAACCTGGTGGTGTCGACGGGCGCGCCGAAGGTGGTCGTACCGAGCGTCGTCGGCCAGAACATCGACGACGCCAAGACGACCCTCACGGGCGACAAGTACAAGTTCGTCGTCAAGACGAAGCAGCGGGTCTCCGGTGAGGACCCGGACACGGTCCTGGAGCAGAACCCGCCCCTCGGCGCGGAGGTGGAGAAGGGCACCACGATCACCCTCACCGTCGCCAAGGCCGAGGAGAAGTCCACGGTCCCGGACGTCACCGGGCAGACCTGCGACGCGGCCAAGGCGCAGATGACGGCCAACAACCTGACCGGCAACTGCACCGAGGTGCCCACCACCGACCCCAACCAGGTCGACAAGGTCATCTCGACCGACCCGCAGGCCAACACCCAGGTCAAGAAGAACTCCACGGTGAACATCCAGATCGGCAAGGCCCAGCAGCAGTCGGCCGTGCCGAGCGTCCTGGGCCAGACCGTGAAGCAGGCCAGGCAGACCCTGCAGGCGGCCGGCTTCACCAACATCCAGTTCAACGGGGACTCCAGCGACAACGCCCTCGTCACCAACCAGAACCCGCCGGCGAACACCCAGGTCAACGATCCCGGCAGCACGCAGATCACGCTGACCACGGTGAGCACCGGCAACGGCAACAACGGTGGGAACAACGGCGGTACCAACTTCTTCGGCGGTACCTTCGGCTGACGCTCCCGCGTGTGACAGCAATGGGCCCCTGCCGGGGAATCACCGGCAGGGGCCCATTCGTACGACCGGGAACCCGATCAGGTCCGTCAGCGCAGTTCCCTCGGGGGCGTCCGCTCGCTGTCGACCTTCTGCACGCGGACCAGTTCGCCCCACACCACGTAGCGGTAGCGGCTCGTGTAGACCGGCGTGCAGGTCGTCAGGGTGATGTAGTGGCCCGGCTTGGTCCTGCCGGACTCCTTGGGGATCTGGGAGAGGACCTTGACGTTGTACTTCGAGGTCTCGGGGAGGATGTCGTAGACCTTGTAGACGTACCAGTCGTCGCGGGTCTCGAAGACGACCGGGTCGCCGACCTTCACCTTGTCGATGTTGTGGAACTTGGCACCGTGGCCGTCGCGGTGGGCGGCGAGGGTGAAGTTGCCGGTCTTGCCCGTGGTGGGGAGCACGGCCTTGGCCGGGTCCGTGTAGTAGCCGGCCACGCCGTTGTTCAGGACGTCCGTCGACGTACCCTTCTCGACGAGGACCTCGCCGTTCTTCATCGACGGCACGTGCAGGAAGCCGATGCCGTTCTTCGTGTCCAGCGCGCCGGGACCGGTGTCCTGATGGGCCCAGGTCTCCCGGACCTTGTCACCCGCCCGGTCGGCCTTGCGGTCCGCTATCACGTTCGTCCACCACAGCGAGTAGACGACGAACAGGCCGAGCACCAGGCCCGCCGTGATGAGGAGTTCACCGAAGACGCTGACCGCCATGGCGATCCGGCCGATCGGCCGGCGGCGTGCGGCGGGCGCCGCGTCCGGCGCGTCGGTCTGTTCTTCGGTGTCGTCGGTGGTCGCTGCCACGGTTCCTGTGCCTCTGCCCTTACTCGACGAGCGCGTCCGGCTTGCCCTTGCTGCGCGGGCGTTCCTCGACCATCTTGCCCCAGACGATCAACCGGTACTTGCTGGTGAACTCCGGTGTGCAGGTGGTGAGTGTGATGTACCGGCCCGGCTGGGTGAATCCCGAGCCCTTCGGCACCGGGTCCAGCACGCTCACGTTGCTCGGCGACGTCACCGGCAGCATCGACGTCACCTTGTACACGTAGTACTCGTCCTGCGTCTCGACGACGACCGCGTCTCCGGCCGCCAGCCTGTTGATGTAACGGAACGGCTCACCGTGCGTGTTGCGGTGCGCGGCCAGCCCGAAGTTGCCGGTCTTGTCCTGCGGCATCGCGGTCTTCAGCGCACCCTCGCCGTAGTGGCCGACCATCCCCTTGTCGAGGACCTTCTTGTTGCTGACGCCCTCGGCGATCGGCGCGACCACGTCCAGCTTGGGGATGTGCAGGATGGCGAAGCCCTGCCCGGGCGCGAACACACCGGGTGCGCGCTTGCCGCTCGCCCAGTCCTTCTGCAGGCTGCTGGCCTCGCTGCCGGCCTGCGCGTGGGCACGGACGTTCGTCCACCACAGCTGGTACGTGACGAACAGCAGCATCAGCACGCCGGTGGTGATGAACACCTCGCCTATCGCCCGGCTCGCCATGACGGCAGGGCTGGGCTTGCGCAGCCGCTGCTGCCGACGGGCCTCGACCCGGGAGAGCGGCCGCCCCGGCGCGGCGCCCGGCGCGGCGTTCTCCGGCAGCGCGGTCTCCGGTGCGCCGCCGTGCCGCCCGCCGCGCCGCTTGGCGGCCTTTCTGCGGGCCGCTCGGCCGCCTCCTGGGGTTCCGGTGCCCGCAGAGGCTGCTGTGCCCGCAGACGCCGATATGGGCGGCGGATCGGGGATCCGCAGCGCGACGGTCTCCTCGTCGATCGGCGGGAGGTGCGGCAGAATCGCCGTCTCCCCGAGCGCGCCCGGCCCCTCGTACGGCTGATCCCCGTACGAGGCACCGGTCTCGCGCTCGGGGCGCAGCGCGGTCACGCCGTGGCCCTGCCCACCACCGGGGCGAGCCCCGCCGACCTGGCCACGGCCTCCTGGTCACCGCACTCCACCAGCCAGTTGGCCAGCATCCGGTGCCCGTGCTCGGTCAGCACCGACTCGGGGTGGAACTGGACGCCCTCCACCGGGAGTTCACGGTGCCTCAGCCCCATGATGATCCCGTCGTGGGTGCGGGCCGTCACCTCCAGCTCGGCCGGCACCGTCGCCGGCTCGGCGGCCAGCGAGTGGTAGCGGGTCGCGGTGAAGGGCGAGGGCAGGCCCGCGAAGACGCCTTTGCCGCCGTGCTCGACCAGCGAGGTCTTGCCGTGCAGCAGCTCCGGCGCCCGGTCCACCACACCGCCGTACGCCACCTGCATCGACTGCATGCCGAGGCAGACGCCGAAGACCGGGACGCCGGTCGCGGCGCAGTGCCGGACCATGTCCACGCAGACGCCCGCTTCCTCCGGCGTCCCGGGACCGGGCGAGAGCAGTACCCCGTCGAACCCGTCCTGGGCGTGCGCCGTCGACACCTCGTCGTTGCGCAGCACCTCGCACTCGGCGCCCAGCTGGTACAGGTACTGGACCAGGTTGAAGACGAAGCTGTCGTAGTTGTCGACGACGAGAATCCGCGCGCTCACTGGTTGTCCACCGTCACATCGTTGAAGGGCAGCAGCGGTTCGGCCCAGGGGAAGACGTACTGGAAGAGGACATAGACCACGGCCAGGGCCAGCAGGAGTGAGATCAGCGCCTTCACCCACGCGTTGCCCGGCAGATGCCGCCAGATCCAGCCGTACATGCCGTCCCTTCCGTTCCACCACGGCACCAGAATCCCGCCGTACTGCACCAGACTAACGGCGCAGCGCCTTGGGTCTGCCTGACTCCACAGGCTGTGTGGAGTCCAAGTGCGCCCAGACGATCAGCCGATGGCTGTGCCCCCATTCCGGATCGCACGTGGTCAGCGTGAGATAGCGCCCCGGACGCGTATACCCGGACTTACGTGGCACAGGGTCGATCACTTCAACGTCCGTCGGAACTGTTTTGTAGGGCCCTTTGTCGATCCGATACGTGAACCAGGTGGTCCCGTCCGTCAGAACGATCGCGTCACCCTTGCGCAGCTTCGGGAAGTCGAGGAACGGGTCGCCGTAGGTGCGCCGGTGGCCGGCGACCGCGAAGTTGCCGACCTGGCCCAGCCGGGCGGTCCGCGCGTAGTGGGCGAGGCCCTTCTTCAGCACGTCGGTGCCGGTGCCCTCCAGGACCGGCTTGTTCCACGTGAAACCGAACCGGGGGATGTACATGATCGCGAAAGGGCTGCCGTAGTGGTACGCGGCGGGCCGCACGGGTGCGGCGGTCGCCTTCGCCGTGGGGTGCACCACGGCCTTCGCCGACCACTGGCGCTGTAACTGGTCGATCTGGTCGTGCATCACGCTGTCGGCCTTCACACCGGTCCAGAACAGCACGTACGCGACGAAGAGCACGATGAGCGTGCCGACGGTGATGCAGAGCTCGCTGACGGTCCTGACGATCACGCGCACCGGCGGCTCCAGAAAGTGACGAGCTGCTTACTCCACGGGCTTCGCGTAGTGCAGATCCACTGTGCCCGAGTAGCCCGGAAGAGTCACCGTCCCGTCCTCGGTCACTTTCCAGCCGAGGCCGTACACGTTCACGTACACCATGTAGTTCTGGATCGCCTCGGAGTCCGCGAGCGACTTCTGCATCTTCGCCGGGTCGCCGATCGCCTGGATCTTGTACGGCGGTGAGTAGACCCGGCCCTGGAGGATCAGCGTGTTGCCCACGCAGCGCACGGCGCTGGTGGAGATCAGCCGCTGGTCCATGACCTTGATGCCCTGGGCGCCGCCCTGCCACAGGGCGTTCACCACGGCCTGCAGGTCCTGCTGGTGGATGACCAGGTAGTCGGGCTGCGGCTCGGGGTAGCCCGGAAGCTTGGCGGTGGCGTTCGGCGGGGCGTCGTTGAGCGTGACGGTGATCGCCTTGCCGGTCAGCTTCTGGGTGCCCGTGTCCTTCTCCAGGCCGGCGAGCTGGTCGTCCTGCGCCGTGGTGGAGCCGTCGTCGCGCTTGGCGAGCTTCTCGTTCTGGTCACGGGTGCTCGCGTTGGACTCGTCCAGCTCCTTGTTCTTGCGGCTGTGCTGCTGGATCAGGTCGGAGAGCTTGAGCAGGTTGTCGTCCGAGCGGATGTCGGTGCCCTTGGCCGTGTTGAAGCTGGTGAAGAAGAGCAGACCGGCCAGGGCGAAGACACCCACGGTCAGAATCCGCACCGGACGGAAGCGGGGGCCGGGCCGGAAACCGTCCTTGCCGGCGGGGTCGGAACCCGTTGATCCGGTCGCGTTGGAGTCGGCAGAATTGCTCAACGTACCCTTATCTCCTTCAGCGCCACGGAAGCACTACGCTAACGGACGCCCGGGGGAGCGCTCAGTCTGCCCTTACTGTCCCCTTGTACGCTGCCCCGAGCCCGACCCAGTTACCTGCGCGGCCACGCAGCGCATCGACAGGAGAGACCCTCGTGCCGAAGTCACGTATCCGCAAGAAGGCCGACTACACGCCGCCCCCGGCGAAGCAGGCGACCGCCATCAAGCTCAGCAATCGCGCCTGGGTCGCGCCGGTGATGCTGGCCATGTTCCTCATCGGGCTGGCCTGGATCGTCGTCTTCTACGTGACCGACGGTTCACTGCCGATCGACAGCCTCGACAACTGGAACATCGTCGTCGGCTTCGGCTTCATCGCGGCCGGCTTCGGCGTCTCCACGCAGTGGAAGTAGCCCGGCCGACAGCTCTGCCCAGGGCTGTTCGCTGAGTTATCCACAGGCCTGACCTGCTGTCCACACCCTCCTGGGGAAAAGACGACGATCTGTGGATAACCCGTCGGGTGTTGACGCCGGTACGACTAGCACAAGACTCACCGTAAAACCGCTCGCCCCCTCCCTGACCTGCTGGAACGCAGGTGAGTGGGAGGGGGCGCAGTTGTGCGCGCACGTTGTGCACAAGATCGGCCACCGACTGTGGACAACGGTTCGGTATCGGTGCGGTGCGCCGCCGTGATCGGGGAACGGGGGCCGGGAGACAGGCTCCGGCGCGGGCTCAGGTGAGCTGCGCGGTCCGGACGACCGTGATCACCACGGCCACGACCAGCACGAGCGCACAGGTGCCGTACTGGATCAGGTTCCGCCGCTCGCGCGGGGCGTGCACCATGGCGTAGCCGGTGACGACACCGGCGACCAGGCCGCCGATGTGGGCCTGCCAGGCGATGCCGCCGCTGAACGTGAAGATGAGGTTGATCACCAGCAGCGCGATGATCGGCCGCATGTCGTAGTTGAGCCGGCGGATGAGTACCGCGGTGGCGCCGAAGAGACCGAAGATCGCGCCGGAGGCGCCGAGCGAGGGCTGGTTCTGGGCGGCGAGCAGATAGGTGAGGGCGCTGCCGGCCAGGCCGGAGACGAAGTAGAGCGTGAGGTAGCGGGCGCGGCCCAGGGCGGCTTCCAGAGGGCCGCCGATCCACCAGAGGCTGAGCATGTTGAACACGATGTGCATGGGGTTCGTCGGATCATGCAGGAACATCGCGGTCAGCATGCGGTAGTACTGGCCCTGTGCCACCCCCTCCAGCGGGCTGAACTGGGAGTACTGGGCCTGGCCGATCATCTCGAAGTGGTTGGTGAAACTGTCCCCGACGGACTTCTGGACCAGGAAGACGGCGATGTTGATGCCGATCAGGATCTTGGTGAGCAGCCGCGGGTCGGCGGTCATCGTGCCGCCGGCGAGGGTGCGGGGCCGGGAGGCGGCCGGGGGCGGGCCGCTCCGGCCGGCGGTGGTGCCGCGCACGCAGTCGGGGCACTGGAAACCCACGGAGGCGCTGATCATGCACTCGGGGCAGATGGGGCGCTCGCAGCGGGTGCAGCGCACGCCGGTCTCCCGGTCCGGGTGCCGGTAGCACTTGGGCAGGCTGTGGGCGTCGCGCGCGCTGCCGGTCGCCTGGTCCTCCATGGGGTCCCCTCGCTCGTCGTGGGCAGTGTTCCGCCCCGCCCATCCTTACGGACGAGCGGGGCGTTTGGTTCCCTTCGGGTGCTTCCGTTTCGGACCGGGTCAGCCGGCGCGCTTCGCGACGACGACCGACTCGATGACGACGTCGTGCACCGGCCGCTTGTTGGGTCCGCTGACGGGGACGGCGGCGATGCTGTCCACGACCTTCTGGCCGGCCGGGTCGACGACCTCGCCGAAGATGGTGTGCTTGCGGTTGAGGTGGGGCGCGGGGTTGACCGTGATGAAGAACTGGGAGCCGTTGGTGCGGGGGCCTGCGTTGGCCATGGCGAGCAGGTAGGGGCGGTCGAAGCGCAGGTCGGGGTGGAACTCGTCCTCGAACTTGTAGCCGGGGCCGCCGATACCGGAGCCGACGGGGTCACCGCCCTGGATCATGAAGCCGCTGATGACCCGGTGGAAGACGGTTCCGTCGTAGAGCGGGTCGGTGGAGACGGCGCCGGTGGCCGGGTGGGTCCACTCACGCTCACCCTGCGCCAGTTCGACGAAGTTCCTGACCGTCTTGGGCGCGTGGTTCGGGAAGAGCCGGACCTCGATGTCGCCAAGGCTGGTCTTCAGGGTGGCGTAGAGGTGCTCGGCCACGGTCTGCCTTCCGTTGTGCTCGGATTCAGTGCCCACGATCCTCGCACGGTACGACTGGTCCGACGTCCGCCGGGAGCTTCCGGACGCGGATCCTCACGAATCGCTTGCGGAACCCCTTCTGCCGTGCGGGGGCGCTCGGCGTCGATCCGTGGCATTGTCGTCGACAAGCCCCTCTTAGCTCTGGTTGCACCCGTATGCCCGTCCTCGCGCGCCGCCCGGCCCGCGGGCAGGCATGATCCGTAAAAGGGTGGAAAGTCGAATTACCGTACGCCACCGAGGAGGAGGAAACCCGTGACCCGCAAAGACAGCGTGCGCGCCGCGACCAGTTCGGCGAAGGACAGCGTGCGGCACGCCGCGGTAGCGGTGGCGCCCTACGCCGACACGGCCAAGGAGCGTGCCGCGTACTACGCACAAGAGGCACGCGTACGGCTCGCGCCCGTGGTGTCGCAGGCCGCCGAGCAGGCCCGCGTCCAGTACGACGCCCGTCTCGTGCCGCGCCTGGAGCAGGCCCGCACCCATGTGCCGCCGAAGATGGACCAGGCGGCGCACGACGCCGCCGATCTGACGCGCAAGGCGGCTCGGCAGGCCGCCGAGTACTCGCGTCCGAGGATCGAGCAGGCGGTGGCGGCGGCCGGCCCGGTCCGCGAGGAGGCGACCGCGCGGGGCGCCGCCGCGCTGGCCGCGCTGCGCGGCAACGTGTCCGCCGAGGACATCGAGAAGCTGGCCCGCCGGAACCAGCGGCGCTCGTCGTGCGGCCGGGCGTTCAAGGCGTTCGCGGTGTTCGGCGTACTGGCCGGTGCGGCCTTCGCCGCCTGGAAGTGGTGGGACAAGCAGGCCAACCCCGACTGGCTGGTCGAGCCCCCGGCCGCCACGGAGGTCCCCGACGTGGGCCGTCTCAGCTCGGTGGACGGCAGCTCCCCGCTCGACCCCGAGGTCCAGGCGAAGGAGGCCGAGGAGCACGGATCCCGGTCCCGGGACGACAAGAACCACTGAGCCCCGCCGCCCGCGCTTGGCCCGCACACCGTTTCACGTGAAACCGGACGGCTGACCACACAGCCGGGACACGCAACCCCCCTGACTGCGTTTACGCAGGTCAGGGGGGTTTGTTGTGGAGCCTAGGGGAGTCGAACCCCTGACATCCGCCATGCAAAGACGGCGCTCTACCAACTGAGCTAAGGCCCCGTACGGGAAGCGACCGGCCGGCGGAAGGTCCGCTGGGTCGGTGCCGCAGACCAGACTACCGGGTCACCCCCCGTACCTCGCAAAAAGATTGGGGGTCCCCGCAGATGACCACTCTCCGTAAGATGCTCGACGGGGGTTCGCTGTAGCGAACCGTGGTTTTTTTGGGGAAGCGATGGGGAGACGCAATGGACGCCGCACAGCAGGAAGCCACCGCCAGAGCGCGGGAGCTGCAGCGGAACTGGTACGGAGAGCCGCTGGGGGCGCTCTTCCGTAAGCTCATCGACGACCTGGGGCTCAACCAGGCACGTCTCGCGGCGGTCCTCGGACTGTCCGCGCCCATGCTGTCGCAGCTGATGAGCGGGCAGCGGGCGAAGATCGGCAACCCGGCCGTGGTCCAGCGGGTGCAGCTGCTCCAGGACCTCTCGGCCCAGGTCGCGGACGGCAGCGTGAGCGCGGCTGAGGCGACCGAGCGCATGGACGAGATCAAGAAGTCCCAGGGGGGCTCGGTGCTCAGCAACACCACGCAGACGACCAGCGGTTCGGGGGCGCCAACGGTCAAGCGGGTGGTCCGCGAGATCCAGTCGCTGCTGCGCTCGGTCGCGGCCGCCGGCGACATCATCGACGCGGCCGACAGCCTCGCTCCGTCCCACCCGGAGCTCGCGGAGTTCCTCCGGGTGTACGGGGCCGGCCGCACGTCGGACGCGGTCACGCACTACCAGTCGCACCAGAGCTGAGCCACGGCCCGGCACACCGGAGGGGGTCCGGTGAACCGGGCGGGGCCAGGCCCTGGCAGCAGGGGCACGCGAGAGGGGTCGTATCGCTCATCCGGGGGAAGCAAGGGGGGTAACAGGCAAGGGGGGTGGCAGGGGAACCCGAGGGGGAGGGGTACGGGTAGTCATGGGTGAGGTCTTCGCGGGCCGGTACGAACTGGCCGACCCGATCGGTCATGGCGGAGTGGGCGCCGTCTGGCGCGCCTGGGACCACCGGCGCAAGCGCTATGTGGCGGCCAAGGTGCTCCAGCAGAGCGACGCCCACGCGCTCCTGCGCTTCGTGCGGGAGCAGGCGCTGCGCATCGACCATCCCCATGTCCTGGCTCCGGCCAGCTGGGCCGCCGACGACGACAAGGTCCTGTTCACGATGGACCTGGTCGCCGGCGGCTCGCTGGTCCACCTCGTCGGGGACTACGGTCCCCTGCCCCCGCTGTTCGTCTGCACCCTCCTCGACCAACTCCTCGCCGGACTCGCCGCGGTGCACGCGGAGGGTGTGGTCCACCGGGACGTCAAGCCCGCGAACATCCTGCTGGAAGCGACCGGCACCGCCCGTCCCCGGCTGCGCCTGTCCGACTTCGGCATCGCCATGCGGTTCGGCGAGGCCCGGCTGACCGAGACCAACCTCGTGGTCGGTACGCCGGGTTACATCGCTCCCGAGCAACTCCTGGGCGCCGAACCCGACTTCACGGCCGACCTGTTCGCCGTGGGCCTGGTCGCCCTTTACCTCCTGGAGGGCGCCAAACCCGATGCCAAGGCGCTCGTCCAGTACTTCGCCGAACACGGCACCCCGGGAGCGCCCAAGGGCATCCCGGACCCGCTCTGGCAGGTCGTCGCCAGTCTTCTCCAGCCGGACCCACGCGCCCGCTTCCGCACGGCCACCGGAGCCCGCAGGGCCCTCGCCGAGGCCCGCGAGCTCCTCCCGGAGACGGACGCCGACGACGAGTTGATCGAAATCTTCGACCAACTGGGGCCGCTGCCACCGGGGTTCGGTCCCGCGGGGCCGACGCGACCGGCTTCGGGGATCGACACGACGTCGGGGACGTCGGGGACGTCGACGGTGCCCGGTACGGCGGCGCCCGATCCGGACGCGGCGACCGCGACGGGGGCGCGGGCCACCGGGACCCCCGCGGGGCTGGACAAGGCCGGGGAACCGGCCGGTGCGGCAGGGACCGCGGGGTCGGCGGGCCCGAGTACGAGGCCGGATCCCGCAGCGCCCGGTACCGAGGCCCGGACTGGCTCCGGCTACGGTCCCGGGACGGGCCCCGAAGCCGATCCCCGCACCGGGACGGAGACCGGGACAGGGACCGGAACCGGGACCGGGACCGACGGAAGGTCCCCGGCGGGCGGCGCCCACGGCGCCTCCGGCGGCGGGCCCCCTTCGCCCCCCGCCTCCCTGTCCGACACCGGCAGCTTCCGGCTCCCCCCGCCCCGGACACCGGTCACCCCGGCCCCCGCTGCCGTGCGGCCCGAGCCGACACCGCCGTACCCGTCGTACGCCCGGCCACCGGCCGCCCCGGCCGCGCAGCCGCACACGCCCTGGCCGCCCGCCCAGCCGCTCCCCCTGGCCCAGCCGCACGCCGACACCCCCACCCCCACGGCCACGTACACCGCGCGGGATCCGCAGACCGCGCCGCCGTCGGTCCGCACCCATGGCCGGCGTCGGCGGCGGGCCCCCCGGCCCGGTCCGCCCGCCCGGGCGGCCGTGCCCATCCTGCTCCTCGCGCTGGCCTGCTACGCCGTCGGTTTCTGGGCGCTGGTCCGGCTCTGAGCGCGCCGGGCGATCAGCGTCCACAGGCCGAGGACGAGCAGCAGGGCCGTGCCCGTGCCGATGCCGCCGGCCGCCAGCGCCCGCAGCGCCGTGTCGTCGTCGGCAGGCGTCAGGAGGCCTCCCCGGTCCCGGGACACGCCGAAGACGCCCTTCGGGACCGGCGAACCGGCGTACCCGGGGCCGGAGTTCGGGGTGCCGTCGACACGGACCCGGAGGGTGACGCCGTAGGGCCCCTTCCCGAAGGTGCCCGCGGTCTGCCCGGTGAGGTGGACGACGAGGTAGTAGGCACCGGCGAAGCGGACGGCGTTCGCCGTGCCGGAGACGGCGTACCGATTGGCGTAGGCGACAGGTGGCAGGGGGTCGAGGGAGGACGACTTCTGGGTGCCGTCGTAGCCGAGGGAGACGTCGTCGACGTAGCCGCGGACCGGGTTGTAGAGGGAGAGGTTGAGCGCGGCGCTGACGTAGCCGTGGGTGTCGCCGCCGGTGCTGCCGAGGTCGACGGTTGCGTGCAGCTGCTGGCCCCAGTCGACCGGAACGGCGTAGTAGAGGGTCTGGCCGGGCGTGATGCCGGTCTGCCAGACGCCCTGGTCCAGGGTGCGGGCCGTACTGAAGCCGGCGCCCCCGGTGCGCCGGCGGGGGTCCGAGGTGAGCGGCTCGGGTGAGGCGGAGTTCCAGGTCTCGGGGGCGGTGGTGGCAGCGGTCCGGGCCAGGGCCGGTTCGGTGACGGGGGCGATCTCCAGGTCCCAGCTGCCCGGGGTGGTGGTCCGCGAGCCGGACACGGCCCGTTCGACGACCACGTAGTAGGTGCCGGCGTCCCGGCACAGCGCCTTGCCCGCATCCCGCCGGCCGACCGCGGTGACCGGCCGCGGGCTGAGCCCGGCACCGAAGCGGGCGCTGTCGTAGTCGCAGGCGGAGCCGTTGGCGTCCTCGATCGAAACCTCGATGCCGTCGCTCGCGGAGACGGTGGCGGAGGAGGGCGGCACTGCGGTGACGGGGACGTAGGCCGTGGTGCCCGCGGTGAGTTCGAGGCGGAAGTACAGCTCGCCCTTGTCGGGGAGGGTGCTGCGGTAGGTCGTGCCGGGCTCCAGCGGCACGGCGTCCGTGGTGCTCGCCGCTCCGGTGACGGTGCGGGCGCCGGGGGCGAAGGCGTATCCGCTGCCGCTGCCACTGCCGCCGTCGGCTTCCGCGGAGAGTGGCGGGAGCAGTGCCGTCAGTGCGAGGGCGGCCGTCACGCAGATGCCCCGCCGTGCCGCCGTACGCCACCGCCGTATCACGCGCGCCCCCAGTCGTCGTCCGCCGACCGCGGAAGTCACGGCCCGCCCGGGCCCCATACTGCCCCGCGCGCCCCCGCGCCACCCGGCGATCCGCGCGACCGTCCGAAACACCCCGCCACGCCGGGCGCCCGTCCTGGAGACCGTCCTGGAGGGTGTCCCGGAGGGTGTCCCGGAAACGCAAAACCCCGACCGCACCGGCGGCCGGGGTCTCAGTGTCGTCTGTTGTCGGTACTCACGAACCCGTGGGCACGGAGTCAGTCGCCTCCGTCCACAGATCCTGCTCGGCGCGATCCGCCTGGATCTGGCGGTACACGAGGAGCCCGCCGATGGCGGCCAGTGCGACCAGGAGAAGCTTCTTCACCGCGCGACCTCGTCTCTTCCTTGACGTAGGGGACCTCTGGCGCCCGACTATACACACCGACCGATATCGATCGGTGACCTGGCATCCGACCCTCAACTCCGGTCCGCCGCAAGGCGTTGCGTGAGGTCGGACCGCTCCGATCGGAGGGTGATCACACCCCCACGGACGGTTACTTTGCTCCCTCTCGACTGCCTTCAGGGGCCTTTCTTCGGGTTTTTCCCACGTCATGCACCCATCCGTGTGGTGTTCATCAGAACATCGACGCGCCACAGGCCGACGTCCCCCATTTCGCGAGCCCCATACACATCATGAGGAAAGTACGCAAATCGCCCAACCCGAAAGTGAGGGGCCATGGCCCGGAACTCCAAGGTCATGACGCTGTGGACCGCCATCGTCACCGCCTTCCTCGCGCTGTGCACGGCGCTCGGATTCGTCTCCGCCACCACCGCCGCCGCCGTACCGCAGACCGAGACCCCGCGCAACAGCACCGGCGAGGAGCACGGTACGGACCGGGTGACGATCCCGGCACAGACCCACTGGCTCTGGTCCCAGGCAAGGTCCCTTCCGCCCACGATGAAGCAGCGGATCCGGGCCGAGGCCCACGGCAAGACCCCCAGCTGCCGACAGCGCCCCCTGGACACCACCGAGTCGGAGACCACGGCCGAACCCCCCGCGGCACCGCTCGACTGCTGATCGCAGCCACAGAAGCCACGGAAGTAACAGACGTAACAGAAATACCAGAAGTACATAGAAGTAAGCAGAAGAAGTAAGCAGAAGTAATAGAAGTAGCGACGTACCAGAAGCAACAGACGGCTCGGACGCAACGGCGCAGGGCGACTTGCGTACGTACCAGCGCCTACTGCGACACAGACCCGCGACGGGATCGCCCCGGCCGCGGGTCTCCGCACGCCGTCCGGACTCGACTCATCAACTCCTCTTGAGGAGTCGTACGCTGATCATGTGCCCAAGGCGTACGAGGAGCTCGCCGACGACCTCCGCCGCTCCATCAGGCAGGGCGAGCGCGAGCCCGGCGCCCGGCTGCCCTCCGAGGCGGAGCTGGCCCGGCACTACGGGCGCAGCGTCCCGACCGTCCAGAACGCGCTGCGGCTGCTCAGCGCCGAGGGACTGATCGACAAGCGGCACGGCAGCGGCACCTTCGTGCGCCGTCCGCGCACCCGCGCGGTCCGCACCAACGAACGGCACCAGTGGGAGAAGGACCGCGCCCTGATGCCGGAGGCCACCCGGGCCGAGACCGGCGCGACCGAGCGTGAGACCGGCCTGGTCATCGACGACCTGGTCTTCTACGCCCGCTACCGCGAGCTGACCGCGCCCGGCGACCTCGCCGACGCGTTCGGGGTGCCGGAGGGCACCGTGCTCCTGGAGCGCACCTACCGGACCAGGCACTCCGCCGAGACCGCCCCCTTCAGCCTGGTGACCTCCTACCTCGTCCGCGACCTGATCGCGGCCAACCCGGAGCTCCTGGACGAGGCCAACGAACCCTGGCCCGGCGGCACCTGGAACCAGCTGCACACCGTCGGCATCGAGGTCGACCGCGTCGAGGAACGCTTCACCGCCCGGCCGCCGACGCCCGAGGAGGCCTGGGAGCTGGACCTGCCGGCCGGCACCTCGGTGATCCTGCTGCGCAAGACGTCGTACGACGTCCGCGGCCGCATCGTCGACATCACCGCCGTCACGCTCCCCGGCGACCGCACCGAGCTGCTCTTCACCACACGTCTGGAAAGGTGGTGAGCGCTGCCGTGACCCGGCGCATCACCGTCGTCACCGCGGTCCACGCGCCGTCGGCCCGCTTTCTGCCCGAGGCCCACAAGTCGCTGTGCGCGCAGCGACTGCCGGACGGCTGGGAGTGGGAGTGGCTGATCCAGGAGGACGGACACGGCGAGGAGGTCCACCCCTACGTCCCCGACGACGCGCGGGTGTCGTTCCGGCAGGGCCGTGCCGGCGGTCCCGGGGTCGCCCGCACCATGGCGCTGGCCCGGGCACAGGGGCCCTACGTCAAGGTCCTCGACGCCGACGACCAGCTGCCGCCGGGTGCGCTGGGTCGTGACCTGGCCGCGCTGGAGGCCCGCCCGGACCTCGGCTGGGCCACCTCACGGGCGCTGGACCTGCTGCCGGACGGCTCCACGGCCGGGTTCCCCGGTGACCCGGAGGAGGGCCCGATCGAGCGCGGGACGGTGCGCGGCCACTGGACAGCGAACGGTTTCCGGGCCCAGGTCCACCCGGCCACCCTCTTCGTCCGCCGCGAGCTGCTGCTGGCCCTCGGCGGCTGGATGGCGCTGCCCGCCTCCGAGGACACCGGGCTGCTGCTCGCCCTCGACGCCGTCAGCCGGGGCTGGTTCTCGGCGGAGGTCGGGCTGTTCTACCGCAAGTGGGAGGGCCAGGTCACCGGCCGCCCCGCCCACACCGACCCGGTGGAGCGGGAGGCCCGCATGGCGGTCGTGGCGGCACGGGCCCGGACGCTGGCGGAGCTCGGGTGGCGGTACGACTGACGGCACCGCGGGCGAACGCGGTCCGGCAGGCGTACGCGCTACGACCGCCCCGTCACGTCGCTCACAGGGTTGCCGCGTCCACCCGTGAGAACACCAGGTCGCTCTCCTCGGTCACCGGGCGGTCCCAGCGGACCGGGACCTCCGGTTCGCCGTACAGGGCGCGGGGGTAGCTGTCGGCCGCGTAGCTGTTGGCGAGCCGGTAGACGTGGTATCCGGCGTCGGTCATGGTGCGCAGCAGATCGTCCGCGGAGTCGCCCAGCCGGGCCATCCGGTCGGGGGTGACCTCGACGGTGATCTCGGCGTCCGGGCGGAGCTTCTCCAGCAGCGGGGCGAGCCCGCGCACCACCGCGCCCTCGGCACCCTCCACGTCGATCTTCACGACCCGCGCGGTCTCGATCTCCTCGGGCCGCAGGAGTTCCGGCAGCGGCACGGCCTCGATGTCGAAGCGGGACTCGGCCGGTCCGTCCCACGGGACGATGCTGTTGGCGCCCATGTTGCGGGAGCTGGCGAGCACGAAGGTCAGGGTGCGGTGGGCGTCGGAGACGGCGGCGTTGACCGCGCGGATGTTCCGGCAGCCGTTGAGCGCGCTCTGCTGTGCGAGGCGGCGGTGGAAGGCGGGGGACGCCTCGACGGCCACCACCCGCCCCCGCTCCCCGACCAGCCGCGAGGCGAGGACGCTGAAGACGCCGATGTTGGCGCCGACGTCGACGAAGCAGTCCCCCGGCGCCAGCCGGCCGCGCAGCCAGCGGGTCATGTGCGGCTCCCACGCCCCGAAGAGGTACAGGTAGCGCTGGATGAGGTCCTGGGTGTCGACCGCGAACCGGTCGCCGTCGAGCGTCGCCACGACCCGCCGCCGGGGATGGTCGCGCAGGTAGGGATTGAGCGCGCGGGCCGCGAGGGTCTTGCCCCACGGGCCCGGGACGTCGCGGACGTAGCGGCGGCCGAGGGTGGCCAGGAGTTCGGTGAGTCGGCTGGGTTCGGTGGGGGCGGTGCTCATCCGCTAGTCGGTGACCCTTCGGCCGTTGATCCGGATCGCCTGTGAGGGGCAGCGTTCGGCGATGTCCCGGATCAGCTCGTCGTCGTCCCCGGGCTCCCCGTACTCCTCGCGTCCGGGCAGGACGAAACCGTACCCGTCCTCGAAACCGAACACAGCGGGTGCCCGGAAGGCACACTCACCCGACCCATAACAGACGTCGGCGTCGACGGAGACCTTCATGGCAGGTCCCCTGCCCAGCCGGGGGCCCGCTGAACCGGCTCCGCACCCGTTAGGTGAACGGCAGCTCCAGCATCCGGATCGCGTTGCCGCGCAGCAGCTTGTAGGCGATCTCGGGGTCCAGGCCCCCCACGTGCTCCTGGGCCACCCGCTTGGTCTCCGGCCAGGTCGAGTCGACGTGCGGGTAGTCCGTCTCGAAGGTCGCGTTGTCCACGCCGATCGTCTCGATCGCCTCGATGCCGTGCCGGTCCCGGAAGAAGCAGCAGAAGATCTGCCGGTAGTAGTACGTCGAGGGCGGTTCGGGGATCAGGTCCTTCACCCCGCCCCAGGCCCGGTGCTCCTCCCAGACGTCGTCGGCGCGCTCCAGGGCGTACGGGATCCAGCCCATCTGGCCCTCGCTGTACGCGAGTTTCAGCCGGGGGAACTTGACCAGGACCCCGGAGAAGAGGAAGTCCATCATCGAGGCCATGGCGTTGTTGAAGCTGAGCGAGGCCTGGACGGCGGGCGGCGCGTCGGGTGAGGCGGCCGGCATCTGCGAGCTGCTGCCGATGTGCATGTTGACGACCGTCCCGGTCTCCTCGCAGGCCGCGAAGAACGGGTCCCAGTAGCCGGAGTGGATGGACGGCAGGCCCAGGTAGGTGGGGATCTCGCTGAAGGTGACCGCCCGGACGCCCCGCTCGGCGTTGCGCCGGATCTCGGCGACGGCCAGGTCGACGTCCCAGAGCGGGATCAGGCAGAGCGGGATCAGCCGGCCGCCGCTGTCCCCGCACCACTCCTCGACCATCCAGTCGTTGTAGGCGCGGACGCAGGCCAGGGCGACCTCCTTGTCGTCGGCCTCGGCGAAGGTCTGCCCGCAGAAGCGGGGGAAGGTGGGGAAGCAGAGGGAGGCCTCGACATGGTTGATGTCCATGTCCTTGAGCCGTTCCTTCGGGTCCCAGCAGCCGGGCCGCATCTGCTCCCGGGTGATGCCGTCGAGCGTCATCTCGTCCCGCGAGAAGCCGACGGCCGCGATGATGCGCTTGTACGGGAAGAGCAGGCCCTCGTACTCCCACCAGTCGGTGGTCTGGCCCGCGGGGTCGGTGGTGAAGCGGTACTTGCCGCCGACGTAGGCGAGTTCACCGATGCCGGCGGTGAAGGGCTTGGGCCCCTTGTCGCGGTACTTGCCCGGCAGCCACCGCTCGAAGAGGTGGGCGGGCTCGATCACGTGGTCGTCCACGCTGATCACCCTGGGCAGATCCTGGGTGCCGGTCGCGTTCTCTGCCATGCCTACCCCCTGCTGCCTGCGGAGTTCCGAAATTATCTGACGGTCCATCAGATAAACCGTCGACATTCAGGCTAGGCCCAGGAGCCCGCACCAGCAAGGCCCACCACACCTCGCCCGCCGCCGTCCCGCCGGAGTTCGTGCCGCTCTCCCTCTTGCGAGGCGCGCCGCCTTCCGCTGAACTGACGAACCGTCAGATGATTGTCCGTGGAGTTCCGGGTTCCGGCTTCCGGGGAGGGTGCGGGATGCGATCAGCCTTGCTGAACGGTGCCGAATGGTTCGCGGTGCTCCGCATCGGGCTCGGTCTGTGGTGGCTGGAGAGCTGGCGGCACAAGGACAAGAAGCAGTGGTTCGGCGGCGGCGGCATCCGCTGGGCGGCCGGTGTCGCGGAGAAGCACCGCTGGCCGGTGGTCCGGCGGGGCTTCGACACCGTCGTCGCACCGCGCCCGCGGCTGATGGCCTACGTGGTGGCCTACGCGGAGCTCGCCCTGGGCCTCGGGCTGGTCGCCGGCTTCCTCACCCCGATCGCGCTGGTGGCCGGGTTCCTGCTCAACCTGATCTACCTGGTCCTCATGATCCATGACTGGGCGGAACAGGGGCAGAACCTGATGATGGCCCTGATCTCCCTGGTCGGCCTGTTCGCCGTCAGCTGGCAGAGCTGGTCGGTGGACACGGCACTGGGACTGTTCGGCTAGCCGGAAGTCCCTGCACCACGCGCTCCTTCGCGAGCCGCCCCCGCCTGCCTGAGGCGCCCCCGAAGAGGCGCTCGGGGTACCCGCCGGCGGAGGGCCGGGGGAGGATTGCGCGACCGGCCCCCACGCGCCCGCAGCGACGATCCGGCCGGCTCCAGCACGGCACCCCGACGAGGAGGCACAGATGACGACCGACCACTCGACGTCCCCCTCGGCGGAAGCCCTGAGAGCGCTGCACGCGGCCCGCGCCCACAGCGCGTACGAACGGGCGGTGGCCGCCTGCCGCCACGCGGGAGTCGCCCCCGACGCCGCCCAGACCGTACCGACGAGTCCCGTCGGCCGGGCCGCGAACGCGCTGCGGCTGTCGGCCCAGTCGCTCAGCGCCCTGGCCGGCACCGCACCCAACCCGGCCGCGGACGCCCGCTGCGCCCGCAACGCCGCCGCCACCGCGGCGCTGGCCGCGCAGGTGGCCACCGCCCTGGACGACCGCACGGAGCCGGCTTCGGCCCTGCGCGCGGCCCTCACCGCGTCCCAGGCGGCCGCGGCGGCGGCCGCCGGCAGCGCCGCCGGACGGGACCCGGCGCTGAACGCGAAGGCTGAGGACGCGGAGAAGCAGGCGGTCGCGGCGGCACGCACCGCGGGCTGGATGTGATCCCGTGCCGTTCGGCACCGGTCCCTCCCCACGTGGGGACCGGTGCCGAACGGCGCGGGAGGTACAGGACGCCGCCTGAGGCCGGAGGCCGGCTCAGTGGCGGGGAACAGCTCGCGTCGTTCCGCCGCTCCGGCGGAAGGCCGCCGGCCGAAGGTGACCGAGAACGTGCGGTGCCGTGAGCTGTCCCTGCGAATGCTGAGCTGGTCGGGCGGTCGGGGCGACCCCCGATCACCGCGTCGCTGAGGCGAAATCCTGCCAGCCGAGGGGCCCGTCTGAGGAGGGCATGACGTCCGGTCCAGGGCTTCGCCGCAGGTCAGCCATATAAAGTGGGTTTTCCGGTCCGGATGGCGAGCAGCGGGGGAAGTAGGGAGTGGAGAGCCTTGGGTCCCGACGCAGGGGCACGCACAGCCTTCGCGGAACGCCTCGCGTTGCTGTACAGGGAGGCCGGTAATCCTCCGCTCAAGCGCGTCGCCGAGGCGGTCGACCGGTTGCATCGCGTCGACGAGCGGGGTCGGCCCGTGCGGGTCTCCGCCCAGCGGATCAGCGACTGGCGGCGGGCGAAGAACGTCCCCGCACAGTTCGTCGCCCTCTCCGCCGTCCTGCAGGTCCTGATCCCGCAGGCCCGCCGTGCCCAGCCGACACCGGTGTCCGGCGGGCTCTACGACATGCTCCAGTGGCAGAAGCTGTGGGAGCGGGCCGTGGCCGATCCAGTCGGCGAACTGCCCGCAGCGGAGGCGGCCGAGGAGACGGAACCGCCCCCGCCGGTCGACGGCGTCTGCCCGTACCGGGGGCTGGCCTCCTACCGCCGTGAGGACGCCCGCTGGTTCTTCGGGCGGGAGCGCAGTACCGACGCGCTGGTCGCCCAGCTCCGTTCCGCGGAGTCGGGCGGTGGCGGCCTGGTGATGCTGGTCGGCGCCTCGGGCGCGGGAAAGTCCTCGCTGCTGAGCGCCGGTCTGGTCACCGCGGTCCAGCGCGGCGCCCTGACCGGTGACGGGGACCTCGACCGTCCCCGCCGCATACTGCAGCTCGTCCCGGGTGCGGACCCCGTGAAGGAGCTGACCCGCTGGATACCCGAGCTGGCCGAGCCGGTCGACCTGCACGACCCGGACGCCGTACGACAGGCGGTCACGGCCTGGGCCCGCCGGGAGACAGCGGACGGGCCTCCGGTCACCGGGACGACGACGGCCGGCCCTCCGGCCGCCGAGGGCACGACGACCGTACGAACCACGACCGAGCAAGCGGCGACCGGACGCGCCGGTACCGGATCACCCATCGATGTTTCACGTGAAACACGACCGCCCGCGCAGACTCCTCCAGCCCGCCCAGCTCCACCGGCCCTTCCGGCTCCCCCAGCCCTCGTAGCACCTCCAGCCCGTCCGGTTCTGATCATCGATCAGTTCGAGGAGACCTTCACCCTCTGCACCGACGAGGCGGACCGGCGCTCCTTCGTCCAGCTCCTGCAGGTGGCCGGCACCCCCGCCGCCCCCGGCGAACCGGCGCCCGCCCTCGTCGTCCTGGGTATCCGGGCCGACTTCTACGAGCAGTGCCTCGGCTACCCGGAACTGGCCGACGCGCTCCAGCATCGGCACATGGTGCTCGGCCCGCTGACCACCGCCGAACTGCGCGAGGCCGTGACCGCTCCGGCCAAGGCGGTCGGGTTGGAGCTGGAGCCCGGTCTAGCCGAGCTGATCGTCCGGGAGGTGAGCGCGGACGGCCCGCGGGGCGCCCATGACGCCGGTGTCCTCCCGCTCCTCTCCCACGCCCTGCTGGCCACCTGGCAGCGCCGCAAGGGGGGCCGGCTGACACTGGCCGGCTACCGGGCGGCCGGCGGCATCCAGGGCGCCGTCGCGGCGACCGCCGAACGTGCCTGGTCGAGCCTGGACCCGGCCGCCCGCAGCGCCGCCCGGCTGCTCCTGCTGCGCCTGGTGCGGCTCGGCGAGGACACCCAGGCGACCCGCCGACGCGGCACCCGGCGTCAGCTGGCCGCGGAGTCCACCGACCCGGACAAGACGGAGGAGTCGCTCGAAGCCCTGGTCCGGGCCCGGCTGGTGACTCTCGACGCCGAGACCGTGGAAATCACCCACGAGGCGCTGCTGCACGCCTGGCCCCGGCTGCGCGACTGGCTCGACGAGGACCGCAACGGCAATCTGCTGCGCCAGCGCCTGGAGGAGGACGGCCGGGCCTGGGACGAGTCGGCACAGGACTCCGCCCTGCTCTACCGGGGCTCCCGGCTGGAACAGGCCCACACCTGGGCGAAGTCGGCCGGTGACACCTTCCTGACACGCAGCGCGGTGGAGTTCCTGGCCGCCTCGGTACGGCTGCGCCGGCGCACGGTGTGGATCAGCCGGGCCGCCGTGTCGGCGCTGGTGGTGCTCGCGGTGCTGGCGGCAGGCTCCGCCGTGATCGCCCGGCAGCAGCGGGA
Source organism: Streptomyces sp. NPDC086777 (assembly GCF_040702065.1). Lineage (NCBI taxonomy): Bacteria > Bacillati > Actinomycetota > Actinomycetes > Kitasatosporales > Streptomycetaceae > Streptomyces > Streptomyces sp. NPDC086777. The sequence goes on along the minus strand of NZ_JBFBJI010000003.1, from coordinate 273,712 downwards.
CGAGGCGGTGTTCGAGCGGGTGGTCGCGGAGGCCGACCGTTTCCAGTACTCCGACCCGTCGCTCTCCGCCCAGCTCGACCTGGTGGCCCACGGCCTGCGCCAGGACGACGAGGGCGCCAACAACCGCCTGATCTCCATCGTCAACGCCCCGCTGGCCACCCCGCTGCTCGGCCACACCGGCGCCGTCTACCTCACCACCTTCAGCCCCGACGGCAAGGTCCTGGCCACCGCCGCCTACGACCGTACGGTCCGGCTGTGGGACGTGAGCGACCCGACCCGGCCGAAGGCCCTGGGCAAGCCCCTGCTCGGCCACACGAGCTGGGTCTCCAGCGCGGTCTTCAGCCCGGACGGCAGGACCCTGGCCAGCGCCGGCGACGACGGCACCGTACGGCTGTGGGACGTCTCCGACCCGCGGCACCCCGCCTCCCTGGGCGCACCGCTGGCCGGGCACGACGGCACCGTCTACCTCGTCGCGTTCAGCCCGGACGGCAAGACCCTGGCCGCCGCCGACGAGGACCACACCGTCCGCCTGTGGGACGTGCACGACCCGCGCCACCCTGCCCCGCTGGGCACCCTGACCGGCCACACCGAGGCCGTGCGCTCCATCGCGTTCAGCCCCGACGGCCGCACCCTCGCGGCCGGCAGCGACGACAACTCGATCCTCCTGTACGACGTCTCGGACCCCCACCACCCCGAGCGCGTCGGCGCTCCGCTCACGGGACACACCGCGACCGTGCACTCGGTGGCCTTCAGCCCGGACGGCCGGACCCTCGCCAGCGGCAGCAAGGACGACACCGTGCGGTTGTGGGACGTCGGCGACCGGACCCACGCCAGAGCCCTCGGCCCACCGCTCACCGGCCACACCGGGCCCGTCTGGTCGGTGGCCTTCAGCCCCGACGGCTCCATGCTCGCCGCGGGCAGCGCGGACTCCACGGCCAGTCTGTGGAACGTCGGCAACCCGGCCTTCCCCTCCCAGGTGGGTGAGCCGCTCGCGGGCAGCAGCGGCGAGATGTACGCCGTCGGCTGGAGCCCGGACGGTCACACCCTCGCGACCGGCAGCGGTGACGGCAAGGTGCGGCTGTGGTCGATCCCGGGTTCGGACATGACCGGTGCGGCGGGTGCGTTCAGCCCGGACGGCCGGGTGCTGGCCACCGGCGGCGGCGACAGCAGGATGCGGCTGTGGAACATCACGGATCCGGCCCGGCCCACCGTGCTCGGCAAGCCGTTCACGACCGGGTCGCGGGACCTGCGGTCGATGGTGTTCACCCGGGACGGCCGCACGCTGATCATCCTGACCAGTGAGAACAACCTCAGCTGGGTGCAGCTGTGGAACGTCTCCGACCCCGCGCACCCCGCCCAGTACGGTGCGCCGGTCCGGCTGGACACGCGGTACGCGGGGGCCGAGGCGCTGGCGCTGAGCCCCGACGGGCGGACGGTGGCCGCCGACTACGACGACCGCACGGTCCAGCTCCTGGACATCAGCGACCCCGCCCACCCCAGGCGCATCGGGGAGCCCCTGAAGGGCCACACCGGCTACGTCAACGCGCTCGTCTTCAGCCCGGACGGCAGAACCCTGGCCAGCGGCAGCGCGGACGGCACCGTACGGCTCTGGAACGTCTCGGACCGGACCCGCGCCAGGCCCCTCGGCAGCCCCCTGGAGGGCCATCTGGGCCCCGTCAACACCCTCGCCTACAGCCCGGACGGCAGGACTCTGGCCAGCGGCAGCGACGACGACACGGTCCGCCTCTGGAACGTCTCCGACCCGGCCCACGCGACCCGGCTCGGCTCCGCCCTCACCGGCCACACCGAGGCGGTGGTCTCACTGACCTTCAGCCGCGACGGCAGGACCCTGGCCAGCGGCGGCAACGACAACACGGTCCGCCTGTGGAACGTGTCGTCCCCGGCCTCGGCGCACCCCATCGGCCAGTCCATGAGCCCCAACGCCAAGACGGGCAACTTCCTCTCCTTCAGCCCGCGGAGCAACATGCTCGGCGTCTCCAGCGGCGCCGACACGGTCCGGCTGTGGAGCCTCGACGTCGACAAAGCGGTCAACCGCATCTGCGCGGTCACCCGCAACGTCCTGACACCCGCCAAATGGCGCGAGTACCTTCCCCGTCTCGCCTACGACCCGCCATGCGGCGCCTGATCCGGCCCCACCCCTGACCGCACTTGAGTGATCCCGATCACAACTGCTCAGGACGGCCGAGAAGTTGACTCCCGCCGCACAGGCCACCTTGTTAGGCTGGCCACAACCCGGTCGCTGGTGCATCCCCCGTCGCCAGCGACCGGGCCTTTTCGTGCCCGGCCCCGCCCCGCCCTGAACACCAAAGCAAAAGACCCCCGATCCGTCCGGATCGGGGGTCTTCGTGCTGGTGGGGCTAACAGGATTTGAACCTGTGGCCTCATCCTTATCAGGGATGCGCTCTAACCAACTGAGCTATAGCCCCGCCGCGCTCTGCGGTGTATGTCCCGCGCGCTGACTCCTGAAGATTAGCGCACGACCGGGGCAGTCCCAAAATCGGTTGTCGGGGGACCGACAGGAGAGGTTTGGGGTCCGGTTACTCGTCCTCGGCCAAGGTCAGCTCGATGCCGCCGACGAAGCCCGCGGAGAGGTTGTAGATGAACGCGCCGAGGGTCGCCAGCGCCGTCGCGAGGACGACGTCGATGACCGCGATGATCGCCGTGAACGTCAGGACGTGCGGGAGCGAGAGGAACGCCTGGAGGTCGAAGCCGTTCGACTCGTTCGAACCGGTCGCCTCCGAGATCGTGCCGCCGACCGTCGAGAACACGCCCATCGCGTCCAGGACCATCCACAGCACCGCCGCCGCCACGATCGAGCAGATGCCCAGCGCGATGGAGAGCAGGAAGCTGACCTTCATCACCGACCAGGGGTCGGCCTTGGCGACCCGCAGCCGGGCCTTGCGGGTACGCGGCGCGGTGCGCGACCCGGCGGCGCCCGTGCGTGGCCGTCGTACGCCCGCTGCGGGCGCCTCGGCGGCCTGCCCCGCCGGATAGGCCTGCGGCGGGTGGTAGGGCCCGGCGGGCTGCTCTGCACGCCGTTCCCCGGGCAGCGGGGAGGCCCCCTGCTGCTGCGGCTGCGCGGGCGCCGGTCGGTCGCCCGGCGCGGCCGGCCCTCGGGTGTCGGTCACGGTTCCCCCCTGCGCTCCCGGTGCGTCCGGCGTGGACGCCTTCGCGGGCGCCTTGATCGCCTTCAGCTGGGTCGTGTGCGTGTCCGCCGGCTGCGGCGCACCGCCCCCGTCGGACGCGGCGGAGCCACGGCCGCCGCCGTCCGCATCCGTACCCGTCGAGGTACCGGCCGATCCGGCGCCCGTGGCTCCGCTCACGATGACTCACTCCTCGTGCCTACTCGGCCGAGGGCGCCTCACCCTCGTCCGTGCCGCTGGTCGCGACACCCTCGGCGGTCTCGTCCACGGCGTCCTCGCCGTCGACTTCCTCCGCCTCGCTGCCGGCCTCGGCGTTACGTGCGATACCCACGACGGCATCGCGCTTGCCCAGGTTGATCAGTTGGACGCCCATGGTGTCACGGCCCGTCTCCCTGACCCCGCTGACTCGCGTGCGAATCACACCGCCGGACAGGGTGATGGCGAGGATCTCGTCGTTCTCCTCGACGATCAGCGCGCCGACCAGCGAACCACGATCCTCCACGATCTTGGCGGCCTTGATACCGAGGCCGCCGCGGCCCTGGACGCGGTACTCGTCGACACGGGTCCGCTTCGCGTACCCCCCGTCGGTGGCAGTGAACACGAACGTACCGGGTCGAACAACATTCATCGACAGAAGTTCATCCCCCTCACGGAAACTCATGCCCTTGACACCGGAGGTGGCCCGGCCCATGGGTCGCAGAGTGTCGTCGGAGGCGGTGAACCTGATCGACTGTGCCTTCTTGCTGATCAGAAGCAGATCGTCGTCCGCCGAAACCAGCTCGGCACCGATCAGTTCGTCGTCGGAACCGTCCTCGCCCTCCCGCAGGTTGATCGCGATGACACCGCCGGAGCGAGGCGAATCGTAATCCTTCAGAGGCGTCTTCTTGACCAGACCGGCCTTGGTGGCCAGCACCAGATAGTCCGACGCGTCGTAGTCCCGGATCGCGAGGATCTCGGCGATCGCCTCGTCCGGCTGGAAGGCCAGCAGGTTCGCCACGTGCTGACCGCGCGCGTCCCGGCCGGCGTCCGGCAGCTCGTAGGCCTTCGCCCGGTACACCCGGCCCTTGTTCGTGAAGAACAGCAGCCAGTGGTGGGTGGTGGAGACGAAGAAGTGGTCGACGATGTCGTCTTCCTTCAGCTTCGTACCGCGCACGCCCTTGCCGCCGCGCTTCTGCGCCCGGTAGTCGTCCGTCTTGGTCCGCTTCACGTAGCCGCCGCGCGAGACGGTGACCACGATGTCCTCCTCGGCGATCAGGTCCTCGATGGACATGTCACCGTCGTAGGGCACCAGCATGGTCTTGCGGTCGTCGCCGTACTTCTCGACGATCGCGGCCAGCTCCTCGCTGACGATGCCGCGCTGGCGGACCGGCGAGGCGAGGATCTCGTTGTACTCGGTGATCTTCGCCTGGAGCTCGTCGTGCTCCTGGATGATCTTCTGGCGCTCCAGGGCGGCCAGCCGCCGCAGCTGCATCTCGAGGATGGCGTTGGCCTGGATCTCGTCGATCTCCAGGAGCCGCATCAGGCCCGTGCGCGCGATGTCGACCGTGTCACTGGCCCGGATCAGCGCGATGACCTCGTCGATCGCGTCCAGCGCCTTGAGCAGGCCGCGCAGGATGTGCGCGCGCTCCTCGGCCTTGCGCAGCCGGAAGCGGGTCCGGCGGACGATGACCTCGATCTGGTGCGTCACCCAGTGCCGGATGAACGCGTCCAGCGAGAGGGTGCGCGGCACGCCGTCCACGAGGGCCAGCATGTTGGCGCCGAAGTTGGTCTGCAGATCGGTGTGCTTGTACAGGTTGTTCAGGACGACCTTGGCGACCGCGTCCCGCTTCAGCACGATGACGAGGCGCTGACCGGTGCGCGAGGAGGTCTCGTCCCGGACGTCCGCGATGCCGCCGACCTTGCCGTCCTTCACCAGGTCGGCGATCTTCTGCGCGAGGTTGTCGGGGTTCACCTGGTAGGGCAGCTCCGTGACCACCAGGCACTGGCGGTTCTGGATCTCCTCGACCTCGACGACCGCGCGCATGGTGATCGAGCCGCGGCCCGTGCGGTAGGCCTCTTCGATGCCCTTGCGGCCGACGACCAGGGCGCCGGTCGGGAAGTCGGGGCCCTTGATCCGCTCGATCAGCGCGTCCAGGAGCTCCTCGTGCGAGGCCTCCGGGTTCTCCAGGCACCACTGGGCACCGGCGGCGACCTCGCGCAGGTTGTGCGGCGGGATGTTGGTCGCCATGCCGACCGCGATACCGGCGGAGCCGTTGATCAGCAGGTTCGGGAAGCGGGCGGGCAGGACTGTCGGCTCCTGGGAGCGGCCGTCGTAGTTGTCCGTGAAGTCGACGGTCTCCTCGTCGATGTCGCGGACCATCTCCATCGACAGCGGCGCCATCTTGCACTCGGTGTACCGCATGGCGGCCGCCGGGTCGTTGCCCGGGGAACCGAAGTTGCCGTTGGAGTCGACGAGCGGCATCCGCATCGACCAGGGCTGGGCCAGGCGGACCAGGGCGTCGTAGATGGAGGAGTCGCCGTGCGGGTGGTAGTTGCCCATGACGTCACCGACGACACGGGCGCACTTGTAGAAGCCGCGCTCGGGGCGGTATCCGCCGTCGTACATCGCGTACAGCACGCGCCGGTGGACGGGCTTGAGACCGTCCCGGACGTCGGGCAGCGCGCGGGAGACGATGACGGACATCGCGTAGTCGAGGTACGAGCGCTGCATCTCCGTCTCGAGCCCGACGGGCTCGATGCGCATCACGACGTCGCCGCCCTCTTCAGGGGTGACAGGAGTGTTCTCGTCGGCCATTGCTGGTGAAGATCCTTCCTGGTGCGGTCAGCTGAGACCGACTCAGATGTCGAGGAAGCGGACGTCCTTGGCGTTGCGCTGGATGAACTGGCGGCGGGCCTCGACGTCCTCGCCCATCAGGACCGAGAACAGGTCGTCGGCCTGGGCGGCGTCGTCGAGGGTGACCTGGCCGAGGACGCGGTGGTCGACGTCCATGGTGGTCACGCGCAGCTCCTCGGCGTTCATCTCACCGAGACCCTTGAAGCGCTGGATCGAGTCCTCCCTGACCCGCTTGCCGCGCTGCCGGCCGAGCTCCAGGAGGGCGTCGCGCTCGCGGTCGGAGTAGGCGTACTCGACCTCGTCCCGGCCCCACTTGATCTTGTAGAGCGGGGGACGGGACAGGTACACGTGCCCCTGCTCCACCAGGTCCCGCATGAAGCGGAACAGGAAGGTCAGCAGCAGGGTGTTGATGTGCTGGCCGTCGACGTCGGCGTCCGCCATCAGGATGATCTTGTGATAGCGGAGCTTCTCGATGTCGAAGTCCTCGTGCACACCCGTGCCGAAGGCCGAGATCAGCGCCTGGATCTCCTGGTTCTGCAGGATCTTGTCGATCCGCGCCTTCTCGACGTTGAGGATCTTGCCGCGGATCGGGAGGATCGCCTGGTACTGCGGGTTGCGGCCGGACTTGGCCGAGCCGCCGGCGGAGTCACCCTCGACGATGAAGATCTCGCACTTGGTGGGGTCGTTCGACTGGCAGTCGGAGAGCTTGCCCGGCAGGGACGCCGACTCCAGCAGCCCCTTGCGCCGGGTGAGGTCACGGGCCTTGCGGGCCGCCACGCGCGCGGTGGCCGCCTGGATGCCCTTGCGGATGATGTCCGCGGCCTCGACCGGGTTGCGGTCCAGCCAGTCGTTCAGGTGCTCGTAGACCGCCTTCTGCACGAAGGTCTTGGCCTCCGTGTTGCCCAGCTTGGTCTTCGTCTGGCCCTCGAACTGCGGCTCGCTCAGCTTGACCGAGATGATCGCGGTCAGACCCTCGCGGATGTCGTCACCAGTGAGGTTGTCGTCCTTCTCGCGGAGCAGCTTCTTGTCGCGCGCGTACTTGTTGATCAGCGAGGTCAGCGCCGCGCGGAAGCCCTCCTCGTGGGTGCCGCCCTCGTGCGTGTGGATGATGTTGGCGAACGAGTAGACGCCCTCGCTGTAGCCGCTGTTCCACTGCATGGCGACCTCGAGGGACAGGCTCTTGTCCTTGTCCTCGGCCTCCAGGTCGATGACCGTGGGGTGCACCACCTCTCCCTTGCGGGAGTTCAGGTACTTCACGAAGTCGACGATGCCGCCCTCGTAGTGGTACGTGACGGTCTTGACCTCGGCCTTCTCGTCCGCACCCGCCTCGTCGGCACCGGCGACGGCCTTCGCCGACTCGCGCTCGTCGGTGAGCCTGATCGTCAGGCCCTTGTTGAGGAACGCCATCTCCTGGAAACGCCGCGACAGCGTCTCGAAGGAGTACTCGGTGGTCTCGAAGATGTCCGGGTCGGCCCAGAACGTGACCGAGGTGCCGGTCTCGCCGGTCTCCTCGTGCTGGACCAGCGGAGCGGTGGGAACGCCCAGCTTGTAGTCCTGCGTCCAGCGGTGGCCGTCGGTCCTGATCTCGACGGACACCCTGCTCGACAGTGCGTTCACGACGGACACACCCACGCCGTGCAGACCACCGGAGACGGCGTAGCCGCCGCCGCCGAACTTGCCGCCCGCGTGCAGCACGGTCAGCACGACCTCGACGGCCGGCTTGCCCTCGGACGCCACGATGCCGACCGGGATGCCACGGCCGTTGTCGACGACGCGCACGCCGCCGTCGGCCAGGACCGTCACGTCGATGGTGTCCGCGTAACCGGCCAGGGCCTCGTCGACGGAGTTGTCCACAACCTCGTACACCAGGTGGTGCAGGCCGCGCTCGCCGGTCGAGCCGATGTACATACCGGGTCGCTTGCGGACCGCGTCCAGCCCTTCGAGCACGGTGATGGCACTGGCGTCGTACGAAGCGGGGACGGCGCCAGAACCGGCGGCCTCAGCGTGCGCGCCGGCGTCGGTGGACGGGATGTTCTCGTTGGGGTTGCCGGAATCGGCCACGAAGCGCCCTTTCTGGCACAGCACGAGCCGGGCTCGTCGGCGGGTTGCCGGAGCGGCTGCGGCATGTTGCGTTGGTAAGCCTTGATCAGCGTTGCTCAGCTTTTCCCGGACGGTCCCCACGTTCGGGGCGGGATTGTCTTCCAGTCTACCGGTAGCGCCGACAGTGATGGGGGTTTGCCGGTACCTGAGTCCGCATGTGCCGCCCTGAACCGGCCTGTGCCGACTCCCGATATGCGGATGGGGGCTCCAAGAGGCTCACGGAGGCACTCAGCGCTTCCGGCTGTCAACCCTTGGCTACTCCGGCGTCAGGTCGCGATTCGCAACCGCGTGCGGTCGTACGCCGAGCAGCCGGGCCGGCCGTGGAACGGCTCTGCACCCGGCTGCGATCGTGACGTAAGTCACCCGTAGGTGTCCCCGGGACCCGTGCTCCCGGGGGCGCGCAGCGGCCCGTAGCGCCGGGCGGGACCGCCGGGATTGAGCACCTTGATCAGGCGCACGGTGCCGTGCCCCAGGTCCTCGTTCAGACGGGCGACCAGTGCGGGCGCGAGGTGCCGCAGCTGGGTCGCCCAGGCGGTGGAGTCGCACTGGACGACCAGCACCCGCTCGTCCTCGTCGTAGCGCTGCGGCACGCAGTGCTTGGCCAGGTCCTCGCCGACGATCTCGGGCCAGCGGCCCATCACCCCGCCCACCGCGGCCGGTGTCTCCCAGCCGCGCTCGGTGATCAGCCGGTTGATCGCGGAACCCAGTGCCATGGGGTCGCGGCCGTCGGCGCGCGCGCCGGAGCGCAGGCCACCGCGCCGCGCCTGCTTCTTCTGCTGTGCCGCGTCGCCACGCGCGCGTGCCGCCTCCTTGGCCGCCCTGAGCGCCACGCGCGCGAGGTCGACACCGGAGGGTTCCTCCTTGGGCGCGGGTCCTTCGGTGCTCATGCCCGCTCCACCGTCCCGTCGGCCACCGCGTACCGCCGGCCGGCGAGGACGTGCGGTACGTCGTCGTCCACGGCGGCGGTGACCAGTACCTGCTCGCCGGGCGCGACCAGCTCCGCCAGCCGCTCCCGGCGCCGTGCGTCCAGCTCGGCGAACACGTCGTCGAGCACCAGCACCGGCTCGTTCCCCTCGGCACACAGCAGGTCGTACGACGCGAGGCGCAGCGCCAGCGCGTACGACCAGGACTCGCCGTGCGAGGCGTAGCCCTTGGCGGGCAGCTGCCCCAGCTTGAGGACCAGGTCGTCGCGGTGCGGGCCGACCAGGGTCACGCCCCGCTCGATCTCCTGCTTGCGGGCGTCCGCCAGCGCCGCCATCAGCTGGCCGTACAGGTCCTCGCGCGTGTGCGCCTCGCCGGGCGCCGACGGCCTGTACTCCAGCGCGACCGGACCGCCGCCCGGCGCGAGCTGCTCGTACGCCTTGTCCGCGAGGGGCTGGATCGCGGCGACCAGGTCGAGCCGCTGGGCGAGCAGCTCGGCACCGGCCCGCGCCAGGTGCTGGTCCCACACGTCGAGCGTGGAGAGGTCCATGGAGCGGCCGCCGTGCCGCCGGGCGAGGGCGGCGGTCTTCAGCAGGGTGTTCCGCTGCTTGAGCACCCGCTCGTAGTCGGACCGCACGCCGGCCATCCGCGGCGACCGCGCGGTGATCAGCTCGTCCAGGAAGCGGCGCCGCTCCCCGGGATCGCCCTTCACCAGCGCGAGGTCCTCGGGCGCGAACAGCACGGTCCGTACGATCCCCAGCACGTCACGCGGCCTGACCTGCGAGGACCTGTTGATGCGGGCCCGGTTGGCCTTGCCGGGGTTGAGCTCCAGCTCGACCAGCTGCTGCCGGTCGCCCTGCCGGACCTGCGCCCGGATGATCGCCCGGTCGGCGCCCATGCGGACCAGGGGAGCGTCGGAGGCGACCCGGTGGCTGCCGAGGGTGGCGAGATAGCCGACGGCCTCGACGAGGTTGGTCTTGCCCTGGCCGTTGGGGCCGACGAAGGCGGTGACGCCCGGGTCGAGCGGGACCTCGACCCGGGCATAGGAGCGGAAGTCGGCCAGCGACAGATGCGTGACGTGCATGGTTCTCGCCGACCTCCCCGTGACCTGCTGCTTCGTTCTCTGCTCGGTACTGCTTGTCGGTGCTGCTCCGGTGCTACTTCGCCTCTACGGCGTGGCCGCCGAACTGGTTGCGCAGCGCGGCGATCATCTTCATCTGCGGCGAGTCGTCCTGCCGGGAGGCGAACCGCGCGAACAGCGAGGCCGTGATCGCGGGCAGCGGCACCGCGTTGTCTATGGCGGCCTCCACAGTCCACCGGCCCTCGCCGGAGTCCTGTGCATAACCCTTCAGCCTGTCCAGGTGCTCGTCCTCGTCGAGGGCGTTCACCGCGAGGTCGAGCAGCCAGGAACGGATGACCGTCCCTTCCTGCCAGGAGCGGAAGACCTCGCGCACGTCCGTGACGGAGTCGACCTTCTCCAGGAGCTCCCAGCCCTCGGCGTAGGCCTGCATCATCGCGTACTCGATGCCGTTGTGGACCATCTTCGCGAAGTGGCCCGCGCCGACCTTGCCGGCGTGCACCGAACCGAAGTCACCCTCGGGCTTGAGCGCGTCGAAGACCGGCCGGACCTTCTCGACGTGCTCGGCGTCGCCGCCGTACATCAGGGCGTAGCCGTTCTCCAGGCCCCAGACACCGCCGGAGACTCCGCAGTCGACGAACCCGATGCCCTTGGCGGCCAGCTCCTCGGCGTGCCTCTCGTCGTCCGTCCAGCGGGAGTTGCCGCCGTCGACGACCACGTCACCGGGCTCCAGGAGCTCGGCCAGCTCGTCGATCGTGGACTGGGTCGGGGCCCCGGCCGGGACCATCACCCACACCACGCGCGGCCCGCTGAGCTTGCCCACAAGCTCTTCCAGGCTGTGGACGTCGGCGAGGTCCGGGTTGCGGTCGTATCCGACGACGGTGTGGCCCGCGCGGCGGATCCGCTCGCGCATGTTGCCGCCCATCTTGCCGAGGCCGACGAGACCGAGCTCCATCAGTTGGTTCCTTAGGTTGCGGTGTGGCAGGAGAGGCACGTTCGTGCCCGCGTCCGAGCCTAATCCCGGCCCTTTGCGCACAGTTGTGGGCATAGCCGCTCACCTGGGGAAACCCACCGATTCCCGGTGCCGGGTGCCCACAGGGGGCGCCCGACACCGTGCACAGCTGTGGACAACTCAGCCGCTGAGCCGCACCGGCATGATCAGGTACTTGTACGCCTCGTCCGCCTCGGCGTCCACGGCGGGCTTGCCGCTGAGCAGGGCGGGCTTCGTGGAGGTCGTGAAGGAGAGCTGGGCCACCGGCGAGTCGATCGCGCTCAGGCCGTCCAGCAGGAACGTCGGGTTGAAGGCGATCGAGATGTCGTCGCCCTCCAGCTGCGCGTCGACCCTTTCCACAGCCTGTGCGTCGTCGCTGGAACCGGCCTCCAGGATCAGCACGCCCTGCTCGAAGCTGAGCCGCACCGGGGTGTTCCGCTCGGCGACCAGGGCGACGCGCTTGACGGCCTCCACGAAGGGGGCGGTCTCGATCACGGCGACGGAGTTGAACTCGGTCGGGAACAGCGTGCGGTACTTCGGCAGGTCGCCCTCGAGCAGCCGCGTGGTCGTACGGCGGCCGGCGCCCTCGAAACCGATCAGCCCCTCGCCCGCGCCCGAGCCGGAGAGCGCCAGGATGACGCTGTCGCCGCTCGTGAGGGCCTTGGCGGTGTCCAGGAGCGTCTTGGCGGGCACCAGGGCGACCGCGGAGGCCTCCGGGTTCTCCGGCTTCCACAGGAACTCGCGGACGGCGAAGCGGTAGCGGTCGGTGGAGGCCAGGGTGACCGTGTCGCCCTCGATCTCGATGCGCACACCGGTGAGCACCGGCAGCGTGTCGTCACGTCCGGCGGCGATGGCCACCTGGGAGACCGCGGAGGCGAAGACCTCGCCGGGGACCGTGCCCGTCGCGTTCGGCATCTGCGGCAGGGAGGGGTACTCCTCCACCGGCAGCGTGTGCAGCGTGAACCGGGACGATCCACAGACCACCGTGGCCCGTACACCGTCTGTGGAGATCTCCACCGGACGGTTGGGGAGCGCGCGGCAGATGTCGGCGAGCAGCCGGCCGGAGACGAGGACCGTGCCCTCCTCCTCGACCTCGGTCTCGACGCTGACCCGCGCGGAGACCTCGTAGTCGAAGCTGGACAGGCTCAGCTGGCCGTCCTCGGCCTTGAGCAGCAGGCCGGCGAGGACCGGCGCCGGCGGACGGGCCGGGAGGCTGCGTGCCGCCCACGCCACTGCCTCCGCGAGTACGTCGCGTTCCACCCGGATCTTCACCGTAAGCCCGCCTCCTGCTGTCGCCGGGGCTTCTCGCCCTGCTGCGCCTTCGTCGTCTGTCCCGGTGTCGTCGGCCCCGGGGAGGGGAAGAACACCGGGGACCAGTCTGACGCACCGCACTGACAGCTGGTGCCTCTCGGGGTCAAGTCGTGACGAGACGCGGTCAGGGGCCGGAGAGCGAGTTGTGCACAGGGCCCTCTTCGAAACGGATTCCCAGCTCTCTCTAGTTGTCAGTAGTAGTAGGGGCTGTGGATACCGTGGATAACCTCGTTTGCCCAGCTCAGGGCCGAGATTTTGTCCACTGCCCCTGTGGGTGGGCCCGGTGGAAAACTGGGTGCCGCTGTGGAGAACAGAAAGTTCTGCACACGCCATGCACAGCCCGGGGGTACTTCTCCCCAACGCCGTCCCCAGCTTTACCCACCTTTCCCACAGGCCAACCCGGCACCTTTGTGTGACGCCTTTCACTCGACCCGGTGAGCAGGCGCGTCACGTTGCCGAACAGTGGACAGCGGTGTGGAGAAGCCGGGGATCGCTGGGGACAACAGCCCCTCACCCTGTGGGCGACCGGTGGACAACTTCGTGCACAGCCTGTGGATCTCTTCTTCGTCCACAGTCTGTGGAGATCCGTTGTCCACGATTCCACAGCCACCTGAGCTGCCCTGATGCGGTTTCGACCCCCAGCCTGTGGACGACGTTCGGGACAACTTCACAGTCCCCAGGGTGTGGACGCAAGAAAGTCGGCAAATCTGTGGAGGACGCCCGTAACCAGGCCGGTAATCGAACAGCGGCGGGCGATTGTTTGCGGCCCCGTGCAGGGCACGCGCCCCGTCAGGAGCGCGGGGAACGGCGCGACAAGCCCCCACCGGGCCCGCGGCAGACCACCTCCTGAGCCGCCCCAGGACGCGAAAAGGCGCCCCGGGATCTCTCCCGAGGGCGCCCTGAACGCCGTGGAACTAGCCGTTCTTGATGCGGTTGGTCAGCTCGGTGACCTGGTTGTAGATCGACCGCCGCTCCGCCATCAACGCCCGGATCTTCCGGTCTGCGTGCATCACGGTCGTGTGGTCCCGGTTCCCGAACTGCGCCCCGATCTTCGGCAGCGACAGATCCGTCAGCTCCCGGCACAGGTACATGGCGATCTGCCGCGCCGTGACCAGCTGCCGCCCGCGCGAGCTCCCGCACAGGTCCTCGACGGTGAGCCCGAAGTAGTCCGCGGTCGCCGCCATGATCGCCGTCGCGCTGATCTCCGGCGTGGAGTCCTGCCCCCCGGGGATCAGGTCCTTCAGCACGATCTCGGTCAGCCCGAGATCGACCGGCTGCCGGTTGAGCGACGCGAACGCGGTCACCCGGATCAGCGCGCCCTCCAGCTCACGGATGTTGCGCGAGATGCGGGAGGCGATGAACTCCAGCACCTCCGGCGGAGCGTTCAGCTGCTCCTGCACCGCCTTCTTGCGGAGGATCGCGATCCGCGTCTCCAGTTCCGGCGGCTGGACGTCGGTGATCAGGCCCCACTCGAACCGGTTCCGCAGCCGGTCCTCCAGCGTGACCAGCTGCTTGGGCGGCCGGTCGCTGGAGAGCACGATCTGCTTGTTCGCGTTGTGGAGCGTGTTGAAGGTGTGGAAGAACTCCTCCTGCGTCGACTCCTTGTCCGCGAGGAACTGGATGTCGTCGACGAGCAGGATGTCCATCTCGCGGTACCGCTTGCGGAAGCTGTCGCCCTTGCCGTCGCGGATCGAGTTGATGAACTCGTTGGTGAACTCCTCCGAGCTCACGTAGCGCACGCGCGTGCCCGGGTAGAGGCTCCGCGCGTAGTGCCCGATCGCGTGCAGCAGGTGCGTCTTGCCGAGTCCCGACTCCCCGTAGATGAAGAGGGGGTTGTACGCCTTCGCGGGCGCCTCGGCGACGGCGACCGCGGCCGCGTGCGCGAAGCGGTTGGACGCGCCGATGACGAACGTGTCGAAGAGGTACTTCGGGTTCAGGCGTGCGGTCGGCTCGGCGGGGCCGCCGGCCGGCGTCGGCTTCGAGCCCAGCGGCCCGGGCCCGCCGGCACTCGGCATGTTCGGGAGGTCCGGCCGTCCGGGACCGCCGCGATGCCCCTGACCCGGCCCGCCCGAGGGCTCGGGCAGCTCACGGCGCCCGGAGTCCCGGTCGTAGTCGGACCGGTCGTGGGAGGACCGCTCGTACTCGGAGCGGTCATGGGAGGGCCGCTCGTAGTCCGAGCGGTCGTAGTCGGGGCGGTCGTAGTCGGGGCGCGGCGGTTCGTACTCCGCGCGCTGCTGCTCGTACGGGGGGCGGTCCACCGGCTGCTGCGGGCGGTACTCCTTGGCGTACGGGTCCTGGCCGCCGTAGCCGTCCGGGCGGTACCCGTCCTGGGACGGCGAGGCATACGGGTCGCGCTCCGGGAAGCCCAGCCGCGGCTGCTGCCAGCTGTACTCGTCCTGCCCGGGGCGCGGCCAGGCGCCCGGCTCGGGGCGCTGGTACTCGGAGGGGTAGGCGGGGCGGGCGGTGGGCAGCTGGTCACGGCCGCCCTGGTCCGGCAGCTGTTCGGCGCGGTGCCGGCCGTACCCGCCGTCGTACTGCGACGACGGGGGCTCGGGCTCGTCGTAGCGCTGCTTCTGCACCGGGGGCGCCGGCGGGGCCGGGGGCTCGCCCGCGGACTCGTCCACGGTGATCGCGATACGGATCGGGCGCCCGCACTCGCGGCTCAGGGTCTCGCTGACGATCGGGGCGAGACGGCCCTCCAGTACGTTCTTCGCGAATTCGTTCGGTACGGCGAGGAGAGCGGTGTCCGCGACCAGCGCGAGCGGCTGGCAGCGCCTGATCCAGTGCTCGTCCTTCGCCTCCACACCCTGACCGCGGCCCTCACCGAGGAGCTGCTCCAGTACTCGTGGCCACACTGCGGCAAGATCGGCAGGTACGTCAGCCACAGGGCACGCTCTCTCACAGGTCCCACGAACGTGTGGTTCGAGGACGGGTCGGGATGAATATCGGGTCGGGCGGGGATAAAGGAACGAATCGGAGTTCAGCCACGGTAGTCAGCGTGGCGGGTGCGGTTCAAGTTGTTGTCCCCAGCCTGTGGATAGTGTCTCTTGGTCACTGCTGGTTTGACCGAATGGCGTAGCCCCGCGTACCGTAACCAGGTCGAGTTGTCGATGGCTGCTGCCGCCTGCCTCCGATGGGCACAGATCGCTGAAGGTGATCGGGAAGCGGTGCACTCGGGCGTGATGCGAGCTACTCGTGGGCGCACGGTGACAGCCAGGACGGCACCCGCCACACCCGATTTGATTTCTGGAGCCCCCGAGTGAGCAAGCGCACCTTCCAGCCGAACAACCGTCGTCGCGCGAAGACCCACGGCTTCCGCCTGCGGATGCGCACCCGTGCCGGCCGCGCGATTCTCGCGAACCGTCGTGCCAAGGGTCGCGCCAGCCTGTCCGCCTGATCCCGATCAGGTCATGACGTCGTGCTGCCTACCGAGCATCGGCTGAGGCGGCGCGAGGACTTCGCGACCGCGGTACGACGGGGCCGCCGGGCAGGTCGCCCGACCCTCGTCGTCCACCTTCGTAGCGGTGCCACGGACCCGCACGCGCCTGGGGAGAGCGCTCCCCCGACGCGTGCGGGTTTCGTCGTGAGCAAGGCCGTGGGTGGTGCCGTTGTGCGCAACACAGTGAAGCGCAGACTGCGCCATCTGATGCGTGAGCGAGTCGCCCTGTTCCCCCCCGGTAGCCTGGTAGTCGTACGAGCGCTGCCCGGAGCGGGCGACGCCGACCATGCACAGCTGGCCCGAGACCTGGATGCCGCCATCGAGCGGCTGCTGGGAGGGGGCGCGCGATGAAGTACCCGCTGCTGGCTCTGATCAAGCTGTACCAGTGGACGATCAGTCCGCTGCTGGGGCCGGTGTGCAAGTACTACCCGTCGTGCTCCCACTACGGCTACACGGCCATCGACCGGCACGGTGCGATCAAGGGCACGGCACTCACGGCCTGGCGCATCCTGCGGTGCAATCCGTGGTCGCTCGGTGGTGTGGACCATGTTCCGCCGCGCAAGCGCCCGCGGTGGCACGAAATGCTGCGTGACGCCTGGCGTGCACGCAGGGGCGGGCCCTCCGCCGCCGAACCGGCCACCGAGGAGAAGCCTCCCTCCGGGCTTCCTTCGAGCCCGGCCGCAGAGACTTCGTCCCATGCCCAAGGAGCATGATTAGTGGACACGATTGCCAGTCTGTTCAGCTTCATCACGACACCCGTCTCATGGGTCATCGTCCAGTTCCACGCGGTCTACGGGAAGATCTTCGGTCCCGACACGGGCTGGGCCTGGGGCTTGTCCATCGTGTCCCTCGTGATCCTGATCCGCATCTGCCTGATCCCGCTCTTCGTGAAGCAGATCAAGGCGACCCGGGCCATGCAGACGCTGCAGCCCGAGATGAAGAAGATCCAGGAGCGCTACAAGAACGACAAGCAGCGCCAGTCCGAAGAGATGATGAAGCTGTACAAGGAGTCGGGTACCAACCCGCTCTCCTCGTGCCTTCCCATCCTGGCGCAGTCCCCGTTCTTCTTCGCCCTGTACCACGTGCTCAACGGCATCGCGACGGGCTCGACGATCGGCGTTATCAACGAGTCGCTGCTCGCCAGCGCCCGTAAGGCCCACATCGTCGGGGCACCGCTCGCCGCGAAGTTCACGGACGGTTCCTCGAAGGTGGAGGCGCTCGGTGCCTCCCTCACGGACGTCCGGGTCGTCACCGCGGTCATGATCGTCCTGATGTCGGCGTCGCAGTTCTACACGCAGCGCCAGCTGATGACGAAGAACGTCGACACCACGGTGAAGACGCCGTTCATGCAGCAGCAGAAGATGCTGATGTACGTCTTCCCGGTCATGTTCGCCGTCTTCGGTATCAACTTCCCGGTCGGTGTCCTCGTCTACTGGCTGACCACCAACGTGTGGACCATGGGCCAGCAGATGTACGTCATCCGCAACAACCCGACCCCGGGTTCCAAGGCTCAGGCCGCCTACCTGGAGCGCCTCACCAAGCACGTCACGCACCACGGCAAGACCCGTCGGCGCAGCGAGAAGACCATCGTCAAGGCGATCGTCGCCAAGGGCCGGGACCGCAACGAGTTCGAGCGCTCGTTCATCAACGCGCTGACCAAGGCCGGCCTCGTGGCCCAGGCCGACGGCACCGTGATGAAGGGCGAGGCCCAGGCCGTCGCGCAGACCGAGGACGGCGTCACGACCACCGGCGCCGCCAGGCGCCAGCAGCCCAAGCGCCAGACCAAGGCCCAGCGGCAGTCCGGCGCGGTGAAGGCGGGCGGTGACTCCACCTCGGCTTCCTCGGACGTGTCGGATTCCCCGGACCCGTCGGCTTCGGAGGGCAAGACGACCTCGCTGGAGAAGTCCGACGAGCCGCAGGACGCCAAGCCGCAGGACGCCAAGCCGGCCACCCAGCAGGCCCCGAAGAGCGGCTCCAACGGCCGCAGCAGGGCCCAGTCCGGCCAGCGCAAGGGCGGTCCGCAGCGCCCCAAGTCCCCGTCCAAGAAGTAAGAAGGAGCCCATCCCGTGACGGAAGGCACCACCTCCGCCGCTGCCGAGGGTGCAGACACCCTGACCCGCCTGGAGCAGGAGGGCGAGATCGCGGCGGACTATCTCGAAGGTCTGCTGGACATCGCCGACCTCGACGGCGACATCGACATGGATGTCGAGGCAGACCGCGCCTCCGTGTCGATCATCAGCGACTCGGGCGGTCGCGACCTGCAGAAGCTGGTCGGCCGCGACGGCGAGGTGCTGGAGGCGCTCCAGGAGCTGACCCGCCTGGCCGTGCACCGGGAGACCGGTGACCGCAGTCGGCTGATGCTCGACATCGCTGGCTACCGCGCCAAGAAGCGCGCCGAGCTCTCCGAGCTGGGCGCCAAGGCCGCCGCCGAGGTGAGGAGCACCGGCGAGCCCGTGAAGCTCAAGCCGATGACCCCGTTCGAGCGCAAGGTCGTGCACGACGCGGTGAAGACCGCCGGGCTGCGCAGCGAGTCGGAGGGCGAGGAGCCGCAGCGGTTCGTCGTCGTACTGCCCGCCTGAGCGGTCCCCCGCATGACCGGCCCCGTCTGTTGAGCAGGCGGGGCCGAACTTTGTCAGCCTGGTAGTTCTGATGGCCGGTGCGCGGAGCACCGGCGCGGTACGGAAGGACGGTCCCCGTGACGGAGGCTGCAGAGCTCCCCCCGGCGCCCGAACAGGCGCGGGAAGTGTTCGGCGAGCGCTTCGCCGATGCGGTCCGCTACGCGGAGCTGCTCGCCGAGGCAGGCGTGCAGCGTGGTCTGATCGGCCCACGGGAAGTGCCCCGTCTGTGGGAACGGCACCTGCTGAACTGCGCGGTGCTCTCCGAGGCCGTCCCCGAGGGGGTGACGGTGTGCGACGTGGGTTCCGGAGCCGGTCTGCCGGGCATTCCGCTGGCGCTGGTCCGGGAGGACCTCAACATCACCCTGTTGGAACCGCTGCTGCGCCGGACCAACTTCCTGACCGAGGTCGTTGAGCTGCTCGGCCTGGACCATGTCACCGTGGTGCGTGGCCGCGCCGAGGAGGTCATGGGCAAGCTGCCTCCGGTACACGTGGTGACGGCCCGCGCCGTGGCCCCACTGGACCGCCTGGCCACCTGGGGCGTCCCGCTGTTGCGGCCCTACGGTGAGATGCTCGCCCTCAAGGGGGACACGGCGGAGGAGGAGCTGAAGGCCGCCGCCACCGCGCTGACCAAGCTCGGCGCGGTCTCCACGTCCATCCTGCATGTGGGTGAGGGCGTGGTGGATCCGTTGTCGACCGTCGTCCGTGTGGAGGTCGGGGAGAGCCCGGGTGGCGTGCGCTTCGCGGCCAAGCGGGCGAAGGCGGCTCGTACGGGGAGGACGCGTAGGCGCCGCTGATCCGTCCTGACGACCAGACGTACTCCACACAAGCTGCCAAACCTACGCATGACGGAGTGTCGCGGCTTTTCGGTACTGCTCGCTGTGCATCGTGTTTCACGTGAAACGTCGCTCACTGCTACACGGCATCATCGGCCGGGGCCGCGCCGCGGCCGAACCGCGCGACCGAAAGCCCCTAGGATCCCTCAGAGAGGGGGCCTCTGGTGACACTCCGTCCTCCCTGCGGGGCGCGGAGTTGTCCACAGAGGTGGATTTCTCCACAGAACACCAGGCCTCACTGGTTCACGACCCCGAAGACATGGGAGGCTCTGTTCATTGCGAGCCTGAAGTCGAGGAGAGTGAATCCTTGCGGTCCGACGCCAACATCGCGGGACCGATGACCGATCCGGTCCCCGGTCCCCGTACCGAGTCGATGGGGGCGGATGTTTCACGTGAAACACCGCCTCCGATGGACGACACTCCCATCGGTCGTGCTGCCCAACTCGCGGTGGAGGCTCTGGGCCGCGCCGGCGAAGGACTGCCACGTCCGGAGCAGACCAGAGTCATCGTGGTCGCCAACCAGAAGGGCGGCGTAGGCAAGACGACGACCACCGTCAACCTTGCCGCGTCCCTGGCCCTGCACGGCGGCCGCGTCCTGGTGATCGACCTCGACCCACAGGGCAATGCGTCCACTGCGCTGGGGATCGACCATCACGCCGAAGTTCCGTCCATCTACGACGTGTTGGTCGAGAGCAAGCCACTGGCCGAGGTCGTCCAGCCGGTGGTGGACGTCGAAGGTCTCTTCTGTGCCCCGGCCACGATCGATCTCGCCGGTGCGGAGATCGAGCTGGTGTCCCTGGTGGCGCGGGAGAGCCGGCTCCAGCGGGCGATTCAGGCGTACGAGCAGCCGCTGGACTACATCCTCATCGACTGCCCGCCCTCGCTCGGCCTGCTGACGGTCAACGCGCTCGTCGCGGGCGCGGAGGTGCTCATCCCGATCCAGTGCGAGTACTACGCGCTGGAGGGCCTCGGACAGCTGCTGCGCAATGTCGACCTGGTGCGGGGGCACCTCAACCCCAACCTGCACGTGTCGACCATCCTGCTCACCATGTACGACGGCCGGACGCGTCTCGCCTCCCAGGTCGCGGACGAGGTGCGCAGCCACTTCGGCGATGAGGTGCTGCGGACGAGCATTCCCCGCTCGGTCCGTATCTCCGAGGCGCCGAGCTACGGGCAGACGGTACTGACCTACGATCCTGGATCGAGCGGTGCCCTCTCGTACCTTGAGGCGGCCCGAGAAATCGCGCTGAGGGGCGTTGGGGTCAACTACGACCCGACGCAGGCCCATATCGGCGCTCAGACCAACCCGAACATGGTGGAGGGGATCCAGTGAGCGAGCGACGGAGGGGGCTGGGTCGTGGTCTCGGTGCACTGATCCCAGCTGCCCCGACCGAGAAGACCCCGGCCCAGACGGCCGTGGGGGGAACGGCAGTTCCGTCCCCCGCTGCGGCACCGGTGCTGACGACCGACCGTGGCGTCGCCGCGGCGAAGGTGACGACGCTGCCAGCTGTTTCGTATGACACCGAGGAGCCCTCGGTGTTCGGGGTCGGAGGAAGTGCGGAGACGCCTGCTCCTCCGATGGGTGCCCACTTCGCGGAGATTCCGCTCGACGACATCACGCCGAACCCGCGCCAGCCGCGTGAGGTCTTCGACGAGGACGCTCTGCAGGAGCTGGTCACCTCCATCCAGGAGGTCGGCCTTCTCCAGCCCGTCGTCGTGCGGCAGCTGGGCCCCTCCCGCTACGAGCTCATCATGGGCGAGCGGCGCTGGCGGGCTTGCCGTGAGGCCGGCCTGGAGGCGATCCCGGCGATCGTCCGAGCGACAGACGACGAGAAGCTCCTCCTGGACGCGTTGCTGGAGAACCTGCACCGTGCTCAGCTGAACCCGCTGGAAGAGGCCGCTGCCTACGACCAGCTGCTGAAGGACTTCAACTGCACGCATGACCAGCTGGCCGACCGTATCGGTCGCTCTCGGCCACAGGTCTCGAACACCCTGCGTCTGCTGAAGCTCTCCCCGGCGGTCCAGCGCCGGGTGGCCGCCGGCGTCCTCTCGGCCGGGCACGCCCGGGCGCTGCTCTCCGTCGACGACTCGGAGGAGCAGGACCGGCTCGCTCACCGGATCGTCGCCGAGGGCCTCTCGGTACGGGCCGTCGAGGAGATCGTGACCCTCATGGGCTCGCGGCCCCAGACGACGACACGTGCCAAGGGACCGCGGGCCGGTACCCGGGTCTCCCCGGCCCTGACGGACCTCGCGACCCGGCTCTCGGACCGGTTCGAGACGCGGGTGAAGGTCGACCTGGGCCAGAAGAAGGGCAAGATCACCGTCGAGTTCGCCTCCATGGAGGACCTTGAGCGGATCCTTGGCACCCTCGCCCCGGGCGAGGGACCGGTCCTGCACCAAGGCCTCCACGACAGCGATCCCTCGGCTTCCGAGGATCCTGAGGAGCCCGAGGACTGATCGTCCCGGGCGTTTCCCCGCCTGGTTGGCGTCCTGTCGCTCAGAGAGCGGACCATGTCCGGTACGTAACGGAACACGGTCCGCTCTTTGCTCTCTGGCGGTATCGATGGAAACGCTGTGTGGATACGATGCGTTCGGTATGGCGCATCCACCTGGCAGCTGGCAGCACCTCTGAGAGAGGCGGGGGCCATGCGATCGATGAGCCGCACCGGACTGGTGAGCGCGGGTCTGGGACTGGGCGCGACCGTCGGATTCTTCGGCAGTCTGCTCAGAGAACGCAGCGCTCTGACAGCCGCTCGCGACGCTGCGGGCGAAGGAAGCGAGGAACAGCCTTCATGGGGCGTCGGCTCGTACCGCTCACGCTGGACAACCTTCAGGACCTTCCCCAGCGCTGTCGCTCGTGTGTCTTCTGGGAACTGGACCCCGTCAGCTGCGAAGCAGCGGTGAGAGCGGGTACAGCCGCGCTGGAGAAGGAATCCTGGATCTCCGCCGTCCTGCTCGACTGGGGATCGTGCGGCCGAGTGGTCTATGTCGACGACGTACCGGTGGGCTTCGTGCTCTACGCTCCCCCCGCGTATGTCCCGCGCTCCACAGCGTTCCCCACGAGCCCGGTGTCATCGGACGCCGTGCAGCTCATGACCGGCTTCATCATGCCCGGCTATCAGGGGCAGGGGCTCGGACGCGTGATGGTGCAGACGGTCGCCAAGGATCTGCTGCGGCGGAACTTCAAGGCGATCGAGGCATTCGGTGACGCCCGCTACAAGGAACCGGCCTGCCTCCTCCCCGCCGATCATCTGCTGGCGGTCGGCTTCAAGACGGTTCGGCAGCACCCCGTGCACCCACGGTTGCGGCTGGAGCTGCGGACTACGCTCTCCTGGAAGGAAGACGTGGAGCTGGCGCTCGACAGGCTTCTGGGGGCCGTACAGAAGGAGCCGGCGCTGCGGCCGCTCTAAAGCGAATGGGCCAACCCGTGGGGGTTGGCCCATTCGTGTTTCACGTGAAACATCACTCGGCGATGAAGTCCTCAAGGTCGCGGAGCAGCGCCGCCTTCGGCTTGGCGCCGACGATGGTCTTGGCGACCTCGCCACCCTGGTAGACGTTCAGGGTCGGGATCGACATGACGCCGTACTTGGCCGCCGTGTCGGGGTTCTCGTCGATGTTCAGCTTGACGATCTCGATCTTCTCGCCGTGTTCGGCGGCGATCGCCTCGAGCGACGGGGCGATCTGGCGGCACGGGCCGCACCACTCGGCCCAGAAGTCCACCAGGACGGGCTTGTCGCTCTTGAGGACGTCCTCGTCGAACGTCGCGTCGGTTACTGCCTTCAGGGTGCCGGCCACGGCGGGCTCCTTTACTTGATCGTGCGGTGGGGCGGAAGGGGAAAGATCAGACGGAGGTCTTCTCGGGCTCGGCCTTCTCCTCGTCCGCGAGGGCGGCGAGGAAACGCTCGGCGTCGAGAGCGGCGGAACATCCGGTACCGGCCGCGGTGATCGCCTGGCGGTAGGTGTGGTCCACCACATCACCGGCGGCGAAGACACCGGTCACGTTGGTGTGCGTCGAGGGGGAGGCGACCTTGAGGTAGCCCTCCTCGTCGAGGTCCAGCTGCCCCTTGAACAGCTCGGTGCGCGGGTCGTGGCCGATCGCGATGAACAGACCCGTCACGGGCAGGTCGGAGAGCTCGCCGGTCTTGACGTTGCGCAGCTTCAGACCGGCCAGCTTCTGCTCGCCCTGCACCTCGGCGATCTCGCTGTCCCAGGCGAACTTGATCTTCGGGTCGGCGAAGGCGCGCTCCTGCATCGCCTTGGAGGCGCGCAGGGTGTCCCGGCGGTGGACGATCGTCACCGACTTGGCGAACCGGGAGAGGAAGGTGGCCTCCTCCATCGCGGTGTCGCCACCACCGATCACGGCGATGTCCTGGTCCTTGAAGAAGAACCCGTCACACGTGGCACACCACGAGACACCGCGTCCCGAGAGTGCGTCCTCGTTCGGCAGACCGAGCTTGCGGTGCTGGGAGCCGGTGGTGACGATGACGGCCTTCGCCTTGTGGACCGTGCCGGCGGTGTCGGTGACGGTCTTGATCTCACCGGTCAGGTCGACGGCGACGACGTCGTCCGGAATCAGCTCGGCACCGAATCGCTCGGCCTGCGCCCGCATGTTGTCCATGAGGTCGGGGCCCATGATGCCGTCGCGGAAGCCCGGGAAGTTCTCCACCTCGGTGGTGTTCATGAGCGCACCGCCCGCGGTGACGGCCCCCTCGAACACCAGGGGCTTCAACGACGCGCGCGCGGTGTAGAGCGCCGCCGTGTAGCCGGCGGGCCCGGAGCCGATGATGATCACGTTACGGACGTCGCTCACGGCTTGATTCCTCGTCTCTGGTCAACGTCATTCGACCGGTGGGAACTCCTCAGAAGCTCTCACCCCACCCAACGGATCCTAAGGGGCGCGCATTCCCGGTGTGTCCGGGCACACGGGCATCCCCTACCGTACGGATTTCCGCGCTGGAACAAGAGATGCGTCTTCCGCCCGAGAGCCGTGCCGACAGACGCTCAGGGACGCGCCAGTGACTCCGTCAGCAGGACCTTGCCGGGAGACGTGGAAGCCTTGCCGTCACAGGTGGCGTCGACGATGAAAGCCGTCACCCGGGAGGCGTCGGAGGCGTCGGGGAGAACGACGAGGAAGGCGTGCTTCCCCTCGTACGTCCCCTGCTTCGCGCCGATGACATCGCCGGTCTGGGCGATGCCCGAGCGGACACACGCCGGCACGGGGACCGAGGGCTGCATCCGGGTGGTGTACGGGGTTTCCGCGGAGCCGGTTCCCGACGGCTGTGACTCGATGCCGAAGGGCTTTTGAGAGCCGCGCTGGGTGTTCTTCCTGGTGCCGAGGAGGTCCTGCACCTGGCTCTGGAGCGTGCTACGGGAGAAGGTCCCGGCAGAGCTGGACGGCTTGCCTTGCGCGGTCGTCGTTCCGCCTCCGCCAAGCGACTGGAGGAAGAACGAACCGGCGCCCAGGACGGCGGCGGTCAGTACCGTGCCCAGGACGATGGTGCGGCGGCGTCGGCCGCGGTCACGTCCGCGCTCCTTGCGTCCGGGGCCGACGGAGGCGGTCGGCCGCCCGGCGGGACGGTCTCCCGTGGTCGGCATCTCGTGAGGCGACGTCTCTCGGGGCGATGTTTCACGTGAAACATGAGTCACGGGTGCCGCTGCGCCGAGCAGAGCCTCGGCGGCGAGGGCCGCGTCGATCCGGTCCGCGACGTCGGCCGGCATCTGCGGAGCGGCCGGCAGTGCGACCAGCAGCCCCTGGATCTCCTCCAGCGAGGCGTGGACGTCCCTGCAGAGTTCACACCCGTCCAGGTGCTGTCGTACTTCCTGCGTCCGGGCGGGTGGGAGCAGACCCTCGGTGAGGTCGGAGATCTCCGCGACGTCCGGGTGCCCGGCCGTGTCTGTCGTCGACGTCACGCTCGCCCACCTCCGCCCTTCACTGCGGCTGAATCACTCGGCCCGGTGTCCTGTGGGTCCTCGTTCCGAGGTCCCGCTGCGGGTGGGACGGATGTCCCCTCCGCCCGGTTCCGTGCCGGGGCGGGGTCGTTCTCGTCGGCGGTACTTTCCGGCCGCAGATGGGTGAGCAGCGGCAGGAGTCTGGCTCTGCCGCGGGCGCAGCGGCTCTTCACCGTCCCGGTGGGGACGTCCAGGATCCGGGCCGCCTCGGCGACCGGATAGCCCTGCATGTCGACCAGGACGAGCGCGGCCCGCTGATCGTGCGGCAGGGTGCCGAGGGCTTCCAGGAGCTGGCGGTGCAGATCGTTCCGCTCGGCCGGCGCGGAGGCCGATTCATGCGGCTCCAGCAACTGCTCCAGCCGCTCGGTGTCATCGACGGGGGCGGTCTTGCGGGAGGCCGCCTTGCGGGCGCGGTCGAGGCAGGCGTTGACCGTGATGCGGTGCAGCCAGGTGGTGACGGCCGACTGGCCCCGGAAGGTGTGGGCCGCCCTGTAGGCGGACACGAGGGCGTCCTGGACGGCGTCAGCGGCCTCCTCGCGGTCCCCCAGGGTCCGCAGGGCGACCGCCCAGAGCCGGTCCCGGTGCCGTCGTACGACCTCACCGAAGGCATCGGGGTCGCCTTCCACATGGCGGGCGAGCAGGTCCTGGTCGCTCACTCCGCCGTATCCGGCGCCCTCCGTCATCTGCCCCCTCCGCCTTCGGTGCCGCCGGTGAGACGTCAGCCGGTGAACTTCACCTCGGTGATGGCCTGCTTGTACCCGGCTCCCGAGTACGCGGCGGGGTCCTCACCCGAATTCGGGACGGCGGTGATCCACACCAGCACGTACTGGCTCTTCACCTTCTTGCCGACCTTCACCGAGGCGGTGTTCCCGGTGGTCGTGACGGTTCCCAGCTTGGTCATGGAACTCAGCGATCCGGGGCTCAGTGAGTCGGCCGCGTACAACTCGACCGTTGTGTGATCGCCAGGGTAGCGAAGCCCGATGCTCGCCGTTGCCAGTTCCTTGGCGGAGCCCAGGTCGTAGACGATGCCCACACCGGCCTTGTACGGCGCCAGTGCCGGACCCGCGGTGAAGGTCTTCGTCCGCCAGAACGTCGAGGTGCTGCCGTCGTAGGTCAGCTTGACGTCGCCCGGGTGCTGGGCGCCGCCGTCGACGACGTACTCCTGGGCGTCCTGGATCTTTATCGCGACAGGCACCGGGCTGGTGTTGTTCTTGTCGCCGTCGTCCGTCGTCTGGGTGTTGGTGGTGTCCCCGCCGGACTTGTCGCCCTGGTCCATCAGGGCGTCCGCGAGCTGCCAGCTGCCCAGGCCCAGGGCGGCGATGAGGAGGGCCGAGACGGCCCACTTCAGCGCCTTGCCGGTACGGCTCTGGAGCGGGGGCGGCGGGGCCTGGAGCGGCTGTGTCACGCCGGGCGGCGTGGGACGGCCGTAGGTGCCCTGCTGGTAGGTGGTGCGCTGGTACTCGGGCGGTGCCGTGAACGCCGGCTCCGGCGGGCGGATGCGGGGCATCTCGCCGATCGCCTTCACCAGCTCCTCCGGTGTGGTGCACGCGGACTCGTGGCGGGAGGCGGTGGCGCCGTCGTTGACGAGGGCTCGCATGGCGAGTTCGGACAGGCCGCGGTGGACACCGGCACGCACCTGGTCGGGTGCGATCAGGCCGACGTCCTTGGGTAGCCCGGCCAGCCCGTACGCGTCGCTCTCGTACGGCCAGCGCTGGGTCAGCGCCGCGTACAGCAGGGCGCCGATCGCTTCGGTGTCGGTGCGCTGCGGGGTGTCGGAACTGATGCCGCGCAGCGCCGCGTTCACCGCGAGGCCGCGGATGCGCCACTGCCCGGTGGAGGTGCGCAGTACGGCGTTCGGGTTCAGACGGAGATGGGCCAGCCCTTCGCGGTGCGCCGCCGCCATGGCCGAGGCGATCTGACTGACCATCTGGTAGGCGTCGTGCGGCTCCAGCGGTCCGGCCGCGAGCAGCGCGGTCAGTTCCGTGGCGTCCGGCAGCCACTCGTGGACGACGTAGACGAGCTCGTCCTCCTCGACGGCGTCCAGGACCTGCACGAAGCGCGGGTCGCCGAGCAGCGCCGCGGACCGGGCGGCGGCCAGCACCGCACGGGTCCGTGGATGGTCGGAGGGCAGGATGTGCACGCCGACGGCACGACGAAGTTTCTCGTCGACCGCGCGCCAACTGCTGAATCCGTCCAGACGGGTGACGCACTCCTCAAGACGGTAGCGTCTGGCGAGCTTGTGCCCGCTGTGCAGTTCAGGGGGTGCGGCCTGCTTCTCAGCACCCGCGGCCATGCCGTTTCCCTGTGCTTCGTCGCTGTCCGTGTCCCGCTCCGGGTTCTTGGCCACCCCGTCGGCCGTGGACTGGTCCGCCTTGGCGGTCAGCGGCTCGTCACCGCTGTTGTCTGCCACGTCGACGGCAGCCGTGCTCCGTTCCGCCACCGTCGTTCCTGCCTCCCCATCCGTTGCACGCTGTCCGACGCCGAAACCAATTGTGCCCACAGTCCCCCGCTATGCACGACACGCGGCGGCGAACGATGGTTGTGCGCTTACCCCCGCTTCAGCGACCCAGACGCCCGCGCACCATACCCACGAGGGAGTTGAGCTCCTCGATGCGCATGCGGCGCGCGGCGACGTAGAAGACGCCGAGCAGGACCGCCCCGCCGGCCAGCAGCGAGGCGAAGGAACCGATCACGCCCTGCCCCAGAGTGTGGCCGATGCCGTAGCAGGCCGCACCACTGAGCAGCGCGGCCGGTACGGACGCGATGCAGAGCCTGGCATAGGTGCGGATGACGCGGGAACCGTCCAGGTCGCCGCCGAGCCGCTTGCGCAGCCGCCGCCAGGCCACCCCGACGCCGATCGCGTAGGCCAGGCCGTAGGAGGCCGCCATGCCGGCCACCGCCCAGCGGGCCGGGAGCAGCACGTAACAGGCGACCGAGGCCCCCGCGTTCACCGCCGCGACGATGACCGTGTTGTAGAAGGGGGTGCGGGTGTCTTCGTAGGCGTAGAAGGCGCGCAGGACGACGTACTGCACCGAGTAGGGGATCAGGCCGAGGGCGAAGGCCATCAGCATGAATCCCATGTTGGTGGCCTCGCTGATGCCCGAGGAGCCGAAGATCAGGGTGCACATCGGCACGCCGAGGGCCAGGAAGCCGAAGGCGATGGGGACGATCGCGACGGCGGTCGTCCTCAGGCCCTGGGAGATGTCGTCGCGGACGGCGCCCGTGTCGTTCTCGGCGGCCGAGCGGGAGATCCGCGGCAGCAGGGCGGCCATCAGGGAGACGGTGATGATGGCCTGCGGCAGGCCCCAGATCAGCTGGGCGTTGGCGTAGGCGGCGAAGCCGGTGCCGTCGACCGGGGAGCTCTTGCCGGCCGAGGTCGACAGCTGGGAGACGACGAGCGCGCCCGCCTGGTTGGCGAGGACGAACAGCACGGTCCACTTGGCGAGGGTCGCGGCCTTGCCGAGGCCGTGGCCCCGCCAGTCGAAGCGCAGCCGCAGCCGGAACCCGGTCTCGCGCAGGTAGGGGATCATCGCCAGGGCCTGGACCACGAGGCCGAGCAGCACGCCGAGGCCGAGCAGCCGCTGGCCGTCCGGCGGAATGTTCGTGACCTTCATGCCGGAGTGCGCGGCGGTGCCGTAGACCCAGATGAACAGGCCGAGGGTGACGATGATGACGATGTTGTTGAGGACGGGGGTCCACATCATCGCGCCGAACTTGCCGCGCGCGTTGAGGATCTGACCCATCACCACGTGGATGCCCATGAAGAAGATCGAGGGCAGGAAGTAGCGCACGAAGGTGATGCCGACCTGGTTGGCCGCCGGGTCGCTGGCGACCGAGTCGGACAGCAGGCGGATCAGGAGGGGTGCGGCCGCGATGGTGGCCGCGGTGAGCAGGCCCAGCGCCACCATGACGAGGGTCAGCAGGCGGTTGGCGAAGGCCTCGCCGCCGTCGTCGTCCTCCTTCATGGCCCGCACCAGCTGCGGCACGAAGACGGAGTTGAGGCCACCGCCGACGGTCAGGATGTAGATCATCGTCGGCAGCTGGTAGGCGACCTGGAAGGTGTCGCCGAGCAGGCCGACGCCCAGCGCGGAGACGATCAGCGCGGAGCGGACGAACCCGGTGAGGCGGGAGACCATCGTGCCCGCCGCCATCACGGCGCTCGACTTGAGCAGGCCCGCGGCCTTTCCGCCCTTCTTCGCGGGGGCGGGTGCCGGGGCCGCGGCGGGTACGGCACCGAGGTTCAGGGTCTGGTCGACAGCGGCCGGCGGCATCGGTGCCTGGTACGGCGGCACCTGGGCGGGGCCGCCCGGCGCGGCCGTCGGACCCGGCACCGACGGGGACTCCGGCGGCCGCTGACCGCCGCCCTGCTGCGGATCCCGGTAACCGTTCTGCTGCTGGTCCCGGTACCCGCTCTGCTGCTGGTCGCGGTAGCCGTTCTGCTGCTGGTCGCGGAAGAGATGCGCGAAGGCGTCCGGCTCGTGACGCTCCTCACCGGAATGCGAGACCAGGTCGTCCACGCCCACGAACTGGGTCGTGCGCGGGTTGTCGCCGTAGGGGAGGTACTGGCTCGGGCCGTCCGGCTCCGGCGCCGGGGTCTGGGCCCACACGTTCGGGTCGGGGGCGTGCGGCGACTGGGCGGGCTGGCCGTACAGCGGCTGCTGCGGGTAGCTGCCCGGAGCCGGCGGGGGGTGCGCGGCACGGTCGTAGAGCGCCTCGGCGACCGGGTCCTGGGCGGAGAGGTCGCGTGCCCGGTACGGGTCCTGGTCGTAGGCGTCCTGGAGGTACATGTCAGCCGCGTGCTGCGGCGGGACCTGGCCGGGCTCCGGCGGCGGCTCGGGGTAGCCCGAACCGGCCGCGCCCTGGCCGTTCTCACCGTTGTACGGCGCGTTCATGGTTACCCCACCTCATCGTCCCGGGCCCACCGGCCACGACATCGCTCAACGGTCCACTCTCTCACCCGTCTCGGACGGGTCGGCGCTTTCCGGTGCGGTGTCCGGTGTCGGGTCACTCGGCTGCTCCGGGTCGTCTTCCCGGGGCCGGGCGACGGATTCCTCCTGGAGACGATCCTCATGGGCGGCGGGGTTCCCCGGCCCGTGAACGTCTTCGGCGTCCTCGGTGTCCCCTAGGCTCGTGGCCTCCGAGGTGCCGGGAGCCTCAGGGGCGCCGGGAGCGTCCGGGGTGCCCTCGCCCTCCGCGTCGGGGCCGCCGCCCTCGTCGGCCCGCCGGGCAGCCGCCCGCTTGCGCTGGGTGTACATCCGGAAGCCGGCGAGCACCAGCAGCAGC
Source organism: Streptomyces sp. NPDC086777 (assembly GCF_040702065.1). Lineage (NCBI taxonomy): Bacteria > Bacillati > Actinomycetota > Actinomycetes > Kitasatosporales > Streptomycetaceae > Streptomyces > Streptomyces sp. NPDC086777. Next base: position 243,192 of record NZ_JBFBJI010000003.1, on the reverse strand, counting down.
ACTCCGCCGCCGATGACCAGCATCACCGTCGGGGTGACCTCGGTGACCTTCACGTCGAACCTGACGGGCGCGCCGTACTCCTGCCCGTCCTCGGTGTAGAGCTGGGCGGTGACCTCGACCCGGCCGTTGGCGTTGGCCGAGGTGGAGAACTTCACGGACTGGCTGTGGCCGCCGGAGACCTCGACCGGCTGCTCGTAGTAGGGCTTGCCGCCGATCTCCAGCCGGGTCGGCATGGTCGAGGTGAGCCGCAGCACGAGATGGTCGACACCCTGGACCAGGTTGTTCTGGACGGTGACCGGGATGGTGGCGCTGCGGCCGGAGAGCTTGGTCTCGGACTTGTCGATCAGCTTGACCTGGCTGGTGAGGTCGTCGAGCCAGGACTCCACGCTCGTCCGGAAGCTGTCCGCCTCGCTGCCCTGGCCCCGCCACGACGTGGACATCTCGCGGTTTATGGCCCGCCCGAAGGGGGTCACCACCCGGGACTCGTCGGTGAGGATCACCTGGAAGCTGTCGAGCTTGTCCTGGGTGCGGGCGATCTGCTCGAAGGCCGTCCGGGGCAGCTGCTGCTTGCGCAGTGCGGAGGGGTACGCGGACGACGAGGGGATCTTCGTGGTCGCGGCGGGATCGGGCTTTGCCTTGGCGGCCGCCTCCAGGTCCTGGGACTGCGACCAGTTGCCGTCCTGCAGTGCGGTGATCGCCGTCGCCATCGCCTCGGCCTGGCTGATCGACGGCATCCGCTGCGGGGCGACGACGATGCTGCGCTGCTTTCCGGTCTGGGTGTTCAGCGCCAGGCTCTGGGCGAGGAACTGCTGTACCGCGAGCGTCGACGCGTCCGCATCCGTCAGATCGCCCTGGAACGCGGTGGACAGCCGCGCGTCCGCGACCACGGCCGTCGTGCCGCCGCCGATCGGACGCGCCGCCGAGGGCGTGTAGGTCAGCCCGCCGGTCTCCTGGAGGCTGTCGCTGCGGGCGATCACCTTGTCGGCACCCGCGGAGGTGGCGACCTTGATGATCGAGGGGTCTACGGCGCCGTCCACGGGCCACGCGAAGTCGGTGTTCGGTGTGACATGGAGCACGGTCTTCACGGTGGTGGTGGCGACGTCGGTGGCGTCCTTGAGGTGGCTCAGCGAGCCGGTCACGCTGGTGCCGTTGTGGGCGAGGGAGGCCAGGTCCGGGTCAGCGAAGGGGAGGGCCACCACCTCCTTGTCCGCCACCGCGTCCTGCAGGCCGGCGAGGAACTGCTTGGCCACCGCCTGATGGGTGCCGGCCGTGGTGGTGTCGCCGGCGCCCTGGATCCGGTAGTTCCGCGTCATCGCGTCCACGGAGGCCAGCAGATCCGGGTCGATCACCCAGGTGACGTCGAGATCCTTGCCGAGCGCCAGCATCTGGGCCAGGCGGCCGCCGGGGGCGATCTCCTTGGCGAGGTCGTCGTTCTGGAAGACGGGCGTCTGCAGTTCGCCGGCGCCCGTCTTCGCCGTCACGTGGACGGTGGAGATCAACGGCCAGAGATACGTCGTCTTCGTCTTCGTGTCGGCCTCGGAGGACTGCCACGGCAGGAACGTCCGCTGGATGCCGAGGACCTGGTCCCACTGCTGCGCGGCGGTCTTGCCGGACAACGAGACGCCGAACTGGTACACGCCGTCCTGGCCGAGGTCCAGCTTGTCGACCGGCACGGAGATGCTGAAGTGCTCGGCGACCCCCGGCGAGAGCGAGGCGAAGTCCTCGGTGTACTTGCCGCCGACCTCGGTACCCAGGCCCGACTGGAGGTCGTCGGAGTGCCGGGCGGCCGTGTCGATCTCCGAGCGCGTGCTGAGCAGTGCGCCCGTTCGCAGGTCCACATGGGCGTCCGTGACGGCCTGCTTGCCGTTGTTGGTCACGGTGCCGGAGACCGTCAGTGTGTCCCCGTCGGAGGGGGCGCTGGGGCTCAGTGAGTCCAGGGCGACGGACACGGTGTCCGAGCCGGCCGCCTGCGCCGGTACCGCCGTGGGCAACTGCATCAGTCCGGCCAGCAGGGGCGCACCCGCGAGCAGTGCCCCGGTGCGCCGCAGCCAGCGGCGGGCAGGTGAGGGCGTCCCCTGGAAGTCTGCCGCCTCGGCCACGCGCTCGTCCGTCCCTCGTCGTCGTCAGTGGTCGTCGGAATGTGCGTCCACGCATGGTAACGAGGTGCGCTGAACGGAAGTGCCGCGGTCCGCCTCACAAGATCGGAACGGGAGAGCGGGCCGTCCCCTATATTCCAGTATCGTCGGGAGACTCGTTTAAGTGGCGAAAGATCTTCTTGCGCGGGTACGGAGTGAGGTGTCCCACTCGCCGCACAGGGAGGCTTTACATGGGGTGCTGCTGGAATATGGCGGCGCTTCGGACCGTCTGGGCCACGTACCCTGTTCTGTTGTGCCGAACGCCAATGAAGACACTCCCACTGTCCTGAGCCAGGCGCAGCAGCGAGCGGTGAGCGAACTGCTGCGGGTGGCGCCGGTCGCCGACGACCTCGCCCGCCGATTCGAGGAGGCCGGGTTCTCGCTCGCCCTGGTCGGCGGCTCGGTTCGGGACGCGTTGCTGGGCAGGCTCGGCAACGACCTGGACTTCACGACCGACGCCCGTCCCGAGGACGTACTGAAGATCGTTCGGCCCTGGGCGGACGCCGTCTGGGAGGTCGGGATCGCCTTCGGCACGGTCGGCGCGCAGAAGCAGGGTTACCAGATCGAGGTCACCACCTACCGCTCCGAGGCCTACGACCGCACCTCGCGCAAGCCCGAGGTGTCGTACGGGGACTCCATCGAGGAGGACCTCGTCCGCCGTGACTTCACGGTCAACGCGATGGCGGTGGCGCTGCCGCAGAAGGAGTTCATCGACCCCCACGGCGGTCTGGAGGACCTGGCACTGCGCGTGCTGCGCACCCCGGGTACGCCTGAGGAGTCCTTCTCGGACGACCCGCTGCGGATGATGCGGGCTGCCCGCTTTGCCGCGCAGCTCGACTTCGAGGTGTCCCCCGAGGTCGTCGCTGCGATGAAGGACATGGCCGGCCGTCTGGAGATCGTCTCGGCCGAGCGGGTCCGGGAAGAGCTCAACAAGCTGATTCTCTCGGCGCACCCCCGCAAGGGACTGACCCTGCTCGTCGACACCGGTCTTGCCGACCATGTCCTGCCCGAGCTGCCCGCCCTTCGCCTGGAGAGCGACGAGCACCATCGGCACAAGGACGTCTACGACCACACGCTGATCGTCCTGGAACAGGCCATGGCGCTGGAGGATAACGGTCCCGACCTCACCCTCCGGCTCGCCGCCCTGATGCACGACGTCGGCAAGCCGCGCACCCGTCGATTCGAGAGCGACGGCAGGGTCTCGTTCCACCACCACGAGGTGGTCGGAGCGAAGATGACCAAGAAGCGTATGACGGCCCTGAAGTACTCCAACGAGCTGGTGAAGGACGTCTCGGAGCTGGTCGAACTCCATCTGCGCTTCCACGGCTACGGCACCGGGGAGTGGACGGATTCGGCGGTCCGTCGCTACGTCCGCGACGCGGGCCCGCTGCTGGGCCGTCTGCACAAGCTCACCCGGTCCGACTGCACCACCCGCAACAAGCGGAGGGCCGCGGCGCTCTCCCGCGCGTACGACGGCCTGGAGCAGCGCATCGCAGAGCTCCAGGAGAAGGAGGAGCTCGACGCGATCCGCCCGGACCTCGACGGAAACCAGATCATGGAGATCCTCGGTATCCGCCCCGGCCCGGAGGTCGGCAAGGCGTACAAGCACATGCTGGAGCTTCGGCTGGAGAACGGGCCGATGGGGCACGACGCGGCGGTGACCGCGCTCAAGGAGTGGTGGGCCGAGCAGGGCTGAGGGTGGCCAGCGGGGTCATGTTTCACGTGAAACATGACCCCGCTGTGATGCAGCGAGGGGCGATGTTTCACGTGAAACATCGCCCCTCTTCACTGTGGGGACGCGTGATCCTGTTGCGGCCGGCGGTCACGTTCGAAGCGGGTCATGGCCGCAGCGACGGCTGCGTAGACGAGGGCGACCGTGATGACGAGGGTCGCGGAGCGACCGTCCGCCGGAAGCATCAGTGCCGCCACCGCGGCGGCCCCGACAAAGGCGACGTTGAAGAGTACGTCGTACAGAGAGAAGATCCGGCCGCGGAAGCCGTCGTCGACGGACGACTGGACGAGGGTGTCCGTGGCGATCTTCGCGCCCTGGGTGATGAGCCCCAGGACGAAGGCGGCGACGAGCATGGGGACGGTGGCGAACGGGAGGCCCAGGGCGGGCTCCAGCACCGCGGCCGACGCGGCGCAGACGACGATCCAGCGGCCGGGGCCCAGCCACCCCGCGGTCCATGGCGTCACCACGGCCGCGGCGAAGAAGCCCGCGCCGGAGACGCCCAGGGCCAGCCCCAGCAGTCCGAGCCCGTCGTTCGGGTCGGAGGAGAGGGCGTACCGGCAGAGCATCAGCACCAGGACGAGTAGCGCGCCGTAGCAGAACCGCATCGCCGTCATGCTGACCAGGGCCCAGGCCGCCTCGCGGCGACGTGGTGCGGCGAGATGCCGAATCGCCTCCAGCAGGTCGCGTGCCGTGGTGATCACGGCCGTTCCCATGCTCGGCTGCGCCGGATGCCGGTCCGGGCCGAGGAGGTCGGGCGCCATGGTCAGGGAGGCGAGCGCCGCGCCCAGGTACAGCGTGGCGCCCAGCAGCACCACGGCGGCATCGGAATCGGAGGCCACCAGCCGTACGGCGAAGGCGAGGCCTCCGCCGGCGGTCGCGGCCAGGGTGCCGGCGGTCGGGGAGAGGGAGTTGGCGAGCACCAGCCGGTCGGTGTCGACCACCCGTGGCAGCGCGGCGGACAGGCCGGAGAGAACGAAGCGGTTGACGGCTGTGACACACAGGGCGGAGGCGTAGAAGAGCCAGTCGGGGACCGGGCTGACCATGAGGACGGCGGTGGCCGCGGCCAGCAGGGCGCGCAGCAGATTGCCGTAGAGGAAGATCTGGCGGCGGCGCCAGCGGTCCAGCAGGACTCCGGCGAAGGGGCCCACGAGGGAATACGGGAGGAGGAGGACGGCCATGGCCGAGGCGATCGCGGCTGGCGAGGTCTGCTTCTCCGGGGAGAAGACGACGTAGGCGGCGAGGGCGACCTGGTAGACGCCGTCGGCTCCCTGGGAGAGCAGGCGTATGAGGAGGAGACGGCGGAAGTTCCGCAGGCGCAGCAGGACACGCAGGTCGCGGACGACGGGCATGGGGCACAGCCTCACATATGGGTCCGCGCACAGGAGAAGGGTCTCCGGATCGGATGACCCGGAGACCCTTCTGAGCCCTGGCAGGAGCGTTTTTTGCGAGCTTCAGTTATGGAGCTTCAGTGCCCGGTGGTGTGCCGGGTCAGCGCTCGACGTCGCCGCGGATGAACTTCTCGACGTTCTCGCGGGCCTCGTCGTCGAAGTACTGGACCGGCGGGGACTTCATGAAGTAGCTGGACGCGGAGAGGATCGGGCCGCCGATGCCGCGGTCCTTGGCGATCTTCGCGGCGCGGAGGGCGTCGATGATGACACCGGCCGAGTTCGGGGAGTCCCAGACCTCGAGCTTGTACTCCAGGTTCAGCGGGACGTCACCGAAGGCGCGACCCTCCAGGCGGACGTACGCCCACTTGCGGTCGTCGAGCCAGGCGACGTAGTCGGACGGGCCGATGTGGACGTTCTTCTCACCGAGGTCCCGGTCGGGGATCTGGGAGGTGACGGCCTGCGTCTTGGAGATCTTCTTCGACTCCAGGCGCTCACGCTCGAGCATGTTCTTGAAGTCCATGTTGCCGCCGACGTTCAGCTGCATCGTGCGGTCCAGGATGACACCCCGGTCCTCGAACAGCTTCGCCATGACGCGGTGCGTGATGGTCGCGCCGACCTGCGACTTGATGTCGTCGCCGACGATCGGGACACCGGCCTCGGTGAACTTGTCCGCCCATTCCTTGGTGCCGGCGATGAAGACCGGGAGGGCGTTGACGAAGGCGACCTTGGCGTCGATGGCGCACTGGGCGTAGAACTTCGCCGCGTGCTCGGAACCGACGGGCAGGTAGCAGACGAGGACGTCGACCTGCTTGTCCTTGAGGATCTGGACGACGTCGACCGGCTCGGCCTCGGACTCCTCGATGGTCTGGCGGTAGTACTTGCCGAGACCGTCGAGGGTGTGGCCGCGCTGGACGGTGACACCGGTGTTGGGCACGTCGCAGATCTTGATGGTGTTGTTCTCGGAGGCGCCGATGGCGTCCGCCAGGTCAAGACCGACCTTCTTGGCGTCCACGTCGAACGCGGCGACGAACTCCACGTCCTTGACGTGGTAGTCACCGAACTGCACGTGCATCAGGCCGGGGACCTTGGACGCCGGGTCGGCGTCCTTGTAGTACTCGACGCCCTGCACCAGCGATGCGGCGCAGTTACCCACGCCGACGATGGCTACGCGAACCGAACCCATTCCGGTTGCTCCCTGTGTGTACGAGTGAGGCCCTGAACGGGTCTCACGTGGCGGTGTCGTCGGACGCATCCGGCCGGAGGGAATCCCCGGACCGGGGCAGGGCGCCCGGCGCTCCATTGGTGGTGTTCTGCTGAGCGGACCCCTCGGAGGCGGAACCCTTCAGGTCCCGCCCGGCCCGCTCGCTCTCGATGAGCTCGTTCAGCCAGCGCACTTCGCGCTCCACGGACTCCATTCCGTGGCGCTGGAGCTCAAGCGTGTAGTCGTCGAGGCGCTCCCGGGTCCGCACCAGCGAGGCGCGCATCTTCTCCAGGCGCTCCTCCAGCCGGCTGCGGCGGCCTTCCAGCACGCGCATCCGCACATCGCGGGAGGTCTGCCCGAAGAAGGCGAACCGTGCCGCGAAGTGCTCGTCCTCGTACGCGTCGGGGCCGGTCTGGGACAGGAGCTCCTCGAAGTGCTCCTTACCTTCGGCCGTCAACCGGTAGACGATCTTGGCGCGGCGGCCGGCGAGCGGAGCGGCGAGTGCGTCCTCGGTCGTACTCCCCGGCTCCTCGATCAACCAGCCGTTGGCGACCAGCGTCTTGAGGCAGGGGTAGAGGGTTCCGTAGCTGAAGGCACGGAACACGCCGAGTGATGTGTTGAGCCGTTTCCGCAGCTCATAGCCGTGCATCGGGGACTCGCGGAGCAGGCCGAGGACGGCGAACTCAAGGATGCCGGAACGCCGGCTCATGGTCCCCTCCTCTCGTCCGCGGCTTGCTTATCTCGCTCTGATGTATCGACTCGATACATCACGACGATAGATCGGCTTTCTCCGTGCGACAAGAGGAACGACGGTGAACGGGATCACATCACCGATTCGTTGGAGGCAACTTGCCTGGTTTGGGGTGAACTTCGGGGCTCGGCGGGTTTTGGTGGTGCGTAGTCTGTGCGGCATGCACACCACCGGGAACCAAGCGACGCCTGGGGGGCGTCGACGTCCTCGGTGCCGTACGGGTGAATGCAGAACCGACCACATCCGTATTTCGGGGGGACCGGAAATCAGCCGCCGTTCCAGGCGCCCACGGGTGCGCCTGCCCGAGGAGTAATCGTTCGATGAGCGAGCACCGTCGCAAACCGCCGCCGCCGCAGGGAGGCGGACGTGCCGCGGCCCGACGCGGCCAGTCCGGACCGTCCTCCGGCCGCCGTGCGGCGCCGGGAGGCGCCGCCGGGTCTCCTTCCGACTCCTATGCGTCCAGTTCCTACGGGTCTGACTCGGGAGGTGAGGAGCGCCCTTACGGTGGACGTGCCGAGGCACGCCGTGCGTCCCAGAGAAGCACGGGAAACAGCCGTCGCAGAGTGGCCGACAACGGAGGCCGCGGTCCGGGTGGTCCCGCCGGGCCGGGACGCGGCAGAGGCCGGGCGTCGACGGCGCCCGGCAAGAAGCGTCTGATCGACTACCCCAGGGCGAACAGATTCGGCTGGCGCCGCTGGGTCCCCTCCTGGAAGCTCGTCTCCGGGCTGTGCATCACCTTCCTGGGCAGCCTGGTCGCGCTGGTCGGCGTGAGCTACGCCATGGTGTCCATCCCCAGCGAGAACGACGCGGCCAGGTCCCAGAACAACGTCTACTACTGGTCCAACGGTGACCAGATGGTGGCCACAGGCACGGGTGCGAACCGGCAGAACGTCACGATCGACCAGATCCCCGAGGCCATGCAGAACGCGGTGATCTCGGCGGAGAACAAGAGCTTCTACTCGGACTCGGGCGTCGACCCCATGGGTATCGCGCGCGCTCTGGTCAACATGGCCCGGGGTGGTGAGACGCAGGGTGGTTCGACGATCACCCAGCAGTTCGTCAAGAACACCTACCTGAGCCAGGACCAGACGGTCTCCCGGAAGTTCAAGGAGATGTTCATCTCCATCAAGGTGGGCACCAAGCTCACCAAGCAGCAGATCCTCCAGGGCTACCTGAACACGTCGTACTTCGGGCGTGGTGCCTACGGCATCCAGGCCGCCGCGCAGACCTACTACGGCGTGGACGCGAAGGACCTCCAGCCGAGCCAGTGCGCGGTCCTCGCGGCTCTGCTCAAGGGCGCGACGTACTACGACCCCGCCGGCAACCCGGACATCGATCCGGCGGCCACCAAGGAAGCCAACTACAAGCGTTCGCACGACCGCTGGGCCTGGATCCTCGAAGAGATGCACAAGGACCAGCACCTCACGGACGCCGAGTACCAGACGGCCATCAAGACGTACCCGACGCCCCAGGGCCGTAAGGCGGTCAAGGGCATGACCGGCCAGATCAGCTACCTCGCCGACACGGCCAAGAAGTACGTCCTCGCGCACTCCAACATCACGGAGGCGCAGTTCGACCAGGGCGGCTTCCAGATCTACACGACCTTCCAGAAGGACAAGGTCAACGCCCTGAGCGCGGCCGTGCAGAAGGTACAGAAGGCGCGTCTGGATCCGAAGAACCGTGACAAGGACAAGTACGTCCAGTTCGGTGCCGCGTCGGTGGTGCCCAACGACGGCGCGATCGTCGCCCTGTACGGCGGTGCCGGCTACGAGAACAACCACTTCACCAACAACGCCGACACCTCCGGTGTCCCCGTCGGTTCGACGTGGAAGCCGTTCGTACTGGCGGCGGCGATGGAGTACGGGACGTACAAGACCGACGGGGTCGGGGTGTCGCCGCTGAGCAAGTACAACGGCGACGACAACCTCAAGGTGCGCAGGCCGGACGGTACGTTCTACTTGAACAAGGACAACTCGATCTTCCGGCAGCGGAACGAGAGCGAGTACCCCTGGGGCTACATCACCCTGCGCAAGGCGATGGAGCAGTCGATCAACACGCCGTTCGTCCAGCTGGGCGTCGACGTGGGGCTCACGAAGGTCCGTGACATGGCCCATGCCTCCGGCATTCTGAACGACAGCATGCTGCAGGGCCTGAACCCGTCGTTCGCCATCGGTACGTCCACTCCCAGTGCCATCCGCATGGCGGACGCCTACGCGACCTTCGCGGCGTCCGGCGAACACGTGGACCCGTACTCCGTGACTGCGGTCAAGCAGGACGGGCAGCCGCTGACCGGCTTCGACAAGCCCAAGCCGACCAGGGCCATGGACGAGAACGTGGCGAACAACGTCACGGACGTCCTGCAGAACGTCATCCAGAACGGTACGGGCACCAACGCCAAGGCCCTGGGCCGTACGGCGGCGGGCAAGACCGGTACCACCGACAGCAACAAGTCGGCCTGGTTCGTCGGCTACACCCAGCAGCTGTCGACCTCGGTGGCGATGTTCCGTGAGAACCCGAAGGACGCCGAGCTGCTCTCCATGAACGGCACCGCCGGCGTGGCGTCCATCCATGGTGGTGACATCCCGACCTCGGTGTGGACCGAGTACATGAAGGCCGCGCTGAAGGGCAAGAACGACCTGGGCTTCCCCGAGGCGACCAAGATCGGTCAGGTCGCCGACGAGGCCGGGGCTCCTTCCCCGACGCCGTCTCCCAGCATCACGCCGAGCGAGACGCCCACCGAGACGCCGAGCGCCACTCCGAGCGAGACGATCGCCCCCCCGTCGCCCACGGTGACGGAGACCTGCCGGTTCGCCTGGAACTGCTCGACCAACGGTGGCAACACCGGTGGCAGCACGTCGGGTACGACCTCCTCGCCGACGGCTACGGAGACGACCGGCGCAGGCGACACCAGAGGCAATGCCAACGGCGGAGGGAACCTCTTCGGTGGATCAACCGGCTAGCCGCGCGGTCTGACCGGCTGGTGACCGTTTCGCCCGCCGAAGTCTGTTTCACGTGAAACGTGGGCCGCCGCACCCGATGAGGTGCGGCGGCCCTCGGCGTATTCCTAGAGAGGTGCGGCAGGATGGGCCCCATGCCCAGTGCAGAGACGACGCCCGCGGGCGTGCGCGAGCCGGAGCCGGTGCGGCCGACCAGGGAAGACGAGGTCGCCGCGGCCGGAAGTGAGCTGATCGGCGGCCCCATCGGGCGGCGTGCCCTGCTCGGCACGTCCTGGTGGACGCCGCTACGGGTGGTCGTCATCGTGGCGGTCGGGATGTTCGCCCTCGGCATGGTGCAGAAGGTGCCCTGCTACGACAGCGGCTGGTTCTTCGGCGCGAGTTCCCAGTACACCCACGCCTGCTATTCGGACATTCCGCACCTCTACCAGGGGCGCGGTTTCGCCGACGGTCTGGTGCCGTACTTCGACAAGCTCCCGGGCGACATGGACTACCTCGAATACCCGGTGCTGACCGGTGTGTTCATGGAGGTGGCCGCATGGCTCACGCCCGGCAGCGGCAGCATCATGCTGCAGGAGCAGGTGTACTGGTTCGTCAACGCCGGGATGCTGATGCTGTGCGCCGCGATCATCGCGGTGTGCGTGGTCCGTACGCACCGCCGGCGCCCCTGGGACGGCCTGCTGGTCGCGCTGGCGCCCGCCTTCGCCCTGACCGCCACCATCAACTGGGACCTCCTGGCGGTCGCCCTGACGGCCGCGGCGATGCTGATGTGGTCCCGGAGCCGTCCCCTCGCCTTCGGTGTCCTCCTGGGGCTTGCCACGGCCGCCAAGCTGTACCCCGTGTTCCTGCTGGGACCGCTGTTCCTGCTGTGCTGGCGCGCGGGCAAATGGCGGGAGTTCTTCGTCGCCACGGGCGGTGCGGTGGCCGCGTGGCTCGTCGTGAACCTGCCGGTGATGATCTTCGCCTTCGACGGCTGGTCGAAGTTCTACACGTTCAGCCAGGAGCGGGGCGTCGACTTCGGATCCTTCTGGCTGATCTGGGCGCAGAACACGACCACTCCGCCCAGCACCGACTTCGTGAACACCGCGGCCACGGTCCTGGTGCTGCTCTGTTTCCTGGGTGTCGCCGCCCTGGCCCTCACCGCCCCGCGCCGGCCCCGCTTCGCCCAGCTGGCCTTCCTGGTGGTGGCGGCCTTCATCCTCACCAACAAGGTCTACTCCCCGCAGTACGTGCTGTGGCTGGTCCCGCTGGCCGTCCTCGCCCGGCCCAAGTGGCGGGACTTCCTGATCTGGCAGGCGTGCGAGGTGGCGTACTTCCTGGGGATCTGGATGTACCTCGCGTACACGACCAGCGGAGACGCCCACAAGGGCCTGCCGACCGACGGCTACCACTGGGCCATCGCCGTGCACCTGCTCGGCACGCTCTACCTGTGCGGCATGGTCGTACGCGACATCCTCATGCCCGAACGGGACGTGGTGCGCCGCAACGGGGAGGACGATCCCTCCGGCGGGGTGCTGGACGGCGCGGAGGACGTCTTCGTGCTCGGCGCTGCGGCCCGTCCCGCGCGCCACGCGGCCCACTTCGAGGGGCCGCAGGTGGAATGGGGAAGCCGATCCTCCGAGGAGGGTTCGCTCTGAGCGAACACCCCGGATCCTGAACGGAAATGGGCCGCACACGGACTCCGTGTGCGGCCCTTCTCCTGTCCTGTGAGAGGTCAGGCGGTGTGCTTCTCCGTGCTGTGGACGGTCAGCGGTCCACGATCCGGTCGAACTGGGTCGTGGTGTGCCGCAGATGGGCCACCAGCTCCTCGCCGACCTTCGGCTCCGGGGCGTCCGAGGGCACGAAGAGGATCGACACCTGCATGTGCGGCGGCTCCGCGAACCAGCGCTGCTTGCCGCCCCAGACGAACGGGGAAAGATTCCGGTTCACCGTGGCCAGGCCGGCCCGTGCGACGCCCTTGGCGCGCGGCATGACGCCGTGCAGGGCCTTCGGGGCCTCCAGGCCCACTCCGTGCGACGTACCGCCCGCCACGACCACCAGGAAGCCGTCCGAGGCCGCCTTCTGCTGCCGGTAGCCGAACCGGTCGCCCTTGGTGACGCGGGTGACGTCCAGGACCGCTCCGCGGTACTCGGTCGCGTCGTGGTCCCCCAGCCACAGCCGGGTGCCGATCCGGGCCCGGAACCGGGTCTGCGGGAACTGCCGCTGCAGCCGGTGGAGTTCGTCGGCCTTGAGATGGCTCACGAACATCGTGTGCAGCGGCAGTCGGGCCGCGCGCAGCCGGTCCATCCAGCCGATGACCTCCTCGACGGCGTCCGAGCCGTCGGTGCGGTCCAGCGGCAGGTGGATGGCGAAGCCCTCCAGGCGGACGTTCTCTATGGCCGAGTGCAGCTGCGGCAGCTCCTGCTCGCTGATGCCGTGCCGCTTCATCGTGGACATCACCTCGATGACCACACGGGCACCCACCAGGCCGTACACGCCGTCGATGGACGACACCGAGCGGATGACCCGGTCGGGCAGCGGCACGGGTTCCTCGCCCCGCCGGTACGGGGTCAGTACCAGCAGGTCGCCGCCGAACCAGTCCTTGATGCGCGCGGCTTCGTACGTCGTGCCGACGGCGAGGATGTCCGAGCCGAGCCGCGTGGCCTCTTCCGCCAGCCGCTCGTGCCCGAAGCCGTAGCCGTTGCCCTTGCAGACCGGGACCAGGCCCGGGAACTGCTCCTGCACGTGCTTGTGGTGCGCCCGCCAGCGCGCGGTGTCGACGTAGAGCGTGAGCGCCATGGCCGGACCTGGAACCTTTCTGGGTGGCTGGCGACTGCCAGAGGACTGCGGTGTGTCAGGGCTATAGAAGCACGGAGCGTGACGTCAGCGGCGCGACATGTAGATGTCGAGCGCCTTGTGGAGCAGCTTGTTCAGCGGGAAGTCCCACTCGCCGAGGTACTCGGCGGCCTCGCCACCGGTGCCCACCTTGAACTGGATCAAGCCGAAGAGGTGGTCCGTCTCGTCCAGCGAGTCGGAGATCCCGCGCAGGTCGTAGACGGTGGCGCCGAGCGCGTAGGCGTCGCGCAGCATCCGCCACTGCATCGCGTTCGAGGGCCGTACCTCACGGCCGATGTTGTCGGACGCGCCGTAGGAGTACCAGACGTGTCCGCCGACGATCAGCATGGTCGCCGCGGACAGGTTGACCCCGTTGTGCCGCGCGAAGTACAGCCGCATCCGGTTGGGGTCCTCGGTGTTGAGGGCCGTCCACATCCGCTGGAAGTACGACAGCGGGCGCGGCCGGAAGTGGTCGCGAACGGCCGTGATCTCGTACAGCCGCTGCCACTCGGCCAAGTCCTGGTAGCCGCCCTGGACGACCTCGACGCCGGCCTTCTCGGCCTTCTTGATGTTGCGTCGCCACAGCTGGTTGAAGTTCTTGTGGACCTCTTCCAGGGAACGGTTCGCCAGCGGCACCTGGAAGACGTAGCGCGGCTGCACGTCACCGAAGCCGGCGCCGCCGTCCTCGCCCTGCTGCCAGCCCATGCGGCGCAGCTTGTCGGCCACCTCGAAGGCGCGCGGCTCGATGAAGTCGGCCTCGATGTCGCGCAGCCGCTTCACGTCCGGGTTCTGGATGCCCTGCTTGATGGAGTTGGACTCCCAGCGCCGGATGATCACCGGCGGGCCCATCTTCACGGAGAACGCGCCCTGCTGCTTGAGGTGCGCGAGCATCGGCTGGAGCCACTCGTCGAGATTCGGCGCGAACCAGTTGATGACCGGGCCCTCGGGGAGATAGGCGAGGTAACGCTTGATCTTGGGCAGCTGGCGGTACAGCACCAGGCCGGCGCCGACCATCTCGCCGGTGCGCTCGTCGAACCAGCCGAGGTTCTCCGAACGCCACTCCGCCTTGACATCGGCCCAGGCCGGGACCTGCATGTGGCTAGCCGCCGGCAGGCTCTGGATGTACGCCAGATGCTGTTCGCGGCTGATGGTCCTCAGGGTCAGGCTCATGTCGGGGCGCTCCTCGGGCTGGTGTGTCCCCATGGGTACAGGGGCTCCGGCTCTCGCGCCGAAGCCTACTGCGCCTCGCCCGCGGCCCGACTGGCCGTACGGCACCTGTGCCCCGGCCGCTGTCCGGCCGGGGCGTTCGACGGTGGTGCGGGGGTGCTGGGCTCAGCCGAAGAGGCCGCCGTGCGCCATGCCGATGAAGAAGCCGATGCCCGAGGCACCGAGACCCAGGATCAGGCCGAAACGCTCCCGCGTGGTGATCGAGACCCACTGCCCGTACAGACCGGTGAAGAGTCCGATCAGGCCGGTCCAGGAGCTGAGCAGGTGCAGGCTGTGGAAGAACGACGTGATGAAGGCGATCAGCCCGAGCGCCAGCGTCACTGCCATCAGGGAGTCCTGGAGCCGATGGGTCTTGCCGTCGGTGGCGAAAAGGGATCCGGCGGTGTTGGGTCGCAATACCTGTGCCATGGGCACCTCCTGCGGAAGGCGGCGCATCGTAGCGCCGTACACACCCGATGCGTACAGATTGAGGGCCCCGACCGCCGGATTTCAACCGGAAGCGGGTGTGCGGGTAGTCTGTAGCGTCTGCACCGGTGTCTGCCCATGCCCTGTCCGGGATCCCAGCGGGACCCCCGAATGTCAGTGGCTGCGGCTACCGTTGCGTACGCATCACAACCCTCCTGCCACGGAACGACCGTGGCCGCTGAGTCCAAAGGAGGTGGGTTCCACATGCGTCACTACGAGGTGATGGTCATCCTCGACCCCGATCTGGAGGAGCGCGCTGTCGCCCCCCTGATCGAGAACTTCCTCTCCGTCGTCCGTGAGGGCAACGGAAAGGTCGAGAAGGTCGACACCTGGGGCCGTCGTCGTCTCTCGTACGAGATCAAGAAGAAGCCCGAGGGCATCTACTCGGTCATCGACCTGCAGGCCGAGCCTGTGGTCGTCAAGGAGCTCGACCGCCAGATGAACCTGAACGAGTCGGTCCTCCGGACCAAGGTCCTCCGCCCCGAGACCCACTGAGCTCCGCTCAGCCGATCTCGGGATTTCGAGTAGCAGCACAAGCAGCCAGCAGCAAACCCGCCGAGAGGTTCCCCCATGGCAGGCGAGACCGTCATCACGGTCGTCGGCAATCTTGTCGATGACCCCGAGCTGCGCTTCACCCCCTCCGGTGCGGCGGTCGCGAAGTTCCGTGTCGCGTCCACCCCCCGCACCTTCGACCGTCAGACCAACGAGTGGAAGGACGGCGAGAGCCTGTTCCTGACCTGCTCGGTCTGGCGTCAGGCGGCGGAGAACGTCGCGGAGTCGCTCCAGCGAGGCATGCGCGTCATCGTGCAGGGCCGGCTGAAGCAGCGGTCCTACGAGGACCGTGAGGGTGTCAAGCGCACGGTCTACGAGCTGGACGTCGAGGAAGTCGGCGCCAGCCTGCGGAGCGCCACGGCCAAGGTCACCAAGACCGCCGGTGGCGGCGGCCGCGGTGGCCAGGGCGGGTACGGCGGCGGTGGCGGCCAGGGTGGCGGCGGCTGGGGCGGTGGCTCCGGCGGCGGCAACCAGGGCGGCGCTCCCAACGACGACCCCTGGGCTTCCGGCGCTCCCGCCGGTGGCGGCAACAACCAGGGCGGCGGCGGTTGGGGCGGTGGCTCCGGCGGCTCCGGCGGCGGTGGCGGCTACTCGGACGAGCCCCCCTTCTAAAGGGCTCGCATCCCCACTTCTTGATCACACAGGAGAAACACCATGGCGAAGCCGCCTGTGCGCAAGCCTAAGAAGAAGGTCTGCGCTTTCTGCAAGGACAAGGTCACGTACGTGGACTACAAGGACACGAACATGCTGCGGAAGTTCATTTCCGACCGCGGCAAGATCCGTGCCCGCCGCGTGACCGGCAACTGCACGCAGCACCAGCGTGACGTCGCCACGGCCGTCAAGAACAGCCGTGAGATGGCGCTGCTGCCCTACACCTCCACTGCGCGCTAAGGGAAGGGTGACCGACTAATGAAGATCATCCTGACCCACGAGGTCTCTGGCCTCGGCGCTGCCGGCGACGTCGTCGACGTCAAGGACGGCTACGCCCGCAACTACCTGATCCCGCGGAAGTTCGCGATCCGCTGGACCAAGGGTGGCGAGAAGGACGTCGAGCAGATCCGTCGTGCTCGCAAGATCCACGAGATCCAGACCATCGAGCAGGCCAACCAGGTGAAGGCCCAGCTCGAGGGCGTCAAGGTCCGCCTGGCCGTCCGCGCCGGCGACGCCGGCCGCCTCTTCGGTTCCGTCACCCAGGCCGACATCGCTTCGGCGATCAAGGCTGCCGGTGGCCCCGAGGTCGACAAGCGTCGCATCGAGGTCGGTTCGGCGATCAAGACCCTGGGCGCCCACGAGACGTCTGTGCGTCTGCACCCCGAGGTTGCCGCCAAGGTCAACATCGAGGTCGTCGCGGGCTGACACCGCGCTCGGTTTGAGTGGTAGCTGAACAGGGGTCGCACCCGTGAAGGGTGCGGCCCCTGTTTGTGTGTCGGCTCTCCGGGACGGCCCTGGGCTGGCGCCGCGGGTGTTTCACGTGAAACAGGACAGCTCACGATGTTTCACGTGAAACTGTCGGCAGCGCACATGGGTCACGTCAGCGCGTCGCGCCGGTCACGACCCATCGGCCCGAGCGGGCGCGCAGCCAGAGGGTGAGCATCCGGACGGTCATCATCAGCGTCATGGCCCCCCAGAGCGCCGTCAGCCCACCGCCGAGAGCGGGGACGAGCAGGGCCACCGGAGTGAAGACCGCCAGCGTGAGGACCATGGCCCCGGCGAGATACGGCCCGTCTCCGGCACCCATCAGTACGCCGTCGAGGACGAAGACCACACCGGAGATCGGCTGGGAGAGCGCCACGATGAGCAGCGCGGGCACGGCGATGCTTCGCACAGCGGGGTCGCCGGTGAACAGCGGAAGGAAGAGCGGCCGGGCGGCGATCACGAGCAGCCCCAGGATCACTCCGGTCGCGATGCCCCACTGCACCATCCGCCGGCACGCCTCACGGGCGCCGACGGCGTCTTCCGCCCCGAGATAGCGTCCGATGACGGCCTGGCCGGCGATCGCTATGGCGTCCAGGGCGAACGCCAGCAGGCTCCACAGGGACAGCACGATCTGATGGGCGGCGATGTCGGCATCGCCCAGCCGGGCCGCGACGGCGGTCGCGATCATCAGGACGGCCCGCAGTGAGATGGTCCGGACGAGCAGGGGTACGCCGGCCTGTGCCGAGGCCCGTATCCCGGCGGCGTCCGGACGCAGCGACGCCCCGTGCCTGCGGGCGCCGCGGACGACGACGGTCAGATAGACGGCCGCCATGCCGCACTGGGCGATGACCGTGCCCCAGGCGGAACCGGCGATACCCAGTCCTGCGCCGTAGACGAGCGCCGCGTTGAGCCCGGCGTTGGCGATGAACCCCGCTACGGCGACGTACAGCGGTGTCCGGGTGTCCTGGAGGCCGCGCAGGACGCCGGTGGCGGCGAGTACGACCAGCATGGCTGGGATGCCGAGGGAGGAGATCCTCAGGTAGGTGGTCGCGTAGGGGGCGGCGGTGGCCGAGGCGCCGAAGACGTCCACGATGCCGGGTGCGAACGGGAGGACGACGGCGATGACCGCGGCGCCGAGCAGCAGTGCCAGCCAGATGCCGTCCATGCCTTGGCGGACGGCAGCCTGGAGATCGCCTGCGCCGACCCGGCGGGCGACGGCGGACGTGGTGGCGTAGGCGAGGAAGACGAAGATGCTCACGGCGGTGGTCAGGAGGGCCGAGGCGATCCCGAGGCCGGCGAGCTGTGCGGTGCCGAGGTGGCCGACGATCGCGCTGTCGGCCATGACGAAAAGCGGTTCGGCGACGAGTGCACCGAAGGCCGGGACGGCCAGTGCGATGATCTCTCGGTCATGCCCCCGTCGGGTGGTCTCGGAGGTCGCGGGAGCCTGTGACATGGGCGCTAATCTAATCGTCCACAGGTAAGCGATGCAATAACCTAGTGACCCTTACCCCTGGTTGTGCGGTCCGCGCTGTCGCGCGTTGTTCGAAGCGATCTTGGTCCGACTGGGAAAGTTTTTCTTCTGCACAGCCGGTGGACGGGAAAGTCGCAGCTCAGGGCGTGTGATGAGTGGCGATCGAGGGCTTGTTCACAGGGCTGTCCACCGCGTCGTGCACAGGTTTTGGCGAGTTCTCCACAGCATACGGGCGGTCGTCCACATGGCCTGTGGATAACCAGATTGGCTGACGGTGCCCGCGGGCCTAACGTGGTCCGGCACCCACTCCTTGTCGCGGCCTCGGAAACCTCACAAAACCGACGCGTCCCGAACCGGAATCGGGCGTCTTAGTTGTCAGTGCCGTGCCGTAGAAAAGAGGACACGGCGAGGTCCGCGGTGCGGACGGGAGGAGGTGGCTCGGTGAGCATTTCCGAGCCCTTGGACGACCCGTGGGCCGACGCCGGTCCCGGTGATCGTCTGCCCGCCTCCCGCCGACGGGACGAGGGCGGTCGCGGCCGGGACGACCGGCACGACCGGGGCCGGGACAGCGGGGACTGGGACGGTGGGGGCACCACCTTCGAGCGGGTCCCCCCGCAGGACCTGGACGCCGAGCAGTCCGTGCTCGGCGGCATGCTGCTCTCCAAGGACGCCATCGCCGACGTCGTCGAGATCCTCAAGGGCCACGACTTCTACAAGCCCGCGCACGAGACGATCTACCAGGCGATCCTCGACGTATACGCGAAGGGCGAGCCGGCCGACCCCATCACCATCGCCGCCGAGCTCACCAAACGCGGTGAGATCAACAAGGTCGGCGGCGCCTCCTACCTGCACACCCTCGTCCAGACGGTGCCGACGGCCGCGAACGCCGAGTACTACGCGGAGATCGTCCACGAGCGGGCGGTGTTGCGCCGTCTGGTCGAGGCGGGCACCCGCATCACCCAGATGGGATACGCGGCCGACGGCGACATCGACGAGATCGTCAACAGCGCCCAGGCCGAGATCTACGCCGTCACCGAGCAGCGGACCAGCGAGGACTACCTGCCGCTCGGCGACATCATGGAGGGCGCCCTCGACGAGATCGAGGCGATCGGCTCCCGTACCGGCGAGATGACCGGCGTGCCCACCGGCTTCACCGACCTGGACTCGCTCACCAACGGCCTGCACCCAGGTCAGATGATCGTCATCGCCGCCCGCCCCGCCATGGGCAAGTCCACGCTCGCGCTGGACTTCGCACGCGCCGCGTCGATCAAGCACAACCTGCCCAGCGTCATCTTCTCCCTCGAAATGGGCCGCAACGAGATCGCGATGCGTCTGCTGTCCGCCGAGGCCCGGGTCGCCCTGCACCACATGCGCTCCGGCACGATGACCGACGATGACTGGACCCGGCTGGCCCGCCGGATGCCGGACGTCTCGGCCGCACCGCTCTACATCGACGACTCCCCGAACCTGTCGATGATGGAGATCCGTGCCAAGTGCCGTCGCCTGAAGCAGCGCAACGACATCAAGCTCGTGATCATCGACTATCTCCAGCTGATGCAGTCCGGCGGCAAGCGGTCCGAGAGCCGCCAGCAGGAAGTGTCGGACATGTCGCGAAACCTCAAGCTGCTCGCCAAGGAGCTGGAAGTTCCGGTGATCGCGCTCTCACAGCTCAACCGTGGCCCCGAGCAGCGCACCGACAAGAAGCCGATGGTGTCCGACCTGCGCGAGTCCGGCTCCATCGAGCAGGACGCCGACATGGTCATCCTGCTGCACCGCGAGGACGCCTACGAGAAGGAGTCGCCCCGCGCGGGCGAGGCCGACATCATCGTCGGCAAGCACCGAAACGGCCCGACGGCGACCATCACCGTGGCGTTCCAGGGCCACTACTCCCGCTTCGTGGACATGGCGCAGACCTGATCCGGGCTTGAGACCGGCGGGTAGAGGCTGCCGCTCACCGCCTCGTCTCGTACCTGGTCAGCAACACGCCGCCGGGAAACGCCCGCGTCTCCACCAGGTTCAGGTTCACCCAGCTGTCCAGCGCGGTGAAGAACGGCGTGCCGCTCCCCACCAGGATCGGATAGGCGGCGATCACGTACTCGTCGATCAGCCCGGCGCGCATGGCCGCCCCGGCGAGCGTCGCGCCGCCGATGCTCATGGGGCCACCGTCCTCGGCCTTGAGCCGGGTGATCTCGGCGATCGCGTCGCCGGTGACCAGGCGGGCGTTCCAGTCGACCTTGTCGATCGTCGAGGAGAACACCACCTTCGGCGTGTCCCGCCAGTTCCGCGCGAACTCGATCTCCGCCGGGGTGGCGCCCGGCTGCTGGTCGCCGGTCGGCCAGTAGGAGCTCATCGTCTCCCACAGCTTGCGCCCGTACAGCGACAGGCCAGCCGCCCGGTCGTGGTCGAGCCACCACTGGAACAACTCGTCGCTCGGTGGTCCGCTCCAGCCGATGCCGTTGCCCGTCGCCGTGATGTAGCCGTCCAGGGTCAGGTTCATGCCGTAGATCAGTTTTCGCATGGCCCAGCCTTTCGCCCGTGGGTGTCCGGCGTACAGACCAGCGCGGCGCGGGAAACTCATCGGTGCGCGATCGGGCCTCCGCCGGCCCTCGCTCTCGGAGCCCCTGAAGCCGGGGCGCCACCGACGTGGTCCCTGCCGGCGAAATGGACTCGACGCCGGTCTGCACACCAGGTGGACTGGGCGCATGACGACATTCCAGGAAGAGCTGCTCCCCGCCACCCGGCGGGCGTTGCTGCATCGGATCGCCGTGGCCCAGTCCGAAGGCCGGGCGCCGTCACTGGTGGCGGCGGTCGTGCGAGGCGGACGGCCCGTCTGGCACGGGGCGCGGACCTCGGTGGACGGGCATGGGCCGGACGAGAACGTGCAGTACCGGATCGGCTCGATCACCAAGACGTTCACGGCCGTTCTGGTGCTCAGGCTGCGTGATGAGGGGCTGCTCGACCTCGGCGACCCGTTGGAGAAACATCTGCCGGGCACCGGCGCGGGGGAGGCGACCATCGCCGAACTCCTCGCGCACACGGGCGGCTTGGCGGCCGAGTCCCCGGCACCCTGGTGGGAGCGGACTCCGGGCTCACTGCGCCCGGAGCTCAGCGACGTGCTCGGTGAGCAGCCCCTCCTGCATCCCGTCGGGCGCCGCCACCACTATTCCAACCCTGGCTACACCCTGCTCGGCGCGCTGGTCGAGGAACTGCGCGGTGCCCCCTGGGAGGAGGTACTAGGGCGCGAGGTACTCGAACCGCTGGGTCTCGGCCGGACAACCGCGCAGCCGCAGGCGCCGCACGCGGGCGGCTGGGCGGTGCACCCCTGGGCCGACGCCCTGCTTCCGGAGCCGCTGGAGGACCTCGGCCGGATGGCACCGGCCGGGCAACTCTGGTCGACCACCGGCGACCTGGCCCGCTTCGCGGTGTTCCTGGCGGCCGGGGACGACCGGGT
This sequence comes from Streptomyces sp. NPDC086777, assembly GCF_040702065.1. Lineage (NCBI taxonomy): Bacteria > Bacillati > Actinomycetota > Actinomycetes > Kitasatosporales > Streptomycetaceae > Streptomyces > Streptomyces sp. NPDC086777. The sequence goes on along the minus strand of NZ_JBFBJI010000003.1, from coordinate 221,635 downwards.
GCTGAGCGCCGGGTCGGTGCGGGAGATGCGCACCCCGGCGGCCCCCGCCGAGTCCGCCGACGTACTGGACGGCGCCACCTACGGTCTCGGGCTGCAGATCCAGCGCCGTGACGGGAGGCTGTTGGTCGGGCACTCCGGCTCGTTGCCCGGCTTCCTGGCCAACCTCACGATCAGCGTGGACGACGACGTGGCGGCCGTGGTGTTGGCGAACTGCACCTCCGGCCCCCTCCTGTCCGCCACCGGGGCCGACCTTGTCCGGATCGTCGCGGAGGCCGAGCCGCGCATCCCCGAGCCATGGCGCCCGCTGCCGCAGGTCGAGCCATCCGTCCTGGAGTTGGCAGGCCCGTGGTACTGGGGCACGCATGCCTTCGTGCTCCGCTTGGCGGCCGACGGGCTTGTCTCACTGGGGCCACTGACCGGCTCCGGTCGGCGTGCCCGTTTCCGCTCCAACGGCGACGGCACCTGGACCGGCCTGGAGGGCTACTACGCGGGAGAGCTGCTACGGCCCGTACGGCGCCCGGACGGCACCGTGAGCCACCTGGACCTCGGATCGTTCGTGTTCACGCGTCAGCCGTACGACGAGACGGCTCCTGTGCCCGGTGGGGTCGACCCCGAGGGGTGGCGGGGGATCGGCTAGCGGACGAGAGGCCGGGGGCGGTGTTTCACGTGAAACACCGCCCCCGGCCTCTCGCTCAAATCGGCTGTGAGCCGTTGGGGGTTCAGATGTCGAGCTTGAAGCCTGTGTGGGAGGCGGTGAAACCGAGCCGCTCGTAGAAGCGATGGGCGTCGACCCGTGACGCATCCGAGGTCAACTGGACCAACGTGCAGCCCTGGCGGCGGGATTCGTCGATGGCCCACTCGATGAACCGGGTGCCCAGTCCGCTGCCGCGTTCGTCGGCGTGGATGCGCACGCCCTCGATGATCGACCGGGTGGCGCCCCGCCTCGACAGTCCAGGGATGATCGTGAGCTGGAGCGTGCCGACGACACGGCCCTCGCGGACGGCGACGACCAACTGCTGGTTGGGATCGGCACTGAGTCGTTCCAGGGCGCTCAGGTAAGGCGCCAGGTCGTCCGGCGTCTCCCGCCGGGCCCCCAGCGGGTCGTCGGCGAGCATGCCGACGATGGCCGGGACGTCGTCGGCGACCGCGGTACGTATGTCAAGGTCTCCCATGCCGACAGACTAAGCGGCCACGTGCAGCGCCTCCACGGCACGGACCAGGGGAGCCAGTTCCGGATCCCTGGCCGCCTCGTCGAGGGCCTCGCGCAGTGCCGTGTCGTTGGTGGGACGAGCCTCTTCCAGCAACCGCAGGCCTGCCTCGGTGACGTTGGTGTAGATGCCACGTCGGTCCGTCGGGCAGAGGTAGCGCTCCAGGAGGCTACGGTCCTCCAGACGCGTGACCAGCCGGGTGGTGGCGCTCTGGCTGAGTACGACCGCGTCGGCCACCTGCTTCATCTGCAGATGGCCCCCCTCGCCGTCGTGCTGCCGGCTGAGCACGTCGAGCAGGGAGTACTCGCGCACGCTCAGGTCGTGCTTGACCTGAAGGGCGCGCTCGATGTGCGCCTCGATCCTCCCGTGGAGCAGGGAGAGGGCGCACCAGCCCTGGGCGAGGGCGGTGAGCGCGGGGTCCGTCGCTGTCATTGGCGTTTTTCCTCCGTCCCGGAGCGGCTGATCCCAGGATAGAGCAGACCCGCAATATCCCTCGCTTGCATATAGCCCGCGTCTGCAACTATTGTGAACGCACGCAAAGCGCACCTGCAATCGTCTGGGAAGGTCCTACCTCCATGCCTCTCGCGCTTCTGGCCCTCGCGATCGGGGCCTTCGGAATCGGAACCACCGAATTCGGGATCATGGGCTTGCTGCCCGAGGTCGCGGGTGACTTCGGGGTCTCCATCCCGACCGCCGGCCTGCTCGTCACCGGCTACGCGCTCGGCGTCGTCATCGGCGCCCCGCTGATGACCGTGCTGGGCACGAAGGTTCCCCGCAAGCGGATGCTGATGCTGCTGATGGGCTTCTTCATCGCCGGCAACCTGCTCACCGCCGTGGCCCCCGTCTTCGCCGTCATGCTGATCGGCCGGGTGGTCGCCTCCCTCGCCCACGGTGCCTTCTTCGGCATCGGCTCGGTCGTCGCGGCCGAGCTGGTCGCCCCGAGCAAGAAGGCAGGGGCCATCGCGATGATGTTCACCGGCCTCACTGTCGCCAACGTCATAGGCGTCCCGCTGGGCACCCTCGTGGGGCAGCACGCCGGCTGGCGCGTCACCTTCGGGATCATCGCCGCCCTCGGCGTCGTCGGCCTGGCCGGCATCGCCAAGCTGGTCCCCGAGCTGCCGAAGCCACAGGGCGTGCACCTGCGGCACGAGCTGGCCGCCTTCAAGAACACCCAGGTGCTGCTCGCCATGGCGATGACCGTCCTCGGCTTCGGCGGGGTCTTCGCGGCCATCACCTACATCGCGCCGATGATGACCCATGTCACCGGCTTCGCCGACAGCTCCGTCACCTGGCTTCTGGTCCTCTTCGGCCTCGGCATGGTGGGCGGCAACCTGGTCGGCGGGAAGTTCGCCGACCGCGCCCTGATGCCCATGCTGTACGTGTCCCTGGGCGCCCTGGCCGTCGTCCTCGCCCTCTTCACGCTGACCGCACACAGCAAGGTCGCGGCCGCCGTGACCGTGGCCCTGATCGGCGCCCTGGGCTTCGCCACCGTCCCGCCGCTCCAGAAGCGCGTACTGGACCAGGCGCACGGCGCTCCGACCCTGGCCTCGGCCGTGAACATCGGCGCCTTCAACCTCGGCAACGCGCTGTCCGCCTGGCTCGGCGGCATGGTGATCGCGGCAGGCTTCGGCTACACCTCCCCGAACTGGGTCGGCGCCGCCCTCGCCGCGGCCGCCCTCGTCCTCGCCTTCCTGTCGGCCGCGCTGGAGCGCCGCGACAGCGCTCCCAGCGCGGTGGTCACCGGCGGCACACCCGCAGGACAGCGGGCGTCGATCCACCACTGACCGCCCGCAACCCGCACCGCATCTCGCACCGAGCAAGGAGAACCATGAGCACCACCACCGTCGTCCCGCTCACCACCCAGGACGCCGAGTTCCTGATCACCGAGGCAGGTCGCGCCGCCGAGGCCGCCGGGGTCACCGTCAGCGTCACCGTCCTGGACGCCGGGGGCCATCTGCTGGCCTTCCGCCGGGACGACCGCGCCGTGCTGATCTCCGGCGAGACCAGCACCCGCAAGGCCTACACGGCACTCCAGCTGAACACGCCCACTGCCGACCTCGTCGACGCCGTGCAGCCGGGCGGCCTCTTCCACACCCTGCCCACGGCGCTCGACAGGCCGCTGCTGTTCATCGCGGGCGGTGTCCCCGTCCGGCGTGACGGCCGGCTCATCGGCGCGATCGGTGTCGGTGGCGGTGCGCCCGACCAGGACCACGGTTTCGCCTCCGCCGCCGTGGCCGCACTCGCCTGACGTCAGTTCGCTCGACGGCGGACGTCGGCTCCCCCTGGGGAAGCCGACGTCCGCCGTGGTCGACGGCTGCTCAGCCCGCCGCGACCGTCAGCGGTGCGAACCGCCGTGTCCAGTCTCCCGGCAACTCCGCGATCCCGTAGGTCATCACCGAGTTCTCGGCGACGGAGACCAGCCCGCGGTCCTGCGCCCAGGCCAGCAGTTCCTCGTGCCGGACGTCGATGTCGGTGCGGAGCGGGCGGTCGGTACGGGCGGCGAGCGAGGAGATCAGGGACTTCGCCGTCTCCGTGTCCCGGGCGATCAGCGGTCCGACGACATGTGTGTCCATGTTCGGCCAGGCAGCCGCGTAACCGACGATCCGCCCGTCGTCCACGGCGACCCGCAGCAGGTCCGAGAAGGCGGGCAGCCGGGTGATGAGAAGGGTGCGGTCGGTGCCGAACACCTCCGCGTCCACCCGGAGGATGGGACCGATGTCGTCGGCGGTGGCCGCCCGGGTCACCACCCGCGGCTCGGACCCGTCCGGCGTGAAGCGGCCGCGGAGCATCGCCGAACGGCCCGTGACCTTGAATCCCAGCTCCTTGTAGAGCGGCCGGCCGTACGGCGTCGCGTACAGGGTCAGCGGGGTCGTTCCCATCACCGAGACGATGTGCCGCATCAGCCGGCGCCCGATGCCCTGACGGGCGTGGCGTTCGGCGACCAGGACCATGCCGACCGCGCCGAGATGCGGGCGTTCCGCTGGGCCGTATTCCGTTACGACACAGGCGGCGACCAGACCTCCGCCGGGGTCGTCGATGCCGTATCCCTGCCCGGCCGTGAGGAGCAAGCGCCACTTGTGTTCTTCGCGGGGCCACCCCCGATCCTCGGACAAGTCGGCGCAGGCGCTCAGATCGCGTGGCGTCAGTCGGCGGATGGGCAGTGGACCGTCGGAAGGAGTTGACACGCAGGTCAGGCTTGCCGACCGACGCCCCTGGCGTCCACCTGTTTCAGGGCGGAGACACGTGCTTTTGGCCATGTCGTAGTACGCGGCTCAGCCTCTGGACAGGTGCGGGTCGTTTCACGTGAAACAGCGCCGTACGGCCCCCCTGCGTCGCCGCGCCGAGGAGTCACAGAGGCTGGCCGTTAGCCTCGGTCCATGGCGAGACTTCACCTCTTCGATCTCGACGGCACATTGCTGCACGGCACCTCCGCACCCGTCGAGATATCCCGTCAACTCGGCCTGGAAGCAGAGACCGTCGAACTTGACCGGGCGATTTCGGCAGGACGGATAGCTCCGCCGGAGTACGCGGCGCGGGTGTACGCCCTTTGGGCCGAGCTGACCGAGGCCCATGTGGCGGCGGCGTTCGACGAGGCGCCGTGGCTGGCTCGTATCAGGGACGTCTGGACCGAGATCAGAGGATCCGGGGACTACTGTGCGGTGGTCTCGCTCTCTCCCTCGTTCTTCGTGGAACGTCTGCTGGACTGGGGAGCCCACGCGGCCTTCGGATCCCGCTTCCCGGCGGTGCCGTTCGCCGAACCGGTGGACCCGGCGGGAGTTCTCACCGCCGCGGCCAAGGTGACGATCGCGGACCGCCTGTGCGAGCAGTTCGGGGTCGGTCGGGCGGACTGCGTCGCCTACGGCGACTCGATCTCGGACAGGGACTTGTTCGGCGTGGTTCCGGTGTCCGTCGCGGTCAATGCGGACGGACATCTCGCCGGTCTTGCGACGTACTCCTACACGGGACGGGATCTGTGGGATGCCTATGAATTGGCGTGCGGCGCCCGGTAATTGAGGGAACCGATGGTTCGCCCGTTGCCGGTTTCACGGGGGAGACAGGGGGGACTTGTGTGGGCGGCGGCGGCCGGTAGGGTCGACTCCGGTTGACGTCCGGGGCCGGACGCTCCGTGCGGGAGTGATTGCGGCCCATGTCACACTCTCGCCTTACTTGTCCCTACACGGGGGAATCGCGGGTTGAATGTGGTCGTGTCGGCCACCTGGCCCGACCGGGGAGAGCTAGCCGTCATCGGGGGAAAGCAAGCACCTTCCGAGAGAAGGGTGCAGACCGACCGCAAGATGTTCGAGGCGAGGGCACACCATGGACGCTCCGACCACCACGTCGGCGGGCAACGACGGGGCCGGCGGAGGTAACTGGTTCACGTCGCACGACAGGCCCGCGGTCGATCCTTACGCCGGGCCTCCGCCCGGGGCGCCGGGAGGCGGGCAGGAACCGCCCCAGAGCCGCCCTCCCGCTGCCGCGGAGCCCCGGCAGCGAATACGGCCGACGACCGAGTCGGCGCGCCCTCAGGGGGCCGCTCAGCCCCCGCCCGCAGGACAGCCCGTGGCACCCGACTCCTTCTCCTCCGCGGCCGGGCATCCCGCACCGGGATCCTTCGGCCGGCACGTCCCGCCACAGCGCGGCGCACAGCAGCCGCAGGACGCCTCCCCGGACGCGATCCGCATCCGCGGCACCATGGCCGAGGTCGGTCCGATCGCCGACAAGGTCACCTCGTACTTCTACGCCTTGCTCTTCGTCCGCCACCCCGAACTGCGCTCGCTGTTCCCGGCCGCCATGGACACCCAGCGGGACCGGCTGCTGAAGGCGCTGCTCACCGCGGCCGAGCACATCGACAACCCGCCCGTCCTGGTCGAGTACCTCCAGAACCTGGGCCGCGGCCATCGCAAGTACGGCACCCGGCCCGAGCACTATCCCGCCGTCGGTGAATGTCTCATCGGCGCACTGAGCAAGTACGCCACGGGCATCTGGGACCGCGAGACGGAGGCGGCCTGGGTACGGGCGTACACGACGATGTCCCAGGTGATGATCGACGCCGCGGCCACGGACGAACTGCGCGCCCCGGCGTGGTGGCATGCGGAGGTCGTCGCCCATGAGCTCAGGACCGCCGACGTCGCGGTGCTCACGCTCAGGCCGGACCAGCCGTACCCCTTCCTCGCCGGGCAGTACGCGAGCCTGGAGACACCCTGGTGGCCGCGGGTGTGGCGGCACTACTCCTTCGCCTCCGCGCCCCGTTCGGACGGCCTGCTCACGTTCCATGTGAAGGCCGTCCCGGCGGGCTGGGTCTCCAACTCGCTGGTGCACCGTGCGCGCCCGGGTGACGTCGTCCGGCTCGGCCCGGCCGGTGGTTCGATGACCGTCGACCACACACGGGGCGACGGACTGCTCTGCCTGGGTGGCGGCACCGGCATCGCGCCCGTCAGGGCGATGGTCGAGGATCTCGCCGAACGCGGCTCGCGCCGCCCGGTCGAGGTGTTCTACGGCGCCCGTACCGACCACGACCTGTACGACATCGACACCCTGCTCCGGCTCCAGCAGAGCCATCCCTGGCTCACGGTCCATGCGGTCGTCGACCAGCGGGCGCACCTCCAGCTCCCCGACGCCATCCACGGTCACGGCCCGTGGATCGAGTACGACGCCTATCTGTCCGGTCCGCCCGGCATGATCCGCAACGGGATCACCGCGCTGCGGGCCGTCGGCATCCCCGCGCACCGCATCCGGCACGACTCGGTCGAGGAACTGGTCGTCGCCGGCGACTGACCCGTCAGCCGAGATCGGGAGCGTGCATGGCCCGCACGCCCTCGATGTTGCCGTCCAGATAGTGCCGCAGCGACAGCGGTACGAGATGGACCGAGGCGATCCCGACACGGGTGAAGGGGACACGGACGATCTCGTACTCGCCGGCGGGCTCGTCGACTTCGGGGCCGTGCCGCAGGGCCGGGTCCATGGACTCCAGTCGGCAGACGAAGAAGTGCTGCACCTTCACGCCGGTCGTGCTGCCGCTGTCACCGATGTGCTCCACGGTGTCCACGAAGCAGGGCACCACATCGGTGATCTTGGCACCGAGCTCTTCGTCCACCTCGCGGTGCAGGGCCTCGACGACGGTGGTGTCCTCCGGTTCGACCCCGCCACCGGGCGTAACCCAGTAGGGATCGACACCGGGCTTGGTGCGCTTGATCAGGATCAGGTCGTCGCCGTCCAGGAGAACGGCGCGGGCGGTGCGCTTGACCACGGGTCGGACGGTCATGGGAGAAATGTGGCCCAGCTGGTTCCACGTGAAACATCGCGTAGCGCCACCGTACGGCCGCATTGCGTCAACCTCGCAGAAAGGTGCTCAGGCCCAGTCCGCGGACGCGTGCTGAAGCCACTCGTGCGCCCGTGCCACATGAGGCAGGGCGAGCGTGCCGGTGCGCACCACGAGAAAGTACGTCCGCAGCGGGGGTACCGCGGGATCGTGCAGTGCCACGACCTCACCGCGTTCCAGGGCGGCCGTGCACAGATAGCGGGGCAGCACGGCGAGACCGGCACCCGCGACCGCACAGGCGAGGACCGCGCGCAGATCCGGCACCACGACCGTGCCGGAGGCGGCCGGACGCGTGTCGAAGACCGAGCCCCAGTAGCGCGAGACGAACGGCAGCGACTCGTGGACCTCGACGACCGGGAGGTTCTCCAGGGCGGCCGCGCCCTTGCCGGCCACGATGTCGGAGCCGATCTCCTGGGACCAGCGCGGGGCGGCGACCAGTACGTGTTCCTCGTCGCAGAGCGCGGTTGCGGTGAGCAGGGGGCCGCGCGGCCGGACCGTACTGATGGCCAGGTCGTGGTGACCGGCGGACAGCCCCTCCAGGGTGTCCTCGGCGTTCCCGAACGAGGCGCGCAGCGCGAAGCCCTGGCCGCCGTACCCGGCGAGCTCCGCGAGCGCGGGAAGGGCGCGCTCGGCGGTGAACTCGGGCGGGCCGGCGAGGTGCAGGGTGCGCACCGAGGAGTCGTCGTCGAGACCGCGTTCGGCTATCTCCACGAGGGCGTCCAGGTGCGGAGCGGCTTTGTGGGCCAGTTCGTCGCCGATCGTCGTGGGGGTCACCCCACGGGCCTGGCGCAGGAAGAGAGGTCGGCCCAGTTGCCGTTCCAGGGTCCGGATCTGGGACGTGACAGCCGGCTGCGAGAGGCCGAGCAGGGCGGCGGCGCGGGTGAAGGAGCCGGCCCGGTGCACGGTGACGAAGGTGCGCAGCAAGGCCAGATCCATCGCACACCCTTCCGTTCTGCCTGCCCCTTTCGGGCCCTCGGGCAGGCCCCAACTATAAATAAGTCGATAGGTCTCTGTCGCTACAGTGATTGGACACTGACGCAGAGTCAACTAGCCTTGGTCGCGCGGTTCTTGGCGCGCGAGAACCGGGGGACGGTCCGAGCCACGAGGGGGGAGGCTCGGACCGTCCGGTATGCGCAGCCGGACCCGTGGTGGCGTCCGTAATCCGGTCACCGCTCCGACTCGTCGAGCGCGCTCAGTACATCGGCCACGAGATCTTCGGGATCCTCCGCGCCGACCGAGAGCCGGATGAAGCCGTCCGGGACGTCGTCCCCGCCCCAGCGCCGACGCCGCTCGGCCGTGGACCGCACCCCGCCGAAGCTGGTCGCATCGTCGACCAGCCGCAGGGCCTCGAGAAATCGCTCGGCATGCGCACGCGTGGGCAGCGTGAAGGAGAGCACCGAGCCGTAGCGCCGCATCTGCTGCGAGGCGATCTTGTGCGCGGGGTCGTCGGCCAGCCCCGGGTAGCGCAGGGCGGTCACCCCGGGCCGCTCGCGCAGCGCCTCCGCGAGGAGCAGGGCGGTCGCGTTCTGCCGGTCCACCCGCAACTGGAGGGTGGCGAGGGAGCGATGGGCCAGCCAGGCCTCCATGGGCCCGCAGATCGCTCCGATGATCTTCCGCCACCGGCGTACGGCGGCCATGGCCTGCGCGTCGCGCCCGGCGACGTACCCCAGCAGGACGTCTCCGTGGCCGGTGAGCTGCTTGGTGCCGCTGGCCACGGAGAAGTCGGCGCCCAGCGCCAGCGGCCGCTGGCCGAGCGGGGTGGCGAGGGTGTTGTCGACGGCGACCAGCGCGCCACGGGCGTGTGCCGCCTCGGCGAGCCGCCGGATGTCGCAGACGTCGAGCCCGGGATTGCACGGCGACTCGATCAGGAGCAGCTTCGCACCGTCCAGGACGCCGAGCTGGGCGTCGCCGGCGGTCGGCGCGGTGCGCACCTCGATGCCGTACGCCTCCAGCTGGGCGCGGATCAGCGGCAGCACCTGGTAGCCGTCGGAGGGCAGGACGACCGCGTCACCGGCGCGCAGCTGGGAGAAGAGCACCGCTCCGATGGCCGCCACGCCGGAGGCGAACACCAGCGTCTCCACGTCCTCGCCGGGTGCCTCCAACTCGCCGATGGCCCGTTCCAGATGGGTCCAGGTCGGGTTCTCGTCACGGCCGTAGGCGTACGGACCGCTCACCTCGCCGGGCAGATGGAAGTGCGCCGCGAAGACCGGCCCGGGCAGGGTCGGCTCGTTCTTGACGGGCTCGGGCAGGCCCGCCCGCACCGCGCGCGTGCCCTCACCCATGGGTGCCTCGCTCATGCCGCCGTCCCCTCCACTTCGGCCCGTACCGCGGCGAGCAGGCCCTCGCTCGCCGCCTCCACCATCTCAAGACACTCCTCGAAGCCGTCCAGACCGCCGTAGTACGGATCCGGTACGTCCAGGTCGTCACCGGCCGCCGGGTCGTACGAGCGCAGCAGCCGCACCTTGCGCGCGTCCTCCTCGGTGGGAGCCAGGCGGCGCAGGGACTTGAGATGTCCGGAGTCGAGCGCGATCACGAGGTCCCGGCGGGCGAACCAGGACGCCTGGAACTGGCGGGCGGTGTGCTCGCCGTCGTAGCCGTGCTCCTCGAGGACGCGGACGGTGCGCGGGTCGGCGCCGTCGCCCTCGTGCCAGCCACCGGTGCCGGCGCTGTCGGTCTCGACACGGTCGTCGAGCCCGGCCTCGGCCATGCGGGCACGGAAGACCGATTCGGCCATCGGGGAGCGGCAGATGTTGCCGGTGCAGACGAAGCAGACGCGGTAGGTCATCGAGGGCTCAGTCCGTGTCGGGAAGGATCATGTTGAGCGCCCAGGACACGACCGAGATGATCAGACCGCCCAGGACGGCCGTCCAGAAGCCCTCCACGTGGAAGCTCAGGTCGAGCTTGTCGCACACCCAGGACGTCAGCAGCAGCATCAGCGCGTTGACCACCAGGGTGATCAGACCGAGCGTGAGGATGAACAACGGGAAGGTAAGAATCTTCACGATCGGCTTCACCAGGAAGTTGACCAGGCCGAAGACCAGGGCGACCAGGATCAGCGTCCAGACCTTCTTGGTGGTGCTGTCGCCGGTCAGGGTGATCTTGTCGAGCAGCCATACGGCGACCGCCAGGGCGCCCGCGTTGGCGATCGTCTTGACTACGAAATTCTTCATGTGTCTGATCGTGGCAGAAGAGATCGGATACGAGCAGTGGGGCGAGGGCGACGAAGGCGATGAAGGCATTCCGGCTGGACGAACTGGAGGCGGAGCGCGCCGCCAACGACGGGGCCTACCTGCAGTTCCTGCGGGAGCGGAACATGTCGGTCGGCCTCTACGCCCTCGACGCCGGCTCGCACGACCCGCAGCAGCCGCACAACCAGGACGAGGTCTACTTCGTCGTCAGCGGCCGTGCCGCGATCACCGTCGGCATGGAGACCACCCAGGTGGCGCGGGGCAGTGTGGTGTACGTGCCGGCCGGGGTGGCCCACAAGTTCCATCACATCAGCGAGGATCTGCGGGTTCTGGTCGTCTTCTCTCCGCCCGAGGCCTGACCCCGGGTCTCGGGGTTCCCTAGGGGACGGGTCAGGGGAGGACAAGGGATCCCAGGCCCCCGCACGACCCCTGTGCGGCTCTAGCATCGGGTGCAGGACATCGCATCGTGCGGGACGCACGAGACCGTACGTGCCGGAACGCACGAGAAGGCGGAGGACAGGGCAATGCGAGAGATCTTCACGGGTCTGCCGTGGTGGGTGAAGTGGATCGCGGTGCCGGTCATCGCGCTGGTGGTGTTCGGCGGTCTGATCACGGCCGTGATCAGCTGGGTCGTCTTCCTCCTCTTCAAGCTCCTGGTCTTCGTGGCGCTGGTCGGCGGACTGATCTACATCGTGCGGAAGTTCATGTCGAACTCCTCGTCGAAGAGCGACTGGTGAGGACCGTGGGGACCGGTGGGCGGTAACAGGAATCACCGGTTCCCTCGGGCGAGGGAAGTTTCCCGCAGGGGCCGACCGGGAGCGGCGGTGGACGGTTAGAGTCGCTGACCCCCTCGCGCTCCGGGAGTGACCCTTGCCCACGCTTGACGCCACCTCCGCACCCACGGAACATCCCCCGCCCCCGACCCAACGCAGTTCCGGCACACCCCCCGTGCAGCGGCCGGCCTCCCCGGCCGACTCCACGCAGCCGCAATCGGCCACCCTCATCGGCTCCGTGCAGCGCGCGATGCGCCTGCTGGAGTGCGTCGCCGGACACGAACACGGCGCACCCGCCAAACAACTCGCCCGCGAGACCGGGCTCGCCCTGCCCACCGCCTACCACCTGCTGCGCACTTTGGTCCACGAGGGCTATCTGCACCGCGACAAGGGGCTGTTCTTCCTCGGTGAGGCGGCGGAGCGGCTGAGCAGCAGCGGAGCGCAGCAGAAACGTCGCAGCGCGGTCGTTGACACCCTCGCCCACTGGCGGGATTCGATCGGCGTCCCGGTGTACTACGCCATGTACCGGGACGGCGAGATCGAGGTCATGAGCGTCTCCCACTCCCCGGCCATCCCGGCGGTCGAGGAGTGGGCCGGCTTCCGCGAGACCGGGCACGCGCACGCCGTCGGCCAGTGTCTCCTCGCCCAGTTGGACCAGGACGTCCGGCGCGACCATCTCCGCCGCTACCCCGTTCGGCACCTCACTCCGTACACGGTCCGTGACGACCAGACGCTGCTGCGTCGCCTGGAGCGCGCGCGCCGGATGGAGCCGGTGGTGGAGCGCCAGGAGTACACGCTGGGGACGGTGTGCGCGGCGATCCCCCTCACCGTCGGCACCACGGCCGCCACGATCGCCATCTCCCTCCCGCTCCACCAGGCCGACCGGCTGCTGCCCGCGGTCCGGCAACTGCAGGCCGAGGTGGGCCGGCACCTGGGGTCCCTGGCGATCGCTATCAGTATCTGAAAACTCACTCCTTGTGATCTCCCGTGTACTTTCAGCAAGATTTGACCACCAGCAAGGGATAAATCCCGGCCAGTCGGTGCCATATGACGGGGTAGGCAATGCGCGAGTCCGTACAAGCAGAAGTCATGATGAGCTTTCTCGTCTCGGAGGAGCTCTCCTTCCGCATCCCCGTGGAGTTGCGCTACGAGACCTGTGATCCTTATGCCGTCCGGCTCACCTTCCATCTGCCCGGGGATGCTCCGGTGACCTGGGCCTTCGGCCGGGAGCTCCTGATCGACGGGGTGGGGCGGCCGTGCGGGGAGGGCGACGTGCACATCGCGCCCGCCGACTCCGAGGTGCTGGGCGAGGTGCTGATCCGGCTTCAGGTCGGCGGCGACCAGGCGGTGTTCCGGTCCTCCGCGCCCCCGCTGGTGGCCTTCCTGGACCGGACGGACAAGCTGGTGCCGCTCGGCCAGGAGGGTTCGCTCGCCGACTTCGACGCTCACCTCGACGAGGCCCTGGACCGCATCCTGGCCGAGGAACCGAGCACCGGCTGAAGCGTTATGGCACGGAGCCGCGCGCGGCTCGTCCGTAGCCGCGTGAGGATGCGCAGGAACGCTTCTGCGTGCTCATGGGTGTCGCTGCGCGGCCCGTGCCGGGACGCTTCCTCTACCGCGCGGGCGCACTGCTCGCGCCCCCAGTTCGTGGACGGCCTCCTCCCGGGCCGTCCACCGCACCTCACCGCTTCCGGCGCCGCCCCCGCCCACCGCGTGCCGCGGCCGACCCCGCCGCCCCGGCCGGGGCGGCCTCCGTGGACATGGCCGTCTCGGCGCCCGGCCGGTCGGCCGACACCACCAGGGCCGCGAGCAGCGTGGTGACCGGTACCGAGGCGACCAGGCCGATCGAGCCGACCAGGGTGCGTACGATCTCCTCGGCCACCAGCTCGCTGTTGGCGACCGTGACCACACTGCTCTGCGCGATCGAGAAGAGCAGCAGCAGGGGCAGCGCGGCGCCCGCGTAGGCCAGCACGAGGGTGTTGACGACGGAGGCGATGTGGTCGCGGCCGATCCGGATGCCCGCCCGGTACAGCCCGCGCCAGCCCATCGTCGGGTTGGCCTCGTGCAGCTCCCAGACGGCCGAGGTCTGGGTCACCGTCACGTCGTCCAGCACGCCCAGCGAACCGATGATGACACCGGCCAGCAGGAGGCCGCTCATGTCGATCGACGGGTACAGGCCGTGGATCAGGCCGGTGTTGTCGTCGGTGTTGCCGGTGAGCGCGGCCCAGTCGATGAACTCCGAGCCGAGCAGTCCGATCAGGCACAGCGAGACCAGCGTGCCGAGTACCGCCACCGAGGTCCGCGCGGACAGCCCGTGGCAGATGTACAGGGCGATCAGCATGATGGCGCTCGACCCGACCACCGCCATCAGCAGCGGATTCGAGCCCTGCAGGATCCCCGGCAGGATGAACATGGTCAGCACCAGGAAGCTGACGGCCAGTGCGACCAGCGCCATCACGCCGCGCAGCCGGCCCACCACCACGACGGCGAGCGCGAAGATCCCGGCCAGCAACGCCATCGGGAACTTCCGGTTCACGTCGGTGACCGAGTACTGCAGGTCCTTGGGCGCGGAGGGCTCGTACGCGGCCACCACCTGCTCGCCCTCGTGCAACTGCCGCGACTGGTCGGGCTGCACGATCTCGGTGAAGGTACGGCCCTTGTCCTTGCCGGTGTCGACGCGGACCGTGGCCTTCTTGCAGGTGGCGTCCTCCTCCTTCGGGGAGGTGCCGTCCGAGGTCGAGATGTCGCCGGTCGAGCCGCCTCCGGAGGCGTTGACCGACTTGCAGCTGACCGAGACGACCTTGGTGACCGTCGCCGCCTGCGTCTGGCGGTCGAAGCCGACACCCGTGCGCTCGTGCGGCGGGGCACCGCCGGGCCACAGCACCACCAGGCCGACCACGACCGCGGCGGTGAAGGGGATGAGGATCGCCGCGATGACCTTCCGCAGGTGCTTGGAGACGGGTGCGGCCGGACCGTGGCTGTGACTGTGCCCGTGGCCGTGACCGCCGCCTGGCCCGGAGCCGCTGTGGTCGGCGCCAGGAGCGGCCCTACGGTCATGAGCGTGGCCGTGGGACGACCGGTGCTGGGTCTCGCCGTGACCGTGGGCCTGGCCGTCGTCGTGAGAGTGAGCTTGACCGAGGGCCTGCCCGTGGTCGTACTGCTGGCCCTGCCCGTGGATGTGTCCGTCACCGGCACCACGGCCCCCGTGGCCGGGTCCGCCACCCTGCGGCGCACCGTTGCCGCGCCGCGGGTCGGGGGGCGGATAGGGGTGCTGCTGTGTCGAGGTCACCGCCCGATCATCGCAAGAACGGTAGGGGCCCTCTGTTCACCGCGCCCGAATTGACGCTAGCGTGGAGGCACCTTTGCACACGCGGGAGCTCGGAGCACCGGGCTGAGAGGGCGCTGACCTCCGTATTCGCGATGTTTCACGTGGAACGAGTGATGTTTCACGGGAAACACCGCCCGACGGAAGCCGCTGCGTCGACCGCCGAACCTGTTACCGGGTAATGCCGGCGTAGGGAGTAGGTCTCATGACCAACAAGGACGTACGCACGCCTGCCTTCAGCCAGGACGAACAGCCCGTCACGGGCGAAACGTCCCCGGAGGCCGGGAAGTCCATCGGCTGGCACAAGGGGTATGTCGAGGGCTCGCGCCCCGACCTGCGGGTGCCGGTCCGTCAGGTGCACCTCACCAACGGGCAGTCGGTCACCCTCTACGACACCTCGGGCCCGTACACCGATCCGCTCGTCGAGACCGACGTCCGCAGGGGCCTGCCGCCGCTGCGGGAGAACTGGATCGTCGCCCGCGGCGACACCGAGGAGTACGCGGGCCGGCCCGTCCGTCCCGAGGACGACGGAATCAAGCACACCTCGCCGCGCGGGGGCCTGCGCAACCTGGACGCGGTCTTCCCGGGCCGGCCGCGCCAGCCGCGCCGCGGCCGGGGAGGCGAGGCGGTGACGCAGCTCGCGTACGCCCGCCGGGGCGAGATCACCCCGGAGATGGAGTACGTGGCCATCCGTGAGAACGTCTCTCCCGAGGTGGTCCGTGAGGAGATCGCGGCGGGCAGGGCCGTACTGCCCGCCAACGTCAACCACCCGGAGATCGAGCCGATGATCATCGGCAAGCGGTTCCTGGTGAAGGTCAACGCCAACATCGGCAACTCCGCGGTCACCTCCTCCATCGAGGAGGAGGTCGAGAAGATGACCTGGGCGACCCGCTGGGGTGCCGACACGGTCATGGACCTCTCCACCGGCCGCAACATCCACACCACCCGCGAGTGGGTGCTGCGCAACTCCCCCGTTCCCATCGGCACGGTGCCGCTCTACCAGGCCCTGGAGAAGGTCGACGGCAGGGCCGAGGAACTGACCTGGGAGATCTACAAGGACACGGTCGTCGAACAGGCCGAGCAGGGCGTGGACTACATGACCGTCCACGCGGGCGTCCGCCTGCCGTACGTGCCGCTCACCGCCAACCGCAAGACCGGCATCGTCTCGCGCGGCGGCTCGATCATGGCGGCCTGGTGCCTCGCGCACCACAAGGAGTCGTTCCTGTACGAGAACTTCGAGGAACTCTGCGAGATCCTCGCCGCCTACGACGTCACGTACTCCCTCGGCGACGGGCTGCGCCCGGGTTCCATCGCGGACGCCAACGACGAGGCCCAGTTCGCGGAGTTGCGCACGCTCGGGGAACTCAACCGGATCGCCAGGCGTTTCCATGTTCAGACCATGATCGAAGGCCCGGGCCATGTCCCGATGCACAAGATCAAGGAGAACATCGACCTTCAGCAGGAGATCTGCGATGAAGCGCCGTTCTATACGCTCGGCCCGCTGACCACGGACGTCGCGCCGGCGTACGACCACATCACCTCCGGCATCGGTGCCGCGATGATCGCCTGGTGGGGCACGGCGATGCTCTGCTACGTCACGCCCAAGGAGCACCTGGGCCTGCCCAACCGCGACGACGTCAAGACCGGCGTCATCACTTACAAGATCGCGGCCCACGCGGCCGACCTCGCCAAGGGCCACCCGGGCGCGCAGGAGTGGGACGACGCGTTGTCCGACGCCCGCTTCGAGTTCCGGTGGGAGGACCAGTTCAACCTCGCCCTGGACCCGGACACGGCCCGCGAGTTCCACGACGAGACGCTCCCGGCGGAGCCGGCGAAGACGGCCCACTTCTGCTCGATGTGCGGGCCGAAGTTCTGCTCGATGAAGATTAGTAAAACCATTACATCTCGGTTCGGTAACGCTGCCGTGGAAGGGGCCACTCAGGAGGAGATCACGGAAGGGATGCTTCGGAAGTCGCGGGAGTTCGCAGAGGCAGGACATCAGGTGTACCTGCCGTTGGCGGACTACTGACTTCGGCTCATCAGGGTGAACCGTCCCGATCTGCCTGACGAGCCGAAGTCGGTATCGACGGCCTCGCGAAGGTGGCCCCGAACGCCTGATGCCGCAACGGTGGAAGCAGCCGGGAGCGGGTAGCGCATCAGGTCGCGGGGCTGCCTGGCGTTGCCCGTGGCAGCGCCAGGCTCGTCCTCAGGCCATCACCAGGGCCCGCTCTAGCCGTTGAGGATCGTCACGCTGTACACGGTGACATAGGAGTCGAAGAGGACCGCGTTGCCCCGCGGATCGCCGGTCGGCCCGATGTCGAAGGAGCCGACGCTGGTGTTGAAGGCCCCGTGGTTCCAGTCGGCCGTGACCCTGTAGACGCCACTCTGGTCGACGTTCCACTTGCCGGGGGTGCCCGCGTAGCAGAAGTTGCCGTGCGAGGTCCAGACTTCCAGGCCGTGGCTCATGGGGAAGCTGCTGTTCTGGGTGGGGCACGCGGTGGGGCCGATGGCGCTGGCCGGCGTGGCCATCGCCACACCGCCGGCCAGGATGCCGCCGGTGAGGGCTATGGCCGAGAGTTTCCTGCGAATCATCAAGATCATCTCCTGTGCCTTGCGGTGGCCGCGATCCCAGGCCGGTGATCGCGGTGGTCCGAGTCGTGCCGTCCTGCCCCGGCCTGCCCTCCAGCCCCCGTTCCGCGGGGTCTTGTGCAAGATCGAGGCTAAGAGCTGCTGTCCTAGGTCCGTCCTAGATCCGTCCTACTGACCTTGAATGCGTGATGTCGTCACGGTGGCTGGCGTCGGAGACCGGTGCCGGTGAGGCAGCCGTCGAGGACATTGGGACGGTACTGGAGCTGGCGTAATCCGCGCCGGACGGCAGTGATCAGGTCATCGGGGTCGGCGAAGGCGCGGTTGGCCGTGGTGGTGCGTCGCAGGACGGACCAGATGCTCTCGACCGGGTTGAGGTCGGGTGCGTAGGGCGGCAATTGGAAGACGGTGAGCCAGTCGCGGTCGGCGATGTAGCGCCGCATGCCGGCGGTGAGGTGGGTGTTGAGGTTGTCCCAGACCAGCACGATCGGACCGCCCAGCTGCTGGTGGGCGGTCTGGATCAAGTCGCGGTAGTCCTTCCAGGAGAAGCTTTTGCGCCCGTCGGGCCGGGCGTCCGGGCAGGGACGGTAGATAAGCCGCGAAGGTTCACCGGTCTTGTAGCGGGCCAGGGCGGCCACCGATAAGCGGCGACGGGAACGGCCCCGGACGCGGACTACGGGGTGTGGCCGCGGCGGGACCAGGTGCGGGTGGTTGGCGGCGTCATCGAAAATCCGGCTTCGTCCTCGAAGACGAGCCAGGCGTCGAGCGCCGCCACGGTCCTTCCACCTGGGGCCAGGTCTCCTTCATCCAGCCGGTCACGGCCGCCCCGTCTCGCTCGATGGCACGGCGGGCGGGAACCCGGCAGGTCCAGCCATGCCGTCTGAGCAGCGCGGCGACACCCTGGACGGTGTAGCTCTTGTGGAACCGGCGCCCGATCAGGGCCTTGATCCGCGACAGCGTCCAGGTCTGGTCCGGCCAGCCATGCGTGACCGGTCCCTTGAACAGCTCCCGCTCAAGGACGGCGAAGAGTTCGTCGCTGAGCAACGGCAAGGACGCCGGCCCCTTCGAGGCCAGGGCTCTCGGCCCCTCCTGCGACCAGGCCCTGCGCCACCGCTGTACCGACCGGACGCTGACCCGCAGGTCGTGAGCGATGACCGCGTTCTCGTCGCCCTGCTGGAAGCGCTCAGCCGCCTCCAGCCGCAACTTCTCACGAAAGGCCCGCCGTTCGTCGGTCAGCCCGCCCCCTTGCGCATACCTCATGCACTTGGCGTACCGCAGGGATCATGACCCGTCAGCCCCACCGACACCACGCTCTGAAGGTCAGTAACGGCTGGTCAGACGACTGAAGCGTATGTGCGTGCTTTAGTAATGCTCTACTCGATGAAGATCTCTCAGGACATCCGGCGTGAACACGGCGGCAGTCGGGCCGAGGTGGAGGCGGGTATGGCGCAGAAGTCCAAGGAGTTCGCGGCCGCGGGGAACCGGGTGTATATGCCGGTCACGGACTGACGGGGGGCCCGTGCGTGCGCGGGGGGTCGGGAAACAGGCTCGAGTGGGCCGGGTGTCCGGCCTGCGCCCCCTGGCCGGGGGCGCAAGCCGGGTTATTCCGGCTGGTGTTCCGGGCCTCCGAAGTCCGGGCTGGTGTAGTCCGGGCTGGTGAAGCTCGGGCGGGGGGCGGGTGCGGCGCCGTCGTCGGTGCTGAAGCCGGGGCGGTCGTAACCGAGACGCGGCATCCGGCCCGCCGGGCCCGACGGGGCGGTGCGGCGCAGTCCGGCCGTGCCGGAGTCGGCGGCCAGCGCTTCCCGCAGGAAGGGCAGGACGCCCCGCTCCAGCACAGCGTCCCGCCAGGCCTCCCGGGCCTTGGCCACCTCCCCGCCGGGTTCGCCGTAGGCTCCGGCCTCCAGCGAGGGGCTGTTGCGCAGTGCGGTGAGCAGCAGTCCCGCGCCGGCCATGAGGATGGCGGCCGCGGTCACGACGCCGAACACCCAGCCCGCGGTGAGCATGGTCTGGGCGAACGCCGGGGCCGGGTCCAGCATCTTCAGGACGTATCCGACGAGGAGGAAGATCGCGGCGGCGGTGCCGGCGAGCACCGGCGCCAGGACCAGAGCGAGGGCGAAGCCTCCCGCTCCAGTGGTCTCGGCGGCCTCGCCGAGGGTGGTGGCGAGCCCCATCGCGCCGCCGGCGCCCGGCTCTGCGGAGCCGGAGTCCTGGACGGCGGCCGGGGTGGACCGCGCCGGATTGCGCAGTTCCTCGCGGACCTTCACGTAGTGCTGGTACTCGGTCGCCGCGGCCGCCGTGATCAGTGCGGTGGCGTTGAGCGCCATGGTGCGCAGCTGTTCGGTGTTCAGGTGCCGGCCTATGCCGGCCAGTTCGGGACGGTACGGGGCGGAGCGCAGCGCCTCGTCGAGGATCCGCTCGTATTCCTGGCGGTCCTCGCTGTGCAGGTGCTGCGGAACGCTGTTCATGTGCATCCCCCGATGCTCCGTAGGGCTGGTGGCTCGCACGCCGGCGAGCCGTCGGGCAGAAACGGAGGGGAGCCTGCTACGGATAAACCGATGGTAGAGCCGTTACGGCACGCGGTGACAGGGGGTTGCCGGAAATTGGGGGTGGCCCGTGTGTGACAGCGCGGGGATGAAACCGCCCGGACAACGCTCAGTTGTTCAGCGGGAGTTGCCTCACCAGCAGCTTTCCGGCCATGGTCACGCCGCCGTCCATGGCGATGGCGAGCCCGTCCGCGTAGACGTGCGGCCCTTCCACAACCGGGCCGGTGCCCTCTTCGCCCTCCTCGGAGCCGACTTCGCCCAGCAGATAGGGAATAGGGCTGTGTCCGTGAACGATGCGGGTACCGCCGTACGTATCGAGAAGGGAACGGACGGCGTCTGCACCCCCCTCGTCGCGGAAGGAGAAGCGCTTGGTGAACTTGCGGAAGAGGTCCCACACCTCGTCCGCGTCATTACGCGTGATGGTCTCGCGGACCGTGTCGTTGACCGCCTCGATCGAGTCGCCGTAGTCGAGGTAGGCGGTGGTGTCGGAGTGGACCAGCAGGTAGCCGTCGACCTCCTCGACGGCGTCCAGGCGGGCCATCCACTGCAGGTGGTGGTCCTGGAGCCGGTCCATGTCGGTCTTCTGGCCGCCGTTGAGCAGCCAGGCGGCCTGGAAGGTCGCGGTGCCCGCGCCGGAGTTGACGGGGGTGTCGCCGAACCGCTTGGCGCCGAGCAGCAGCAGCTCGTGGTTGCCCATCAGGGCCTTGCAGTAGCCGCCGGCCGCGGCCGCCTCGGCGGACAGCCGCATCACCAGGTCGATGACGCCGATGCCGTCCGGACCCCGGTCGGTGAAGTCGCCGAGGAACCAGAGCCGGGCGACGCCCGCGCACCAGTGCCCGTCCGCGTCGATCAGGCCCTGTTCGCGCAGCGCGGTGACCAGCTCGTCGATGTAGCCGTGCACGTCACCGACGACGTACAGCGGGCCGGGACCGTCCGCGGGCTGCGCCGCCGGGACGGCGGCGGGTTCGACGGGCACCTGGAGCGTGTCGCCGCGGTTGATGACGGGCAGGTCGCGCTCGGTGGGCGTGTACCCGTCCGGATACCCCTCGGGGTACATGTCGTCGAGGGGTGGGGCGACGTCGCCGGGGTGGGTGCTGGAAGCGTACGGACCGGTCTCGTTGACGTATCCGGGCACCCGGAAGTCGCGCAACGTCGCCGTCCGCTCCGTCTCGGGTCCCTGACCGGCCCCCTGAGTCATCAGACCCCTCCACCATCGCGCCGCATCTGCACCGCTTCGGACTGCCTGGTCGCAGCGGCCCGCGGTGTCGTGGGCCCATCATAGGAATGCCCGTCGCGCCGTGTGATGACCCAGGGGTGGTGAATCCGGGCAGGACTCCGGTTCAGGGTGGCTTTCGCCCCGGTTGGGCAGGGCTTCGACCACCCGTCGCTCGGCTGCCGGCCGCCGTCCGGCGCCGTCCGGCAGCCGCGCCGCCCCGTGCTCCACGCGTCCGTGCTACTCCTCCTCCGGCGCCCTCGGCGGGCTGACCGTGGTGCGCTGCGCGCGTCGCTGGGAGGAGGTACGCACGATCAGTTCGGTCGGTATCACCTGTTCGACCGGCTGGTCCGACTCGACTCCCTCGATCGCGTCGATGAGCAGTTGGACCACCGCCGTGCCGATGCGGCGCGGCTTCAGGGAGAGTGTGGTGATGGGCGGCTCGGTGTTGGCGTACACGGTCGACTCGCTGCAGCACACCAGGAGCAGGTCGTCGGGGACGCGCAGTCCGTAGCGGCGGGCGGCGGCGAGCAGGTCGGTGCCGTTGGGGTCGAACAGGCCGTAGACGGCGTCGGGACGGTCCGGGCGGGCCAGCAGCCGGTCGGCGGCGACGGCGCCCGCGCACGGGTCGTGGGCCGGGTAGGCCTCGTAGACCGGGTCCTGGCCGACGCGCTCGCACCAGCGCAGGTAGGCGGTGGTCGACAGGTGGGTGTACGTGTCCGTGGTGGTGCCCGTGAGCAGCCCGATCCGGCGGGCGCCGGCGTCGGCGAGATGGTCGAGGATGCCGAGTACGGCGGCCTCGTGGTCGTTGTCCACCCAGGCGGTGACCGGGAGCTCGCCGGCCGGGCGGCCGTCGGAGACCACCGGCAGGCCCTGCCGGACCAGTTCGCTGACCACCGGGTCCTGGTCGGAGGGGTCGATGACGACCGTGCCGTCCAGGGCCACGTTCGACCACACGTCGTGCCGTGAGGTGGCGGGCAGGATGACGAGGGCGTAGCCGCGGGCGAGCGCGGCCGAGGTGGCGGCCCGCGCCATCTCGGCGAAGTACGCGAACTCGGTGAAGGTGAAAGGTTCATCCCCGTACGTCGTCACCGTCAGGCCGATGAGTCCCGACTTGCCGGTACGGAGGGTGCGGGCGGCGGCCGAGGGGCGGTACCCCAGCCGGTCGGCGACCTCTCTGACATGGCGGCGGGTGGCGTCCGGGAGCCGCCCCTTGCCGTTCAGGGCGTCGGAGACGGTCGTGATGGAGACTCCGGCGGCGGCGGCCACGTCTCTGATGCCCGCCCGGCCCGGCCGGCTGCCTCGCCGAGAGGTTTCCGCGCGGCTCACCTGGTGCTTCCCTGCTGCTGTCATGGCGAGCCGATAGTAGGGCTCATGCGGTGGGGTAGTGCGGACGCATATGCACGCGTTGACAGGCACGTTTCTGCAAGGTCAATGTGGGTCAACTGCCTTAGAAAGAAAGTCAGTTGAACGATCCAATGGTAGGACGTGACTTGTCGGCACGCATGGGCCTGCCAAGTGCCCGATGTTTCGAAGAGGTCTCAACTCACCTGCACGGGTGATGCGCGCTACGGCGCGAGCCACCGGCGCGTAGATATATGTAGGGCGCGCCCCCGATAAATGCGCCTTCGTGCGGTGATGCCCGTGATGCCGGTGGTACGGATGAGGCTCGCCCTCCCGGCTCCGCGCCGGCCTGCCGACGGTCCGCCGCCGGTCCGGCCCGGTTCCTCGCGCCGTCTTCCCCTGTACGCGGTGGCGCCGAATCCTCATAAGGTGAGCAGTATTGGATGCCGGCGGCGTGGACGGTCCGCCGGTGGTCGCGAGGAGGACTGCGGTGAGCGAGACGAGCCCCAAGCTGCGCGCCGAGCTGGCGGGGATCCCCACCTACAAGCCGGGCAAGCCCGCGGCGGCCGGCGGCCCGGTCGCGTACAAGCTCTCCTCCAACGAGAACCCGTATCCCCCGCTGCCCGGCGTGATGGAGTCCGTCATCGCCGCCGCCTCCTCCTTCAACCGCTACCCCGACCTGGCGTGCACCGGGCTGGTGAACGAGCTCGCGGACCGCTTCGGCGTGCCGCTCGGGCACCTGGCCACCGGTACCGGGTCGGTCGGTGTGGCCCAGCAGCTGGTGCAGGCCACCAGTGGGCCCGGCGACGAGGTGATCTACGCGTGGCGGTCCTTCGAGGCCTATCCGATCATCACGCAGATCAGTGGTGCCCGGTCGGTCCAGGTGCCGCTCACCCCCGGCGATGTGCACGACCTGGACGCCATGGCGGACGCCGTCACCGACCGCACCCGCCTGATCTTCGTCTGCAACCCCAACAACCCGACCGGCACCGTCGTGAGGCGGGCCGAGCTGGAGCGGTTCCTGGACCGGGTGCCGAGCGACGTGCTGGTGGTCCTGGACGAGGCCTACCGCGAGTTCATCCGCGATCCCGAGGTCCCCGACGGCGTCGCGATCTACCGTGAGCGGCCGAACGTCTGTGTGCTGCGGACCTTCTCCAAGGCGTACGGCCTCGCCGGGCTGCGCGTCGGCTTCGCGATCGCGCACGAGCCGGTGGCCGCGGCGCTGCGCAAGACGGCGGTCCCCTTCGGCGTGAGCCAGCTCGCCCAGGAGGCGGCGATCGCCTCGCTGCGGGCCGAGGACGAGCTGCTGGGCCGGGTCGGCTCGCTGGTGTGCGAGCGGCTGCGCGTGGTCGAGGCGCTGCGCGGCCAGGGCTGGGCGGTGCCCGAGACCCAGGCAAACTTCGTCTGGCTGCGGCTGGGGGAGCGTACGACCGCCTTCGCGCAGCTCTGCGAGGAGCACGGCGTGGTCGTGCGGCCGTTCCCGGGCGAGGGTGTGCGGGTGACGGTCGGCGAGACCGAGGCGAACGACATCTTCCTGAAGGTGACGGAGGCGTTCCGCAAGGAGCTGTAGCCTCCGCGGGCCGCGCGGAGGTTGCCGCGGCCGAAGGGTGTCAGGTGTGCGGGGTCGCACGGCCGGGATGAGGGCCGAGCGGCCCCGTTCGCGTGTTCGGGAGGGGGCCGGACGGCTCAAGCGCGACCCCCCTTCGATGTTCGAGAGTGAGTGCGCCATAATGGCTTGTGAATGTGAATGCATTCACAAGCGCGTCCCGTTTGTTCCGTGATGTACGTGACAAAGGGGGCACATGCCGCTGTACCACGGCGACGTAAGGAGACTGACGACGTGTACCTGGCTTTGGCGCCGGAGACACTGGCGCGCTGGCAGTTCGGCATCACCACCGTCTACCACTTCCTCTTCGTCCCGCTGACGATCTCGCTGGCCGCCCTCACGGCCGGCCTGCAGACCGCCTGGGTGCGCACGGAGAAGGAGAAGTACCTCAGGGCGACGAAGTTCTGGGGCAAGCTCTTCCTGATCAACATCGCGATGGGCGTGGTCACCGGCATCGTGCAGGAGTTCCAGTTCGGCATGAACTGGTCCGACTACTCGCGGTTCGTCGGCGACATCTTCGGCGCCCCGCTCGCCTTCGAGGCGCTGATCGCCTTCTTCTTCGAGTCCACCTTCATCGGGCTGTGGATCTTCGGCTGGGACAAGCTGCCCAAGAAGATCCATCTGGCCTGTATATGGATGGTCTCCATCGGCACGATCCTGTCGGCGTACTTCATCCTCGCCGCCAACTCGTGGATGCAGCACCCCGTCGGCTACAAGATCGACAAGGCGAAGGGGCGGGCGGAACTCACCGACTTCTGGGCCGTTCTCACCCAGAACGCCGCGCTGGCCCAGGCCTTCCACACCCTGTCCGCGTCCTTCCTGACCGGTGGGGCGTTCATGGTCGGCATCGCCGCCTTCCACCTGTTCCGCAAGAAGCACATCACCGTGATGAAGACCTCGCTGCGGCTCGGCCTGGTCACCGTCGTCATCGCCGGCATGCTCACCGCCATCAGCGGCGACACTCTCGGCAAGGTCATGTTCAAGCAGCAGCCGATGAAGATGGCCGCCGCCGAGGCGCTGTGGGACGGTCAGAAGCCGGCACCCTTCTCGATCTTCGCCTACGGCGACGTCAGCAAGGGCCACAACACCGTCGAACTGTCCGTCCCCGGCCTGCTCTCTTTCCTCGCCGACGACAACTTCAACTCGTACGTCCCCGGTATCAACGACACCAACAAGGCCGAGCAGCAGAAGTACGGCGCCGGCGACTACCGGCCCATCATCCCCGTCACCTTCTGGGCGTTCCGCTGGATGATCGGCTTCGGCATGGCGTCCTTCGCCATCGGCCTCGCGGGACTCTGGCTGACCCGCAAGAAGTTCATGCTGCCGCAGCACCTGCGGGTCGGTGAGGACGAGGTGCCGAACCT
Source organism: Streptomyces sp. NPDC086777 (assembly GCF_040702065.1). NCBI lineage: Bacteria > Bacillati > Actinomycetota > Actinomycetes > Kitasatosporales > Streptomycetaceae > Streptomyces > Streptomyces sp. NPDC086777. The sequence goes on along the minus strand of NZ_JBFBJI010000003.1, from coordinate 196,166 downwards.
GGTTCTCTTCAGGAACAAGGCGCTCAGCCCCAAGTTCGGCAGGCTGTACTGGCTGGTGGCGATATGGACCCTGGGCTTCCCGCTGATAGCCAACTCCTGGGGCTGGATCTTCACCGAGATGGGCCGCCAGCCCTGGGTCGTCTACGGCGTCCTGCAGACCCGCGACGCGGTCTCCCCCGGTGTCTCCCAGACCGAGATCCTCATCTCGTTGATCACCTTCACCGCGCTCTACGCCGTCCTCGCCGTCGTCGAGGTCAAGCTGCTCGTGAAGTACGTGAAGGCCGGCCCGCCCGAGCTCACCGAGGACGATCTCAACCCGCCCACGAAGATCGGCGGCGAGGCCCGTGACGCCGACAAGCCGATGGCCTTCTCGTACTAGGCCGAGGGAGACGCAGTCATGGAACTTCACGACGTCTGGTTCGTCCTGATCGCCGTCCTGTGGACCGGCTACTTCTTCCTGGAGGGATTCGACTTCGGGGTCGGCATCCTCACCAAGCTGCTCGCCCGGGACCGCCTGGAGAAGCGGGTGCTGATCAACACGATCGGCCCGGTCTGGGACGGCAACGAGGTGTGGCTGCTCACCGCGGGCGGCGCGACCTTCGCCGCCTTCCCCGAGTGGTACGCCACGCTCTTCTCGGGCTTCTACCTGCCGCTGCTGGTCATCCTGGTCTGTCTGATCGTCCGGGGTGTCGCCTTCGAGTACCGGGCCAAGCGGCCCGAGGAGAACTGGCAGCGCAACTGGGAGACCGCGATCTTCTGGACCTCGCTGATCCCGGCGTTCCTGTGGGGCGTGGCCTTCGGGAACATCGCGCACGGTGTCAAGATCGACCGGAACTTCGAGTACGTCGGCACCGTCTGGGACCTGCTCAACCCGTACGCCCTGCTCGGCGGGCTCGTGACGCTGACCCTGTTCACCTTCCACGGCTCGGTGTTCGCCGCGCTCAAGACGGTCGGCGACATCCGGGTACGGGCGCGGAAGCTGGCCACCAAGGTCGGTGTCCTCACCGCGGCGCTGGCGCTGGCCTTCCTGCTGTGGACCCAGGTCGACAGCGGTGACGGCAAGAGCCTGGTGGCGCTCATCGTGGCGGTCGCCGCGCTGGTGGCCGCCCTCGGGGCCAATCTGCGGGGCCGCGAGGGATGGGCGTTCGCCCTGTCCGGCGTGACCATCGTGGCCGCCGTGGCGATGCTCTTCCTGTCGCTCTTCCCGAACGTCATGCCGTCGTCGCTCAACGGGGACTGGAGCCTCACGGTCACCAATGCCTCGTCGAGTCCGTACACCCTGAAGATCATGACGTGGCTCGCGGCGATCGCCACGCCGCTCGTCCTGCTCTACCAGGGGTGGACCTACTGGGTGTTCCGCAAGCGGATCGGTACGCAGCACATCGCGACCGAAGCCGCGCACTGAGTCCGAGGAGAGGGCGTTTCACGTGAAACGCCCTCTCCGGGCCGAAGGGCATGTTTCACGTGAAACCAATCGATCCCCGTCTGCTGCGTTATGCCCGTGCCACCCGCCTCTTCCTGGTGGCCGTCGTCGGCCTCGGTGCCGTCGGTGCCGGGCTGGTCATCGCCCAGGCCATGCTCATCGCCGACGTGGTGGTGGGGGCCTTCCAGCACGGTCACTCCGTCTCCGAACTCCGCACCCCTCTGCTGTTGTTGGTGGCCGTGGCCGTCGGCCGGGCGCTGGTCTCCTGGCTCACCGAACTCGCCGCTCACCGGGCGAGCGCGGCGGTCAAGTCCGAGCTGCGCGGCCGGCTCCTCGACCGTGCGGTGGAGCTCGGCCCCGGCTGGCTGAGCGGACAGCGGACCGGATCGCTGGTCACGCTCGCCACGCGCGGGGTCGACGCCCTCGACGACTACTTCTCGCGCTACCTGCCGCAGTTGGGACTGGCGGTGGTCGTACCGGTCGCAGTGCTGGCGCGGGTCGTCACCGAGGACTGGGTCTCCGCGGCGATCATCGTCGGGACCCTGCCGCTGATCCCGCTCTTCATGGTCCTGATCGGCTGGGCCACCCAGTCCCGGACGGACCGTCAATGGCGGCTGCTGTCACGGCTCTCCGGCCACTTCCTGGACGTGGTCGCCGGCCTGCCCACGCTGAAGGTGTTCGGCCGGGCCAAGGCGCAGGCCGAGTCCATCCGGCGGATCACCGGTGAGTACCGGCAGGCGACCATGCGGACGCTGCGGATCGCGTTCCTCTCCTCGTTCGCGCTGGAACTGCTCGCCACGCTGTCGGTGGCGCTGGTCGCCGTGACCATCGGCATGCGGCTCGTCCACGGCGACATGGACCTGTACGTCGGGCTGGTCGTCCTGGTGCTGGCGCCCGAGGCGTATCTGCCGTTGCGGCAGGTGGGAGCCCAGTTCCACGCGGCGGCGGAAGGACTGGCGGCCGCGGAGGAGATCTTCGCGGTGCTTGAGACGCCGGTGCCGGCATCGGGGACGGGCGCGGTGCCTTCCGATGCGGCCCTGGCCTTCGAGGGCGTGACGGTCCGCTACCCGGGGCGGTCGGCGGACGCGGTGACGGATGTGTCGTTCACGGTCGAACCCGGGGAGACCGTCGCGCTGGTCGGCCCGAGCGGTGTGGGCAAGTCGACGCTGCTCAACGTCCTGCTGGGGTTCGTACGGCCCGCGCAGGGGCGGGTACGGATCGGGGACGTCGATCTCGCGGACGTCGACGTGGCGGAGTGGCGGTCGCGGATCGCGTGGGTGCCGCAGCGACCGCATCTGTACGCCGGGACGATCGCCGAGAACGTACGGCTCGCGCGTCCCGACGCGGACGACGACGCCGTCCGGGGGGCGCTGCGGGACGCCGGGGCGCTGGAGTTCGTGGAGGCGCTGCCGGAGGGGGCGCGGACGGTACTCGGGGAGGACGGGTCCGGTCTGTCTGCGGGGCAGCGGCAGCGGCTGGCGCTGGCGCGGGCGTTTCTGGCCGACCGGCCTGTGCTGTTGCTGGATGAGCCGACGGCCGCGTTGGACGGGGCGACCGAGGGGGAGGTCGTGGCGGCGGTACGGCGGCTCTCCGAGGGGCGGACCGTGTTGCTGGTGGTGCACCGGCCGGCGCTGCTGTCGGCGGCGGACCGGGTCGTGCGGCTCTCCGGCGGCGAGGTCCCCAGGGGGCTCCGCCCCCTGGACCCCCAGAACCTTCGCCCACCCACCACCCGACTCGGTCAGTTTGAGGGTGAGGTCGCGGGCCGGGTCGGTGGGTCGGCGGGCGGGGGTGTGGGGCATCTCGGTCAGGTGGAAGGTGAGGGTGCGGGGCGGGACCGTGGGCTGAGTGGTCCTCGGGCGGGCGGTGCTGCGGAGCCGGTGGTTGTGGGGCGGTGGGGTGTTCTGGGGCGGGTTCGTGCCGCGTCCGGGGGGCGGCGGGGGCGGTTGCTGCTCGCGCTTGTGCTGGGGGCGCTGGCGCTCGGCAGTGCCGTCGGGCTGATGGCGACCTCCGGGTGGCTGATCTCGCGGGCTTCGCAGCAGCCGCCGGTGCTGTACCTGATGGTCGCCGTGACGGCCACGCGGGCCTTCGGGATCGGGCGGGCCGTGTTCCGGTACGGCGAGCGGCTGGTGTCGCACGACGCCGTGCTGCGGATGCTGGCCGACACACGTGTCGCCGTGTACCGGCGGCTGGAGCGGCTCGCGCCGGCCGGGCTGCGGACGACCAGGCGGGGCGATCTGCTCAGCCGGCTGGTCGCCGACGTGGACACCCTTCAGGACTACTGGCTGCGGTGGCTGCTTCCGGTCGGGGCCGCGGTGGCGGTGTCCGCCGGGGCCGTGGGCTTCACGGCCTGGCTGCTGCCCGAGGCCGGGGCCGCGCTCGCGGTGGGGCTGCTGGCGGCCGGTGCGGGCGTTCCGCTGGTGACCTCGACCGTGGCCAGGCGCGCCGAGCACCGGCTGGCACCGGCCCGCGGGCTGCTCGCCACCCGGGTGACCGACCTGCTCACCGGCACCGCCGAACTGACCGTCGCCGGCGCGCTGCCGGCCCGCACCGACGAGGCCCGGCGGGCCGACGGCACGCTCACCCGGATCGCCTCGCGAGGGGCCACGGCCACCGCGCTCGGCGACGGGCTGACCGCGTTGCTGACCGGCCTGACCGTCGCGGCCGCCGCGCTCTTGGGCGCCCAGGGGGTCGCAGACGGCCGGCTGAGCGGCGTGGCGATGGCGGTCGTCGTGCTCACTCCGCTGGCCGCCTTCGAGGCGGTACTCGGGCTGCCGGCGGCCGTGCGGCACCGGCAGCGGGTACGCAGGAGCGCCGAGCGCATCTACGAGGTGCTGGACGCGCCCGAGCCCGTGCGGGAACCGGAGCGGCCGCGCCAAGCGCCCGCCGCGCCCTTCCCCGTCGTGCTGAAGGGCCTGAGGGCCCGGTACCCGGGGCAGCGGCGGGACGCCCTCGACGGGCTCGACCTCACCCTGCACGAGGGGCGCAGGGTCGCCGTCGTCGGTGCCTCCGGCGCCGGCAAGTCGACCCTCGCGCAGGTCCTGCTGCGGTTCCTGGACCCGGAGGCGGGCTCCTACACGCTGGCCGGCGTGGACGCGTACGGCATGGACAGCGACGACGTGCGGCGGCTCGTCGGGCTGTGCGCCCAGGACGCGCACCTCTTCGACAGTTCCGTGCGCGAGAACCTGCTGCTCGCCCGGAAGGACGCCACCGAGGAGGACCTGCGGGACGCGCTGGGCCGGGCCCGGCTGCTCGACTGGGTGGACGGGCTGCCCGACGGACTGGACACCCTGGTGGGCGAGCACGGAGCACGGCTGTCCGGCGGCCAGCGGCAGCGGCTGGCCCTCGCCCGGGCGCTGCTCGCCGACTTCCCGTTGCTCGTGCTGGACGAGCCGGCCGAGCATCTCGACCTGCCCACGGCGGACGCCCTCACCGCGGACCTGCTGGCCGCGACCGAGGGCCGTACGACACTGCTCGTCACGCACCGGCTGGCGGGCCTGGAGGCCGTGGACGAGGTGGTCGTCCTCGACGCGGGCCGGGTGGTGCAGCGCGGCAGCCATGCGGAGCTGGCCGCCGCGGCCGGACCGCTGCGGGACATGGTCGAACGGGAGGCGGCGGCGGACGCTCTGGTGGGAGTGCGGTAGACCGGCGCGGCGGCAGGTCTCAGGCGCGGGCGGCCAGCAACTGCTCGATCACCACGGCCACCCCGTCCTCGTTGTTGGCGTCCGTCCGTCCGGAGGCGGCGGCGACGGCGGCGGGGTGGGCGTTGCCCATGGCGTACGACCGGCCGGCCCAGGTCAGCATCTCGACGTCGTTGGGCATGTCCCCGAAGGCCACGACCTCCTCGCGCGAGATGCCGCGCTCGGCACACTCCAGGGCGAGCGTGCTGGCCTTGGAGACGCCCGGACCGCTGATCTCCAGCAGGGCGCTGGGGCTGGACCGGGTGACGGTGGCGCGTTCGCCGACGGCGAGGCGGGCGAGGGTGAGGAAGGCGTCGGGGTCGAGATCGGGGTGGTAGGCGAGGATCTTGAGGACGGGTTCGCCGGCGCTCGGACCGTCCGTCGCGAGGATCTCCTCGGCGGCGAGCAGGTGGTCCGGTATCTCCAGGTGCATCTTGGGATAGGCCGGCTCCTGGTGGAAGCCGTACGTCTGCTCGATCGCGTACACGGTGCCGGGCGCTGCCTCGCGCAGCAGTCGTACCGCGTCCAGCGCGTTCTCCCGGGCCAGGTCGCGCACCTTCACGAAGCGGTGGGCGCCGGGGCCGCCGTGCAGGTCGACCACGGCCGCGCCGTTGCCGCAGATCGCCAGGCCGTGGCCGTGGACGTGGTCGCTGACTACGTCCATCCAGCGGGCCGGGCGGCCGGTGACGAAGAAGACCTCGATCCCCGCCTCCTCGGCGGCGGCCAGTGCGGCGACCGTCCTCGGGGAGACCGACTTGTCGTCGCGCAGCAGGGTGCCGTCGAGATCGGTGGCGATCAGCCGGGGCGGGGTCGCGAAGGCAGGGGTCTCGGGCTGTCGGGTCGCTGAGGTCACCGCGCCATTCTCGCGCATATGCCCGCACGGCCGTGCGGGCGGGCGCACAGATGAGACACAGATGACTCCGAGTGTCCCCGGCGGCGTCCCGGCCTTGCCGGAGCGGGCTCAGCCGAGCTGGGCCGGGGCCTCCATGGCGATCTGCTCGAAGACCTTCTGGTCGGCCGCGAAGTCCGAGTCGGGGATGGGCCAGTGGATCACCAGCTCGGTGAAGCCCAGCTCCTGGTGGCGGCCGGCGAAGTCCACGAAGGCGTCCAGGGACTCCAGGGGGCGGCCGCGGTCCGGGGTGAACCCGGTGAGCAGGATCTTGTCCAGTTCCGCCGTGTCCCGGCCGATCGCCGCGCAGGCCTCGCCGAGCTTCCCCAGCTGACCGCGGAGCGCCTCGGCCGACTGCTCGGGCGTGCCGTGCTCGTACAGCTTCGGGTCGCCTGTGGTCACCCACGCCTGGCCGTGCCGTGCGGCCAGCTTCAGTCCGCGCGGGCCGGTGGCCGCGACCGCGAAGGGCAGCCGGGGCCGCTGCACACAGCCCGGGATGTTGCGCGCCTCGTGGGCCGAGTAGAACTCACCCTCGTAGGTCACCGAGTCCTCGGTGAGAAGCCGGTCGAGGAGCGGCACGAACTCGGCGAACCGGTCGGCGCGCTCGCGCGGGGTCCACGACTCCTGGCCCAGCGCGGTGGCGTCGAAGCCGTTGCCGCCCGCGCCGATGCCGAGGGTGACGCGGCCGCCGGAGATGTCGTCGAGGGAGATCAGCTCCTTGGCGAGGGGCACCGGATGCCGGAAGTTCGGCGAGGTGACGAGGGTGCCGAGGCGCAGTCGGTCGGTGACGGACGCGGCGGCGGTCAGCGTCGGGATCGCCCCGAACCACGGGCCGTCCCGGAAGCTGCGCCAGGACAGGTGGTCGTACGTGTAGGCGGTGTGGAAGCCCAGCTCCTCGGCCCGCGTCCAGGCGGCGGCGCCGCCCTCGCTCCAGCGGCGGTACGGGAGGATCACGGTGCTCAGACGCAGACTCATGGGTCCGAGACTAAAGGGACCCGCAGGCACGGCCGAAACGGTCACCGTATGCGGCTGCTCAGCCACGGCGTGAGCAGGTACGCGGCCAGCTGCTCCCGGTACGTGCGGTCGCCGGGCAGCGGTACGACCAGCGAGGCCATGGGCGGGAAGCGACGGCCCCGGACATGGGCCAGGTCGCCGAAGACGGAGTGCAGGAAGGCGGGCACGTCGTCGCGCGGTACGTCGTGGAAGTCCACGCCCTCGACGGTGATCCGCGCGTCGCCCTCCGGGAAGAGCCGCACGCTCACCCGGGGCACCCCGCCGAACTCGGCGTACGCCTCGTGCGGCAGCGAACCGTCCGGGTCGGTGGTGACCCCGAAGCCCGCCGCGCTGCGCCGCGAGGTCTGGTCGGCGCCGATGTCGTGCGTGACCTCGATCTCGCGTCCGTACTCGGTCGCGATCGTGTGGAGCGCGGCGACGGCCGCCTCGGTGGTCGGAAGGTGCTCGCCGTGCTCCCGGCGCCCGGAATGGTCCATACCACTCATGATGCCGGGGTCAGTGCGGTTCGGGGAAGCGCAGGTAGCGCGGCGGCACCGCACGCGTCAGCCACACCCCGTTCGCGCTGATGTGGAAGACGTGTCCGTCCCGGTGCATCGCCGCCGCGTCCACCGACAGCACGACCGGGCGGCCGCGTCGGGCACCGACCCGCGTCGCGGTCTCCCGGTCCGCCGACAGGTGCACGTCGTGCCTGTTCATGGGTGCGAGGCCCGCCCTCCGGATCGCCTCCAGGTTCCGTGCGACGGTGCCGTGGTAGAGGTACGGCGGCGGGGTCGCAGGGGGCAGTCCGAGGTCGACGTCGATGCTGTGGCCCTGGCTGGCGCGGATCCGGGTGCCCTCGACGGCGAACCGCTGCTTGTCGTTGGCGGCGACGACGTGGTCCAGTTCCTCGCGGCTGACCGGGAACCCGTGCGCCGCTGCCGCCGCGAGCAGGGTGTCGATCTCCACCCAACCCGCCTCGTCCAGGCTGAGGCCGATGCGTTCGGGCTGGTGGCGCAGGTGTTTCGAGAGGTACTTCGACACCTTCACGGTGCGCCGCTCGTCCGGTGTTCCTTCGTTGTGTCTCGCGTTCATGCCATCAGGGTGCCGGGCGAGACGCGCGTCACGCAGATATTTTTCGCCGCAGGTTTGATCCACAACCAAGTGCGGTTATCCACAAGGAAATTGGCCGAGTTGTGGACAACTACTGGGCATTTCGCGGTGTTTCGTCAAGATCGTTAACCAGGACGTGATCTGAGGCGAGGGCGTCCAAGTGTCGCGCCCCGACCTCGCGTTCGGCCGCGAGGGCGATGAACTCGGCGATGCGATCCGGGCCAACGAGGCGCCGCACGGCCTGAATCGTCTCGGCGGGGAGGGACACGGGGCGGGTCTCGTCCGGAGCCTTCGGCTGTTCGCCCGCGCCGAGCCTGCGACGCACCTCACGGGTCGCGAACAGGCGCATGGCACGCGCCAGTTCGGCGTCCACCGTCTGCCGGGCCAGCGGGCGCAGGCGCCGTACCAGCGAGGCCGCCTCGGCCGCGTCGGCGTCGGTGCGGCGGTCGGGGTCGTCGAGGTAGCGGGCGAAGACGTGCTCGGTGGTGAACTCCAGGAAACGGGCGGCTATGTGCTCGACCTGGAGTCTCAACTCCCGCAGGTGCTCGGAGATCGCGGAGAGCGGGACACCGGCCGCGTACAACTCGGCCGCCACGGCGAGTTCCTGGGGGCTCGGGACGAGGAAGGAGCCTGGGTCGTCGGCGACCGGCTCCAGTACGCCCAGTGCCACGGCCTCGGCCACGGCCGTGTCGTCGGGGGTGCCGCCGAAGCGGGCGTCCAGGTCGGCGCGGGTCAGGCGCACCGGTTCCTCGTCGGTCCAGGGTCCTTCGGCCTCGGTGACGAGCCCGAGGACGCCGGCCAGGCCGCGGCCGGTGTCCCAGGCGTCGAACAACTCCTTGATGGAGGCGAGGGTGTAGCCGCGGGAGAGGAGGTCGGCGATCTGGAGGAGGCGGGTGAGGTGGACGTCGGAGTAGAGGTTGGCGCGGCCCTGGCGTTCGGGGCGGGGGAGGAGACCCTTGTCCTGGTAGGCGCGGATGGTACGGACGGTGGTGCGGGAGAGGTGGGCGAGGTCCTCGATGCGGTGGGTGGGGTTGGCCGGCGGGTCGGTCATGTGGGGTTCCTTGGCTGGTGAGCGGGGGCCGGGGCCGGGCGGGGGCGGGGTTGCTTGCCGGCGCTTGCAGGGTGCCTCCCCCAGCCTTCGGCCGGGGAGACCCCAGTACCCACCCGTGCCGCCCTGCGGCACGCCTGCCCGCAACCAGGGAGGACACGGTGGGGGAGCGCCCCTCTTCGGGGGCGCGAGGAACTGCGCGACCAGCCCCCGCCGGACCGCAGTTGGGCCACGACTCTCTACAACTTCGGCTCCACCCTTGCGATCCGCCGCAACACTCCCGGCGCCACCCGCGACAGCACCCGCGCCCCCCGCGCCTCCGGCGTCACCGGTACCACCGCGCGATTGTGTTCCACCGCCTCCAGGATCGCCGAAGCGACCTTCTCCGGAGGGTAGTTGCGCATCCCGTACAGCCGGGCGGAGCGCTTCTGCCTGTGGCGCTGCTCCTCCTCGTCGACCCCGGTGAAGCGGGCCGTCGAGGTGATGTTGGTGTTGATGAGGCCCGGGCAGATCGCCGTCACCCCGATGCTCCGGGGGGCGAGTTCGGCGCGCAGGCACTCGGAGAGCATCAGGACCGCCGCCTTGGAGGTGCTGTAGGCCGGCAGCGTCCGGGAGGGCAGGTAGGCCGCCGCCGACGCGACGTTCACGATGTGGCCGCCCTGGGCGCGGTCCGCCATCCGGGCCCCGAAGAGGCGGCAACCGTGGATCACGCCCCAGAGGTTGACGTCCAGGACCTGCCGCCAGTCCTCCGTCGTCGTCGTGAAGAAGGAGCCGGACAGGCCGATGCCCGCGTTGTTGACCAGCACGTCCAGGACGCCGTACTCGCGGTGGACCTTCTCCGCGAGCTTCTCCATGGCCTGCTCGTCGGAGACGTCGGCCGTCTCCGCCCACGCGTCCGCGGCGCCGACCAGCCGGGACAGCTCGGCGGTGCGGGCCGCGGCCTCCGCGTCCCGGTCCACCGCCACCACCCGCGCGCCCGCCTCCGCGAACGCGAACGCCGTGGCCCGCCCGATGCCGCTGCCCGCGCCGGTGACCAGCACCAGCTGGCCGCCGAACCGCTGGGCATGGCGGTCGGCGGGCTTCGGCTCCGGCCCCGGGCCGTCCTCCACCGACCTCACGAACTCCTCGATCCAGGCCGCCACCTGGTCCGGCCGGGTGCGCGGGATCCAGTGTCTGTCGGGCAGGGTGCGGCGGGTGAGCCGGGGCACCCAGCGCCCCAGGTCGTCGTAGAGCCGCTCGGAGAGGAACGCGTCGCCGAGGGGCGTGATGAGCTGCACGGGGGCGTGCGCGTACGCGTCCTCACGCGGGCGGCGCAGCCGGGACCGCACGTTGTCGCGGTACAGCCAGGCGCCGTGTGCCGCGTCGGAGGGCAGGGAGGACGTGGGGTAGTCACCCGGCGGGAGGTTCTCCGCCCGCCGCAGGATCCCCGGCCAGGCCTTGCCGAGGGGGCCGCGCCAGGCCAGTTCGGGCAGGGCGGGGGTGTGCAGCAGGTACACGTACCAGGACTTGGCGCCCTGGCCGAGGAGCTGGCCCACCCGGCGAGGGGTCGGGCGCCGCACGCGTGCGGCGATCCAGTGCCCGAAGTGGTCCAGGGACGGCCCGGACAGCGACGTGAAGGAGGCGATACGGCCCTCCGTGCGCCCCACCGTGGCGAACTCCCAGGACTGCACCGAGCCCCAGTCGTGGCCGACGAGGTGCACCGGTCGGTCGGGGCTGACCGCGTCGATCACCGCCAGGAAGTCGTCCGTGAGCTTGGCGAGGGTGAAGCCGCCGCGCAGTGGCTCGGGGGCGGTGGAGCGGCCGTGGCCGCGGACGTCGTACAGGACGACGTGGAAGCGCTCCGCGAGGCGGGCCGCGACCGCGGACCAGACCTCCTTGCTGTCCGGGTAGCCGTGGACCAGGACGACCGTCGGGTCCGCCGGGTCGCCCAGCTCCGCCACGCACAGGTCGACGCCACCGGTACGCACCCGGCGCTCGCGCGCGCCTTCGATCCCGTTCACTTGTCCTCCGCCCAGCGCCGCACGTGCGGCAGATCGTCGTCCAGCCAGAAGGCGCCCTGCTCGGGGTCCCGGGAGTCGGTGACCACGAGGATCTCCTCGAACTTGGCGCCCGTGCCGCGGAAGCCGAGGTGCGGTTCGACCGCCCACAGGCCCGGCTGCGGCGGGTGGTCCGAGAAGCGGTACGGCGACCACAGGGGCGACCAGCCCTCGCGGTGGCCGTGCAGCGCGTCGGCCGCGAGGCCCTTCAGGGACTGGGTGCCGAACCCGAAGAGGTGCGGTGCCCAGCGGCGCTGCTTCACCCGGTCCACCTTGTGGGCGATCACGCCGAAGGGGTACGCGCGATGCCGGTTGGCGTAGCCCTGGCGGACCATGAGGCGGTCCACGTCCTCGTAGATGTCGCGCAGCGGGCGCCGCTCGCGCACCTCGCGCAGGATCAGCTCCCGGTGCGCCTCCAGGTCGGCCATCAGCCGGTCCTGCACGGGGTTGGGCCCGAGGGCGCCCGAGTAGCCGATGTCGGCCGTGCAACCCTCGTACACCGGGGCCAGGTCCAGGATGAACGGCATGCCGGGCGCCAGCCGGCGGTCGGTCGGGAAGAACTGCAGCGGGACGCGGAAGTCCGTGAACGCCGTGCGGTCGCCGAACCAGGCGAAGGGGAGGTGGAACCAGTCCCGCACGCCCCGGGCACGCAGCCACTCGCGCTGCATCCGGGCCGCCTCACGCTCGGTGATCCCCGGCTCCAGCGCGGCCGCGACCGCCTCGGCGCACTCGTAGGCGAGCCGTTGCACCCGCCGGAAACCCTCGAGCTCCGTGGCGCGTTCTTCCTTCGATGCCACTGCCGTCGCCATCCGTTCCGTCCCGTCCCCGTCTCCGTCGACTGCGGTACGTGCCCGTAACTTGACACTGGTGAATGTGACAGTTGTTAGAGGCGACGTCAATAGGCCGTGGCGAGGCCTGTGGACAACTCTGCGTAGCCCTCAGGCAGGGGATCCCCTAGGGCCCCGTAATACTCGAGAGTGACGTGAAGACGGCTCCAAGGTCTGACGACCCCAGTGGCGCGGGTCACTACCTTCTATGACGTGACTGTGATCGCGACCGAAAGCCTGAGCAAGCGGTTCCCCCGGGTGACCGCGCTCGACCGGCTGTCCGTGGACATCGGACCCGGTGTGACCGGGCTCGTCGGAGCCAACGGCGCCGGCAAGTCCACCCTGATCAAGATCCTGCTGGGTCTGTCCCCCGCGACCGAGGGCCGCGCCGAAGTGCTCGGCCTCGACGTCGCGACCAAGGGCGCCGCCATCCGCGAGCGCGTGGGCTACATGCCGGAGCACGACTGCCTGCCCCCCGACGTCTCGGCCACCGAGTTCGTCGTGCACATGGCCCGCATGTCCGGCCTGCCGCCCGCCGCCGCCCGCGAGCGCACCGCCGACACCCTGCGCCATGTCGGGCTCTACGAGGAGCGGTACCGCCCGATCGGCGGCTACTCCACCGGCATGAAGCAGCGCGTGAAGCTCGCCCAGGCCCTGGTGCACGACCCGCAGCTGGTCTTCCTCGACGAGCCGACGAACGGCCTCGACCCGGTCGGCCGCGACGAGATGCTCGGCCTGATCCGCCGCATCCACACCGACTTCGGCATCTCGGTCCTGGTCACCTCGCACCTGCTCGGCGAACTGGAACGCACCTGCGACCACGTGGTCGTCGTCGACGGCGGCAAGCTGCTGCGCTCCAGCTCCACCACCGACTTCACGCAGTCCACGACCACGCTCGCCATCGAGGTCACCGACAGCGACGAGCACCCGGACGGCACCCGCGCGGTCCGCGACGCGCTCCACGCGCGCGGGGTGGAGACGAACGCCGAGGGCGGCGGCCTCCCCGGCGCCGGCCACATCCTGCTGCTCACCGCCCAGGGCGAGGAGACCTATGACCTGGTCCGCGACGTCGTCGCCGACCTCGGTCTCGGCCTGGTGCGCATGGAACAGCGCCGGCACCACATCTCCGAGGTCTTCACCAGCGACGACGAGCAGCGGAAGGAGGCGACCGTCCATGGCGGTTGACCAGCCCATCGCGGGACCGGGTGACCAGTCCCGCATCCACGACATCGGCTACCGCGGCTACGACGGCCCGCGCCTCGGCCGCGGGTACGCCCGTCTGTCCCTGTACTCGCAGACCCTGCGCGGCTCCTACGGCCTCGGCCGCTCGGTGAAGTCCAAGGTGCTGCCGATGCTGCTGTTCGCGGTGATCTGCGTGCCGGCGGCCATCATGGTCGCGGTCGCCGTCGCCACCAAGGCGCACGACCTGCCGGTCACCTACACGCGGTACGCGATCATCATGCAGGCCGTCATCAGCCTGTACGTCGCCTCGCAGGCCCCCCAGGCCGTCTCCCGCGACCTGCGCTTCAAGACCATCCCGCTGTACTTCTCGCGGCCCATCGAGACCGCCGACTACGTCCAGGCCAAGTTCGCGGCCCTCGCGTCCGCGATGTTCATCCTGACCGGCGCCCCGCTGGTCGTCCTGTACGTGGGCGCCCTGCTCGCCAAGATGGACTTCGGGCACCAGACCAAGGGGTTCGGCCAGGGACTCCTCTCGGTGGCGCTGCTCTCCCTCCTCCTCGCGGGCATCGGCCTGGTCATCGCGTCGGTCACGCCGCGCCGCGGCTTCGGCATCGCCGCCGTGATCGCCGTACTGACCATCTCCTACGGCGCGGTCTCCACCCTCCAGGCCATCGCCGACGCCCAGGGCAGCACCGGTGCCATCCCGTGGATCGGCCTGTTCTCGCCGGTGACCCTGATCGGAGGCCTGAGCACCGCCCTGCTCGGCGGCACCAACACCTTCCCGGGCGGCGACGGACCCTCCCATGCCCAGGGCGTGGTGTACCTGCTCGTCGTCCTCGGCCTGATCGCCGCCTGCTACGGCCTTCTGCTGCGCCGCTACAAGAAGGTGGGACTGTGACCACGCTCTCCATCGACCACGTCTCCCGCTGGTTCGGCAACGTGGTCGCCGTCAACGACATCACCATGACCATCGGCCCCGGCGTCACCGGCCTCCTCGGCCCCAACGGCGCCGGCAAGTCCACCCTCATCAACATGATGGGCGGCTTCCTCGCCCCCTCCACCGGCACGGTCACCCTCGACGGGCAGCCGACCTGGCGCAACGAGGCCATCTACAAGCACATCGGCATCGTCCCCGAGCGCGAGGCGATGTACGACTTCCTCACCGGCCGCGAATTCGTCGTCGCCAACGCCGAGTTGCACGGCCTCGGCGCCAAAGCCGCGCAGAAGGCCCTCGCCACGGTCGAGATGGAGTACGCGCAGGACCGCAGGATCTCGACGTACTCCAAGGGCATGCGCCAGCGCGTGAAGATGGCGTCCGCCCTGGTCCACGACCCGTCGCTGCTCCTCCTCGACGAGCCCTTCAACGGCATGGACCCGCGCCAGCGCATGCAGCTCATGGAACTGCTGCGGCGGATGGGCGACGAGGGCCGTACGGTCCTGTTCTCCTCCCACATCCTCGAAGAGGTCGAGCAACTCGCCTGGCACATCGAGGTCGTGGTCGCGGGACGGCACGCGGCCAGCGGCGACTTCCGCAAGATCCGCCGGCTGATGACCGACCGCCCGCACCGCTACCTGGTCCGCTCCAGCGACGACCGCGCCCTCGCGGCCGCCCTCATCGCCGACCCCTCCACCTCGGGCATCGAGGTCGACCTCACCGAGGGCGCGCTGCGCATCCAGGCCGTCGACTTCGGCCGCTTCACCGCCCTGCTGCCCAAGGTCGCCCGCGACCACGGCATCCGGCTGCTCACGGTCTCGCCGTCCGACGAGTCCCTCGAATCCGTGTTCTCGTATCTGGTCGCGGCGTAGGAGGCCGAAGATGTACGACCCCACAGTCGCCAGGCTCACCTACCGGGCCCTGCTCGGCCGCCGCAGGGCGCTCATCCTGGGCGCGCTGCCCCTGCTGCTGATCGCGATCTCCGTCGTCGTCCGCGGCCTCGCCGGCGCCGACGACCAGACGGCCGCCGACCTGCTCGGCGGTCTCGGGCTCGCCACCATGGTGCCGATCATCGGCGTCATCGCGGGCACGGGCGCGATCGGCCCGGAGATCGACGACGGCTCGGTGGTGTACCTGCTGTCCAAGCCGATCAGACGACCCACCATCATCTTCACCAAGCTGATCGTGGCGATCGCCGTGACGATGGTCTTCTCGGCCCTGCCGACCCTGATCGCGGGCTTCATCCTCAACGGCAACGGCCAGCAGATCGCCGTCGCCTACACGGTTGCCGCGCTGGTCGCCTCCATCGCCTACGCCGCGCTCTTCCTGCTGCTCGGTACGGTGTCGCGGCACGCGGTGGTCTTCGGGCTCGTCTACGCGCTGGTCTGGGAGGCCCTGTTCGGCTCCCTGGTGCCCGGAGCGCGGACGTTGAGCGTCCAGCAGTGGTCCCTGGCGGTCGCCCACAAGGTGACCGGGGGCGACCTGGTCACGTCCGACGTCTCGCTGACGACGGGCACGGTGCTGCTGGTCGTGGTGACCGTCCTGGCCACCTGGTACGCCGGCCAGAAGCTGCGCTCGCTGACGCTGGCGGGCGAGGAGTAGACGGCCCGCTTACTGACGGGGGCTTGACCCCCGTCCGGCCACACTGGGTCAGAGGGGATGCACTGCGTAGGAGGCGCGGGGATGGCTGACGACTGGAACGACCTCGTACTGGACGAGGAGTTCATACGGTCCGCGGAGACGTCGGAGCCGTCCGCGCGGGCGCGGATGCTGGCCGCGCGGTGGCGCGCGGAGAAGCCGGAGCCGCAGCCGTGGCGGTCGGACGAGGCGCCGGCAGGGTGGTTCTTCAGCAAGGCCCGGCGCAAGTGGTGGCGCCGTTGAGGTTGTGGGGTGGCTGCGGGCCGGTGGGGGCTGGTTACGCGGTTCCTCCCCCAGCCTTCGGCCGGGGGAACCCCAGCGCCCCTGAAGGGGCGCGCGCAGTGGGCGCCTCTGAATAATCAGTGGCGTCCAACTCGGCCCGAAGGCACAGTTGTTGTGTCACCCCACCAGCTGGGAGAGGAGCCGGACGATGTCCATGCACGACAGTACGTCTCGCTCCCGTCAGGGCAGCCGTCGGCGGGTCGCCGTGTAGCTGCCCGGGGCGGCCGCTTCGAGCACGCGATGTCGCTCTCGCGTGGGCCGCCCACCCGGAGGATTGGCCGAGTGGTAAGGCACCGGCTTGCTAAGCCGCGGTCGGGCCCGAAAAGCCCGCGCACGTTCGATCCGTGCATCCTCCGCAACCTTCAGGACGCCCTGGCTGCAGCGCCCCAAGAGGCGCTGGGGGTCCCCCGGCCGAAGGCTGGGGGAGGAACTGCGCGACCAGATCCCACCGAGCCGCACCCGAGCCACCACCTCAGGCGAGCAGACGCTCCACGACCACCGCGATGCCGTCCTCCTCGTTGGAGGAGGTCACCTCGTCGGCCACCGTGCGAAGCTCTTCATGCGCGTTGGCCATGGCCACCCCCCGAGCCGCCCACGCGAACATCGGGATGTCGTTCGGCATGTCGCCGAAGGCGATCGTGTCGGCCGGCCTGAGGCCCAGCCGGCGCGCGGCCAGCGAGAGACCGGTCGCCTTGGACAGGCCCAGAGGCAGCAGCTCCACGATGCCCTCGCCCGCCATGGCCACCGTGACGAAGCCTCCGGCAGCCTGCTGGGCCGCTTCCGCGAGCTCGTCGTCGGACAGCCGCGGGTGCTGTATGTAGATCTTGTTCAGCGGGGCCGCCCAGAGGTCGGCGACGTCCGTGAAGGGCGTCGACGGGAGATGCCCCGTCACCGCGTACCCCGGCCCCACCAGCACGTCGCCGTCGAGGCCGTCACGGCTCGCCGCCAGGTACAGCGGACCGACCTCGGCCTCGATCTTCGCGAGGGCGACCCCGGCCAGCTGCCGGTCCAGCGTCACGGAGGTGAGGAGGCGGTGCGCGCCGGCGTCGTACACCTGCGCCCCTTGGCCGCACACGGCGAGGCCGTCGTAACCGAGGTCGTCGAGGATGTGCCGGGTCCAGGGGACCGCGCGGCCGGTGACGACGATGTGAGCGGCGCCCGCCGCGGTGGCCGCGGCGAGCGCTTCACGGGTGCGCGGGGAGACCGACTCGTCGGACCGCAGCAGCGTCCCGTCGAGGTCGGTCGCGATCAGCCCGTAGGGGAAGCTCACCGGGACACCGGCTCCAGGACCTCCCGGCCGCCCAGGTACGGGCGCAGCACCTCGGGCACGTACACCGAGCCGTCGGCCTGCTGGTGGTTCTCCAGGATCGCCACGATGGTGCGCGGTACGGCGCACAGCGTGCCGTTGAGCGTGGCCAGCGGCTTGACCTGCTTGCCGTCGCGGACCCGGATGGACAGCCGGCGGGACTGGAACTCGGTGCAGTCCGACGTCGAGGTCAGCTCGCGGTACTTGCCCTGCGTCGGGATCCACGCCTCGCAGTCGAACTTGCGGGCGGCCGAGGCGCCGAGGTCACCGGTGGCGACGTCGATGACGCGGAACGGCAGCTCCAGCGAGGTCAGCCACTGCTTCTCCCAGGCCAGCAGACGCTGGTGCTCCGCCTCCGAGTCCTCGGGGGCGACGTAGGAGAACATCTCCACCTTGTCGAACTGGTGAACGCGGAAGATGCCCTTGGTGTCCTTGCCGTGCGAACCGGCCTCGCGGCGGAAGCACGGGGAGAAACCGGCGTAGCGCAGTGGCAGGCGCTCCGCTTCGATGATCTCGTCCATGTGGTACGCGGCGAGCGGGACCTCGGACGTGCCGACCAGGTAGAGGTCGTCCTTGTCGAGGTGGTAGACGTCCTGGGCCGCCTGGCCGAGGAAGCCGGTGCCCGCCATGGACTGCGGGCGGACCAGCGCCGGGGTCAGCATCGGCGTGAAGCCGGCCTCGGTGGCCTGCGCGATCGCCGCGTTGACGAGCGCCAGTTCCAGCAGGGCGCCGACGCCGGTCAGGAAGTAGAAGCGGGAGCCGGAGACCTTGGCGCCGCGCTCGACGTCGATGGCGCCGAGCAGCTGGCCCAGCTCCAGGTGGTCCTTGGGTTCGAAGCCCTCGGCCCCGAAGTCGCGGATCGTGCCGTGCTCCTCGAGGGTGACGAAGTCCTCCTCGCCGCCGACGGGCACCTCGGGGTGGACGAGGTTGCCGAGCCGGAGCAGCAGCTCGTGGGCCTCGGCGTCGGCCGCGTCGCGCTCGGCGTCGGCGGTCTTGACGTCGGCTTTCAGCTGCTCGGCCCTCTTCAGCAGCTCGGCCTTCTCGTCGGCGGAGGCCTTGGGGATGAGCTTGCCGAGCTGCTTCTGCTCGTTGCGCAGCTCGTCGAAGCGGACGCCGGAGGACCTGCGCCGCTCGTCGGCGGAGAGGAGGGCGTCGACGAGCGCGACGTCCTCTCCACGGGCGCGCTGGGAGGCGCGCACACGGTCGGGGTCCTCACGGAGCAGGCGAAGGTCAATCACGGAGCCAAGGCTACCGGTGCGGGGTTGCCCCCCACGAATCACTATTGACACGTGTTCCGAATCGTGGCTTACGTTCCGTTAGGGATGAATTGCCCAACGTGTCAATAAAAAGTGTCTCACTCCCCGAGACGGGGCATGCCCGCGGCTTGCGGTTGACTGGATTTCCTTGTGCGCAGCGGGACTTGGGGGCGCGGTTGTCCACAGGGATCCACGCCCTCCCGAGAGTTATCCACAGGGTGTGTGGACGGAGTGTGGACTCCGGAATGGATCACTCCGCGAGTGGTGCGTGAAGAGAGGAATTCCCGCATCAAACCGGGACAACACCCTCTTTCGAGTGGAAAGGCATCGCTCCAAAAGATGAACCATGGGAAACGAGTGGACGAAGGGTGATGTGGGCGGGCGGGGGCGTCCTGCCGTCCTGTAGGCCGATTTGTCGACAGACTCATGTGTCGCTGTCGACTTGTCCCCAGGTCGAGATGGGCGCCTGTGGATAACCCCTGTGGATAACGAAGATACGAGGGTACGACCGGCTAGAAACGGCCGTCCTGGCAGCGCGCCACCCAGTCCGAGGCCGCCACGAACTCCTCGTCCGACGTCCCCGGCAGCGTGGGTCCCACGGTCTCGCCCGGTCGGACGTCCGCCCGCGGGTACGAGCCCAGGAAGCGCACCTGGCGGCAGATCCGCTTCAGCCCCATCAGCGCCTCCGCCACCCGGCGGTCGGAGATGTGGCCCTCGGCGTCGATGCAGAAGCAGTAGTTGCCGATACCGGTGCCGGTCGGCCGGGACTGCAGCAGCATGAGGTTGATGCCCCGGGTGGCGAACTCGCCGAGCAGGTCACGCAGCCCGCCGGGGTGGTCGTCGTTCTGCCAGAGCACGACCGAGGTCTTGTCCGCGCCGGTCGGGGCCGCGGGCCGGGCCGGGCGGCCGACCAGGACGAACCGGGTCTGTGCGTTCTCCGCGTCGTGGATCCCGGTCTCCAGGGCCTCCAGGCCGTACCGCTCGGCCGCGAACTCGCCCGCGAAGGCCGCGTCGAAACGGCCCTCCTGGACCAGGCGGGCGCCGTCCGCGTTCGAAGCGGCGGACTCCCAGACGGCGTCCGGGAGGTGGGCCCGCAGCCAGTTGCGGACCTGCGGCTGGGCCACCGGATGGGCGGTCACCGTCTTGATCTCGGAGAGCTTGGTGCCGGGGCGGACCAGCAGTGCGAACGTGATCGACAGCAGCACCTCGCGGTAGATCATCAGCGGCCTGCCCGCGACCAGCTCGTCGAGGGTCGTGGTGACCCCGCCCTCGACGGAGTTCTCGATCGGCACGAACGCGGCCTCGGCCTCGCCGTTGCGTACGGCGTCCAGCGCGGACTGGACGGAGACGTACGGGATGAGCTCCCGGGTGGCGGCCTCCGGAAGCGTGCGCAGGGCGACTTCGGTGAAGGTGCCTTCGGGACCGAGATACGCATAGCTCGCTGGCATGTCCCTCACCCTAATGGGCGCAGGGAGACACGGCTCAGTTGTCTCATCGGATCCACTCGAACGGGTGGTTTGAAACCCGGAAACGCGCCAATAGTGATCAGAAACCACTCTGGTACAGCTGCGGCGGGCGGATGTCACCCCTCCAGCAGCCGCTGCCCCACGTACTCCCCGTCGGCCGCGCCGCCCGGCACCGCGAACAGGCCGCTCGCCTCGTGCCGGATGTACTGCGACAGCGCGTCCCCGCGGTCCAGCTTCCGCTGCAGCGGCACGAACCCGCGCAGCGGATCCGCCTGCCAGCAGACGAAGAGCAGCCCCGCGTCCGGCGTCCCGTCCGCGTCGATGCCGTCGTGGTACGAGAACGGGCGCCGCAGGATCGCCGCGCCCCCGTTCTGGTCCGGCCGGGTGATCCGGGCATGGGCGTTGATCGGGACGACGTACTCCCCGTCCGACCGGGCCTTCTCCAGGTCCATGGCCGTCGTCTCGGTGCCGCCGGTCAGCGGCGCCCCGTTCGACTTCCTGCGCCCGATCACGTTCTCCTGGGCCGCGAGCGACAGCTTCTCCCAGTCGTCGAGGAGCATGCGGATCCGGCGCACGACGGCGTAGGAGCCGTTCGCCATCCACGCGGGGTCGCTCGCACCGCTCGCCGGCACGAAGATCCGGCGGTCGAAGTCCGAGTCCGTCGGCTTCGGGTTGCGGGTGCCGTCCAGCTGGCCCATGAGGTTGCGGGCCGTCATGGGGTGCGCGGTGGCGCCCGGGGTGCGGTTGAAGCCGTTCATCTGCCAGCGGACCTTCGCCGCGCTGCCCGCGTCCTTCTGTATCGCCCGCAGGGCGTGGAAGGCGACCAGGGCGTCGTCGGCGCCGATCTGCACCCACAGGTCCCCGTTGCTGCGTGACCTGTCGAGGTGGTCCGAGGAGAAGTCGGGCAGCGGGTCCAGCGAGGAGGGCCGCTGCTTCTCCAGGCCGGTACGGCTGAAGAAGCTGTTGCCGAAGCCGAAGGTGACCGTCAGCGCCGAGGGCCCCGCGTCCCGGGCCACGTCCGTGTCGTCCTGCGTCATCGGCTCGCCCGCCATCAGCCGCCCGGCCGTCGTCGACCAGCGGCGCAGCAGCGCGGCGGCCTCGGTACGGCCCGCGCCGGCCGCCAGGTCGAAGGCGACGAGATGGCCGCGCGCCTGGAGGCCCTCGGTGATGCCCGGCTGATGTTTCCCGTGAAACATCGCCCGGTCGGAGCCGACCGAGCTGAGCGGGGTGGCCTGGGCGGGGGCGGCCGCGTAGCCGAGGCCCGCGCCCGCCGCGCCGAGGACGAGTCCGGTGGCCCCGGCGGTGCCGAGCAGTGCACGCCGGCTGACTCCCCCAGCCGGGGGAGCCTCGGCGGCTGCGGTGCGGGCCTCGGTGACGGACTGGGACTGTTCGGGCATGGTGCGGTTCAGCCGATCTGCGCGCTCTTGGAGACGGTCACCTGGTCGATGTCGGAGGTCCGCACGGTGACGGAGACCTTCCAGTCGCCGGCGATGGGGATCTGCACCCCGTTGGCCGCCCAGTGTCCGGTGGTGATGTGGTCGGGGTTCACGGGAATCGGCCCGAGCTTCTTGGCGTCGAGAGTGAAGGCGACCTTCACCTCGGGGATGTCGAAGGCCCGGCCGTTGGGGCGCTGCACGTAGACGTGCATCTCGTTGCTGCCGACGGTCGCGGGGTCCAGGTCGACGCGGACCACGCCCTTGCCGTCCTTGCCGCCGGTGTCGAACGACATGTCGAGGGTCAGCGCGCCCGAGGACGAGTTCGACGCGGAGGAGGACGAGGCGGATGCGGTGGTGGCCTTGGCGTCCTGCTCGGTACGGCCGGGCTCGGTCTGCGTCAGCACGGTCGTGACCGCGAGCAGCGCGACCGCGACCCCGGCTTCGGCCAGCACCGAGCGGCGCAGGCCGAAGCGGTGCGGGTCGGCGTCCCGGAGCCGCCTCTGCCGGGCGGTCTCCCTGGCGGACTGCTGCCGGGCGAGCTGGGCGGCGCGCTCGGGGTCGTCGTCGGCGGCCCCGGCCTTCCCGGAGCCGCCGGGCACACCGGTGCCGGACTTGGCGGCCTTGCCGGAGGCCTCCTTCGTGGCGGCGGACGCCTTGACCGTCTCCTTCGCCGTCTCTTCCTCCTCCGGCGCCTCTTCGACGGTCGCCGTCTCCGTCACCCCCGCAGCCGCGAGCCGCCCGGTCCACCGTCGCGAGATGGACGCGATGCCGACGAGCAGCGCCACGAGCCCGATCTTGACCAGCAGCAGCTCGCCGTAGGCCGTGTCGGTGAACGCCGACCACGAGCCGAGCTGGCGCCAGGACTGGTAGATGCCGGTGGCGACCAGCGCGAGCACCGACCCGAAGGCCACACGGGAGAAGCGCTGTACGGCGGCGGACTCGACCGGGGTGTCGGCGGGCGCCCGGTAGAGGGCGACCAGCAGGGCGGTGAGCCCGCCCAGCCAGGCGGCGACGGCGAGCAGGTGGATGACGTCGACCGGCATCGCGATGCCCGGCTGGAGTCCGGTGGAGGCGTGCTCGGCCATGGCCCAGCTCGCCGCGAGTCCGGCGGCCACGACGGTCCCGCCGACGGCCAGCCCGAAGGTCAGGTCGCGCTTCTCCTCGTCCTCGCGCTTGTCGTAGGCGCCGAAGAGGACGGCGATGAAGAGGGCGGCCGCCGCGAGCAGCAGCAGCCGGGAGACCAGGGCCGCGCCGGTCTTGGTCTGCAGCACCTGGCCGAGGAGGTTCAGGTCGAAGATGTCCCCGACGCTGCCGGAGGTCGTGTAGGAGCCGCGCAGGAGCAGCAGCCAGAGGGTGGCCGCGGTGAGCGTCAGCCAGCCGCCGACGACCAGGCGCTGCATGGCCCGCACCCCGGAACCGCGCTGCCAGCAGGCGAGGACGAAGGCGGCGCCGCCGACGAGCACGATGTACCCGGCGTAGGACATGTACCGCCCGAAGCCGTAGAGCCAGCCGACGACCCCGCCGCCCGCCTCCTGGTCCCCGACCGAGGCGACGGTCTTGGAGGGCGCTCCGACGGAGAAGGTGAAGGCACCGGCGACGGGGTGGCTGTCCGCCGAGACGACCTGCCAGGCGACTGTGTACGTGCCGTTGCCCAGCCCGCTCTTGAGCTGGACCCCGTAGGTCGTGCCGGTCAGGTTGCTGGGCTTTGCGAGGTCGACCCGCTTGCCCTTGGGATCGAGGACCCGGATGGAGTTGTTGTTCGTCGACACGTTTTCGGAGAACGTGAGCGAGACCTGATCGGGCGCCTTCGGGACCACCACCCCCTGGGCGGGGTCGCTCCCGGTCAGCGCGGCGTGCGCCGAGGCCGGCCCGGCGCCGGCCAGCAGCGCGCCGGTGACGGCGAGGAACAGCAGCACCAGGGTGCGCAGGCGGGGGGTGATGGTCCGCATCAAGGTCGGTCCTCCCTCAGTGTCCGGTCGACGGGTTGTACGTGGCGGACTTCACCGGCATCTCGACGGTGAGCGGACCGGATTCGGCGAACTTGAGTTTCAGAGTGATCGTGTCGCCCTGTTCCGGGCGGCGCTTCAGCTTCTCGAACATCAGATGGTTGCCACCACTTTTGAACACGAGTTGACCGTGTGCGGGCACCTCGAAGGCGTTGACCTCCTCCATCGCCCCGCCGTTGGTCTCGTGCATGGTGATCTCACCGGCGGAGTCGCTGGTGACCGAGGTGAGCTCGTCCTTCGTGCCGCCCCTGTTGGTGATCGTCAGGAATCCGGCGGCCATGTCGGCGGAGACCGGCTGGGGCATGTAGGAGGCGCCGACGGACAGCTCGACCCCCGAGGAGCCCGAGGAGCCCGAGGCTCCTGAGGCGCCCGAGCCGCCGCAGCCCGCGAGGGCGAGTGCCCCCGCGATCGCTATCCCGGTCAGGGCGAAGCGTTTCCCGGGTTTCCCGGGGTTCGTGGACGTCACGGGTTCTCCCCCTCGATGATCTTGGGGAGGTCCTTGGTGTAGTCGTCGACGGTGGCGTTCTCGCCGTAGAGGACGTATCCGCCGTCGGTCTTCGGCGAGAACGCGATGACCTGGGTGCCGTGCACCGAGACGACCTTGCCGGTCTTCTTGTCCTTGTGGGTCGGCTCGATGGAGATGCCCAGGGCGCGGGCGCCGGCCTGGATGGTGGCGAAGTCGCCGGTCAGCCCGACGAAGCTCGGGTCGATGCCCTTGAGCCACTTGCCGAGCTCGGACGGGGTGTCGCGGGCCGGGTCGGTGGTGACGAACACGACCCGCAGTTTCGCCTGGTCGGCCTTGGACAGCGCCTTCTTCGCGACCGCGACGTTGTTCATGGTCAGCGGGCAGACGTCGGGGCAGTGCGTGTAGCCGAAGTAGATCAGCGTCGGCCGGCCCTTGGTCTCCGTGCGCAGGTCGTACTTCTTGCCCTGGGTGTCGGTGAGTACCAGGTCAGGCTTCTCGAACGGCGTGTCCAGGATGGTCGCGGCCTTGTTCGAGGTGTCCCCGGAGACCACGGTGACGGGTGACTTCGCGTCGTTGTCGCCGCTGCCGCAGGCGGAGAGGGTCAGGGTGGCGGCGGCGAGCAGCGCGGCCGCGGCGAACGTCTTCTTGCGCATAGGAAAATGTCCCAGATGTGAGAGATCCGGCGCGCACCGGGGGGCCGTACGACAGTTGCGCGACAGCTGTCACAGCGTCGCACGGCCCCCTGTGCGCGTTACGGACGCGGAGCTCAGGCCTCGGTGCCGGTGGTGGACCGGCGGCGCCCGGCGAGGACGCCGTAGGCGACCCCGGCCACGCCGACGGCGATGCCGACGACGCCGAGGACGCGGGCGGTGGTGTCGGTGCCGCTCGGGGAGCCGGAGTCGTCGGACGAGGCCGTGGTCTCGGTCCTGGCCGCGGTGTCCTCGGCCGTCGTCGAACCGTGGTGGTCATCGGTGGCGGCGGACAGCGCGAGGACCGGGGCCGGGTTCTCCGGCTCGTCCTGGCCCTTCTGCTGGACCTCGATCCACCGGACGACCTCCTTGTTGGAGTACGTCTGGACGGCCTTGAAGACCAGTTCGTCGGTGTTCTCGGGCAGGGCGCCCACGGAGAGCGGGAACTTCTGGAAGTAGCCCGGCTCGATGCCCTTGTCCTCGGCGGTCCAGGTGACCTTGGTGACCGCCTGGTCGATCTTCTCGCCGTGCATCTCCAGCGGCTTGGCCAGCTTGGACTTGGTGACGTCGATCTTCCAGCCGGCCATTGGCTGCGGCATCACGGAGGCGATCGGGTGGTCGGCGGGGAAGTTGACCTCGACCTTGGTGGTCGAGGCGTCGTCACGCTCGTTGGGGACCTTGAAGTCGATGACCGCGTAACCGCCCTTGGCGGCGGTGCCCTCGGGCTGCACGCTGACGTGCGCGAACGCGGGCGAGGAGACGGCCAGTACGGCCGTACCCGTGACGGCGGCGACGGCGACGACGCGCGAGGCCTTCATGGCGGACACGGCGGACATGGCGGTCATGACGGAAGCCTTCATGGCAGGGAGCACTCCACTCCGAGTGAGTTCTGTCGTTGAGGGTGCGCGTGGAGAACCGAAATCCCACAGCCGAAATCCCACGGCCGAGATCCCACAGCCGGGAACCCTGAGCCGGGAAACCGGGGTCGGAACCGAAGCCGGGAGACCGGAGCCGGAGACCGAAGCCGGGAGACCGGAGCCGGAAGCCGACAGCGGCCGTCGGAACGGTGCACGCGCGCGTGCCGCACGACGGCGGCAGGTCCCTCCGGATCCGGGCAGACCCCGGGGAGTGCTCTGGTCGCGTCGTGTCAGGCGGCGAGAACGAGTACGGCGGCGGCGACCGGCGGCCCGCGCCGGATCACGGAGTGCTGGAGCGTGACGGTGCACGGTGCGGGCGCTATGTCCCAGGCGCTGCGGCGGCCCCGCGCGGGCGCCTCGGGCACGGCCACGAGCCCGGCGCACAGAGCGCGCGCCAGCGCGAGCGCCCCGCGCAGGGAACGGATCAGCGCCCCCTCGGCGACCCCGTGCGCCGAATCGGCCGACAACTGGATCAGCCGCAGCAGCGCGAGGTCGCCCCGGCGCAGCAGCCACCCGGCCACGACGGCCGCGAGCACGTGCCCGAGCAGCATGGGCACGGAGGGCAGCAGCGAACCGGAAGCCCCGGTGGCGTCCGCGGCATGGGCCGCCCCGCTCGTGCCGGTGGCCGGAGCGGAGGTGCTGAGGTGCGCGTCCGTGAGGATCTTGTAGGCGTGGGCGGGGCTGATCTGCGCGGCCCCCGCCCCGCACACCAGCCGTGCGGCCCGCTCCACCAGCGAGGCGTCGTTCAGGGACGTGGACGAGATCGACGACATCGACGTCATGGATGCCATGGCCGACCCGGACATCGAGCCGCCGGACATCGCGGAACCGCCGTGCTGACCGAGTCCGAACAGCGTGTGGAGGACGGTCTGCACCACCGTGAGCAGGGCCACGATCCCCGGCAGCGAGCGTGCCCGGCCGGTCAGCGGGGCGACGAGCGCCAGGGTGCCCAGGAAGCCCGCGCCGAGTGTCCACAGCGGGACGGTCGCGCAGGAGGCCAGGGTGTGCCCCGCCGCGGCCAGCACGACGCAGAGCGCGGCGAACACCGCGGCCCGCAGGAGCCGCAGTCCGCTTCCGGTGCGCGCCGCGCGCGGATGGGGGGCAGTCATGGCGCGCTCATCATCGCACTGGACCCGCACCCGTTCGACGCCAGGTCCGGAAGATTCCGTTACGCCGGAGGACGGTGATCGAGAGAAAGAACCGAAAGATCATCCTTGTGGCGAACCGCCCGCTCATACACCGAAACCTCCACCCACGCATCCCCCGGATGGGCGTTCTCACATGAACGGAGTGCTTACACCCGGGCACGGGTGGCAATAGGTATCGGTATGTCGAGCCGCAGCCAGGAGGCTGGAGCATGAGCATCTGGTGGTCACTCCATCTGCGGCGTGAGGCCGCGAGCGTGCCGCTCGCCCGACGGTTGCTGATCGGCACGATGGAGACGGCGGGCGTCGACCCCGACATCTCCTACGACCTCTCCGTCGCCCTCAGCGAGGCCTGCGCGAACGCCGTCGAGCACGGCGGGGTCGGCCGTACCTCGGAGGCGTACCGGGTCACCGCCTACCTGGACGGCGAGAAGTGCCGTATCGAGGTGGCCGATTCGGGCCCGGGGCTCGCGCCGGGGTTCGCCCGCACCCAGGACATCAGGCCCGCCCGTCCCGACGCCGAGAACGGCAGGGGCCTCTGTCTCATCAGGGAACTCGCGGATCACGTCCACATCGGCAACAAGCCGGGCCGCGGCGGCACCGTCGTCAGCTTCGACAAGATCCTCAAGTGGAAGAAAGATCCTTCCCTGCTTTCGGCATGACTCTCGCTCCGGCATAACGCCCGCGCTAGGGTGCGCGCATGATTATCGGAAAGATTAAAGAAAGCCTGCTCATCCCCGGCGTGATATTGCGTCCCATTGCCGTCGGCGACGCGGGAGCGCTGTGCGACGCATACGTCGGCAGCAGAAGTCATCTCGAACCCTGGGAACCGGTCAGACCCGAGACCTTCTTCACCGTCGAGGGCCAGGCCGAGCGCATCGACAGCCTGCTGGGACAGGCCGCGGACGGCCTCGTGGCCCCCTGGCTCATGGAGTCGGCCGAGGACGGCCGGATCGTCGGGGCGATCACCCTTTCCGGCATTTCCCTCGGTCCTTTCTGCAGTTCCTACGTCGGTTATTGGGTGGCCGGTGACCAACAGGGCCGCGGTCTGGCCACCGCTGCCCTGGAACGGGTCTGCGAGATCGCCCGGGAGGTGGTGGGACTTCACCGGATCGAGGCGTCCACCCTGATCGAGAACACGACGTCCCAACGCGTGCTGAAGAAATGCGGGTTCGAGACGATCGGGGATGCCCCGCAGTATCTGCACATCAATGGAGAATGGCGGGACAGCCGGCTGTTCCAGCGGGTCCTGCACAACCGCGCCCCGGCGCTGTGACCTGTGGCTTCCCGACTGGTTCAGCTTCCTGGGCGTTCACAGGCCGTTGCCAGCCCCTGCCCATACCCCTGACAAACGGCGTTCCTGGCTTCGTCGGCCATGACGGGAAACCACAAGAACGCGTCGATCACCCGCCGCCGTGCCCTCGCGGTCTCCGGCGGCACGGTGGCGGCCGGCGGCCTCGCGGTCGCCGGCTTCCAGTCGGCCTTCGCCGACACCACGGACACCGGCGCCGACGCGACCGGAACGGCCGCCGCCGACGCGGACGCCACCGCCTCCGCGAGTTCCACCGGCAGTGCGTGCATGACGCTGATGAGCAGCGTCACGGAAGGGCCGTACTACCTCGACGGTGCCTTGGTGCGCAAGGACATCACCGAGGGCAGGGCCGGCGTTCCGCTGACCCTGCGCCTGACCGTCGTGGACGCCACCGACGGCTGCACCCCGGTCAAGGGCGCGGCGGTCGAGATCTGGCACTGCGACGCCTGGGGCTACTACTCCGGTTACACCACCGCCAACCCGGGCGGCTCGGCCCCCGCGGAGAGCGAGGAGGGCGACTCCGCCGACGACGACACCTACCTGCGCGGCTACCAGATCGCCAACGCCAACGGGGTCGTCAAGTTCGAGACGATCTTCCCTGGCTGGTACACCCCGCGCACCTGCCACATCCACGTGAAGGTGCACACGGGCGGCGAGAAGGCGGACGGCACCTACGAGGGCGGCAAGGTCGACTACACCGGCCGGCTCTTCTTCGCCGACGACATCGCCGAGGAGATCTTCACGCTCGAGCCCTATGCGAAGCACACCGGCGACTACACCGTCCTCGCCGACGACATGGTGTACGACGGCGGTGGCGCCGCCGGCGGTCTGCTGACCCTGAAGGCCGTGCACAAGAAGGACCCGTCGAAGGGCTACAAGGGCTCGCTGACCCTGGCCGTCGACCCGGACGCCGAGAACACGGGCGCCGGCAGCGGTGGCGGCGGCACCCCCCGCCGAGCGACGCCCCCACGGGCACCCCGCCGGGCGGGGCTCCCGGCGACAGCGCCTCCCCGTCGGCCTCTGCCTCCTCATAAGGTAAGGGACATGACAAGTTGCGAGGACGACGCGCTGGCCCGGGCCGCCGTGGCCGCGCTCACCGGTCAGCTGGCCCTGGCCCCCAAGCCGGGCCTGCCCGACCCGCGTGACCTGGACGTCCGCAGCACGCGCCGGGAGCACGACAGTCTGCGCTGGTCGGCCAGGGCGCTGGCGCCCGGCCTCGCGGCGATGGCCGCCTCCGCCCGCCGTACCGGCGAGGCCACGCCGGTGCTGCGGGCGGAACTCGGCGCCATCGGCCGGTGCACCGAGCACTCGGTCGGCCTGGCCGGCGGCGGCCACAAGGGCGCCCTGTGGGCCCTCGGCTTCCTGGTCGCCGCGGTCGCCCTGGACCCCCGGGCCACGGCCCGCGAGATCGCCCTGAACGCACGGAAGATCGCCGCGTTCAACGACAAGGGCGCCCCCAGGCGTCCCTCCCGGGGTTCGTCGATCTCCGTCAAGTACGGCGCGGCCGGCGCCCGTGGCGAGGCCCGGGCCGGATTCCCGCACGTACGCAGGGCCCTGGACGCCCTCACCGCGGCCCGCAAGGCAGGCGCGACCGAGAACCAGGCCCGTCTGGACGCCCTGCTCACCGTGATGTCCACCCTCCAGGACACCGAACTCCTCCACACCGCGGGCCCGCTGGGTCTGCGCCGGGTCCAGGCCGGGGCCCGGCAGGTCCTGGAGGCGGGCGGCACGGCGACGGAGGCGGGCGCAGAGGCACTGCGAACCCTCGACGCGGACCTGCACGACAAAGACTGGAGCCCGCGGGGCAGCGCGGGCCTGCTGGCCGGCGCCCTCTTCCTGGACGCCCTGCCTTCTCTGTGACGCCCCGACCCGGGCGCCCCGAAAGGGACGCGGGGCTGTATCCGGTCTGCGGCCACCGCCGCGTGGGCGAGAGCAACCTCCTACGACCCGCGGAACGCGACGACCACCCGCGGAACGCGACGATGGCCGGGCACCCCCTTGGTGCCCGGCCATCCACATCGCGCGTCAGCCCTTGAGCGAAGCCATCCAGCTCTCGACCTCGTCAGACCGCCGAGGCAGCCCCGCGCTGAGGTTCCGGTTCCCGTCGGCCGTCACGAGGATGTCGTCCTCGATCCGGACGCCGATTCCCCGGTACTCCTCCGGCACGGTCAGGTCGTCGGCCTGGAAGTACAGCCCCGGCTCGACGGTCAGCACCATCCCCGGCTCCAGGACGCCCTCCACGTACGTCTCGGTCCGCGCGGCGGCGCAGTCGTGGACGTCGAGCCCCAGCATGTGCCCGGTGCCGTGCAGCGTCCACCGGCGCTGCAGGCCCAGCTCCAGCACCCGCTCCACCGGGCCCTCCACGAGCCCCCACTCGACGAGCCGCTCGGCCAGCACCCGCTGCGCGGCGTCGTGGAAGTCGCGGTACTTGGCGCCCGGCTGGACCGCCGCGATGCCGGCCTCCTGGGCGTCGTACACGGCGTCGTAGATCTTCTTCTGGATCTCGCTGTACGTGCCGTTGACCGGCAGCGTGCGCGTGACGTCTGCGGTGTAGAGGCTGTGCGTCTCGACGCCGGCGTCCAGCAGGAGCAGGTCGCCGGAGCGCACCGGGCCGTCGTTGCGGACCCAGTGCAGGGTGCAGGCGTGCGGGCCGGCCGCGCAGATGGAGCCGTAGCCGATGTCGTTGCCCTCCACGCGTGCGCGGAGGAAGAAGGTGCCCTCGATGTAGCGCTCGCTGGTGGCCTCGGCCTTGTCGAGGACCTTCACGACGTCCTCGAAGCCGCGGGCGGTGGAGTCGACGGCCTTCTGCAGCTCGCCGATCTCCCAGTCGTCCTTGACCAGCCGGGCCTCGGAGAGGAAGACCCGCAGCTCCTCGTCGCGCTCGGCGGTGACCTTGTCGGCCAGCGCGGCCTGGATGCCGGCGTCGTACCCGCGGACGACCCGCACCGGGCCGGTGGCCTCGCGGAGCTTGTCGGCCAGCTCGCGCACGTCGGCGGCGGGGATGCCGTAGAGCGCCTCGGACTCGGTGAGGGAGTGGCGCCGGCCGACCCACAGCTCGCCCTGGCCGGAGAGCCAGAACTCGCCGTTCTCGCGGTCGGAGCGGGGCAGCAGGTAGACGGTGGCCACGTGGCCGTCGTCCTTCGGCTCCAGGACGAGTACGCCGTCCTCGGTCTGGTTGCCGGTCAGGTAGACGTACTCGACGGACGCCCGGAACGGGTAGTCCGTGTCGTTCGAGCGGGTCTTCAGGTTGCCGGCCGGGATCACCAGGCGCTCGCCCGGGAAGCGGGCCGACAGCTCGGCGCGGCGGCGGGCGGTGTGCCCGGCCTGCTCGACGGGCTGGAGATCGCGCAGCTCCGTGTCGGCCCAGCCGGACTTCATGCTCTCGGCGAGCTCGTCGGACACGCCCGGGTACAGGCCGTTCTTGCGCTGCTTGATCAGCTCTTCCGACTCGGTCTCCGGGGTCTCCGGATTTTCCGGGGTGAGCTCGTCGGACACGGTTATCCTCCTCGACACTGCAGTGGATCCCGTCCATCGTACGGTCGTACCGGACGGCGTCCCAGGGACCCGGGGCCCGCAGCCGTGTGAGGTGTGTCCGTCTCCGCCCTCCGGCGCTCCTCCTGACTGACCGGTCAGTCGAAGCGGGCTGCTAGCAGGACCACGTCCTCCTCGCTGTCGGCCTCGGCCAGGCCGTCCGGCAGCACCGTGCGCAGGACGTGGTCGGCGATCGCCCCGGGGTCGTGGCGCAGCGCGCGCGGGACGCTCGCGGCGGCGGTGTGCAGCCGGGCGAAGGCGCGGTCCATGGGGTCGCCGGTGCGGTGCAGCAGTCCGTCGGTGTAGAGGAGCACGGTCTCGCCGGCCTCCGCCTCGATCTCCACGCTGGGCGCCTCCCAGCAGGCGAGCATGCCGAGCGGCGCGGACACCGAGGTCTCCGCGAACTCCGTGCGGTGCTCCCCGATCAGCAGCGGCGGGCTGTGTCCCGCCCCGGCGAGGGTGACCTTGCGCAGCGCGGGCTCGCAGTAGGCGAACAGGGCGGTGGCGGAGCGGGCCGGCTCGGTCAGCCGCAGCAGCAGCTCCAGGTCGGACAGGACCGCGACCGGGTCCTCGCCCTCCATCACGGCGTACGCCCGCAGCGAGGCGCGCAGCCGGCCCATCGCGGCGACCGCGCTCGGCCCGGAGCCGGTGACCGAGCCGACGGCGAGGCCGAGGGCGGCGTCGGGCAGCGGCAGCGCGTCGTACCAGTCGCCGCCGCCGCGCGGTCCGGTGCGGTGCCGGGCGGCGAGCTGGACGCCGGCCACCCGGGGCAGCCGGGAGGGGAGCAGTTCCTCGGCGATGGTCGCCATGCACGCGCGCGTGCGCTCGACCTCCAGCAGCCGGGCCAGGTGTGCGGCCGCGTGCCTGACGTACAGGCCGGCCAGGTGGCGGCGGCGCTCGTCGGGCTCGGCCGGCTCGTCGTACAGCCAGGCGACCGCGCCGAGGCGGTCGGCGTCGGTGGCGAGGGGGAGCGCGTAGCTGGCCGCGTAGCCGAGGCGGGCGGCGACCTCGCGGTGACGCGGGTCCAGGCCGTCCTCGGCGAACAGGTCGGGGTGCGCGCTCTCGGCGGCGGTACCGGTGTCGTACGGCAGCGCGCCGCGCGGGACGGTCTCCAGGTGACCGAGGTCGGCGCGGCCGAGTCCGAGGCCGAGCGTGGTGTGCGGGCCCAGCCCGTCGGCGGGCTCCAGCGCCGCGACCCCGCGCCGGGCACCGACCAGGGCGGCACCCGCGCGCAGCAGTTCGTGCAGGGCCGGCTCCAGCGCGTCGGTCCGGGCGAGCCGTTCGGTCAGTTCGTGCAGGGTGGTGAGGTCGGAGACCCAGCCGGCCAGCCGGTCCTGGAGGACGGTGCCGGGTGCCGGGGCGGCGGGGGCCTTCGGGACGGCGGGTGCGGCCGGGGTGGCCGGAGCGGGGGGGACCGGGGCGACAGTGTGTGGGGGAGTGGGGACCGTTGAATCGATTCCAGCCACTTTCGGAGGGTGCGGGGCGTTCATCGCGTCCGGCTTTCAGACCTGTGCGTATTGCTCAGAAGCATCGCAAACCCCCATATTTTTCTACGCCGCCGGCGGTGTCTCCACATGTACACGCACTCGTGAGGGGATGTCCAGCATTGTCCTGCCGGGATTCCTGGTGTCCGTGGGCCTCTTGAGGTGTTCTCAGGGGGTTCTTCCGGACCGCTTGCGCAAAAGCAAAGTTGGCTTAAAACTGACTCGGGCAACGGTTCATTGCGGTCGACTGGCCTTGCTCCACAGAGCGTCACAGCGGTCGTGATGGGTACGTACTCGGTGAAGGCCAGGGGTGGTTGGGGACCACGCGGAACCTGGCGACGGACCCGGGCGTCTTAACCACCGACGACCGTGCCCCATCCTCCCGTGGCGGAGGCGGAGAGAAACACTCGGAACGGCAAAACGCCAGACTTCGCCACCCCCACGCCGTGGCCGTGCTTTTGATAGACGCAGTACGAGACGCAGTACGGGCAGTACGAGCAGTACGCGGTACGAGCAGTACGACGCAGTTCTTGTGAACGCGGGCGCGGCCCCCGCTCGACCCCGATGGGGTTCCCCTTGCCCAGCGCAGGGGTGTGATGCGCCAACAGGTACGCACAGTGAAGTGATCGACACATGGTGTGATGTGGTCCACGGTGTTGCCAGCGGTGCAACGGAAAGGAACGAGCGCTCATGCGCGAGATCCTCGGAAGGCGACGCAGGCTCCTGTCCAGGCGGAACGACAAGGGGCCTGAGCTTCTCGGCGCGGCCCTGACCTTCGCGACGGAATGGCAGTGGCCCGTACTCCCGGGCGTGGCTCCCGACCCTCAGGGGCGGGCCCGGTGCGCGTGTCCCGACCCCGAGTGCACGGTGCCCGGTGCACACCCCTTCGACCCCGGCCTGCTCGCCGCCACCACCGACGAGCGCATGGTCCGCTGGTGGTGGGGGAACCGGCCGACGGCCCCGATCGTCCTCGCCACCGGCGCCGCCGGCGGCAACGCACCCTGCGCGGTCAGCCTGCCGGCCCTCGCCGCCTCCCGCGCCCTCGCCCTCCTCGACCGCCGCGGCATGCGCCTCGGCCCGGTCGTCGCCGCACCCACCCGCTGGGCGCTCCTCGTCAAGCCGTACTCCATGGAGCAGCTGGGCGAGCTGCTCTACGCCAAGGACTTCGTGCCCGGCTCGCTCCGCTTCCACGGCGAGGGCGGCTATCTCGCCCTGCCGCCCTCCGAGACCGGCCAGGGCGCCATCCGCTGGGAGCGGGCCCCGCTGCCCGGCTCGGCCAAGCCCTGGGTGCCGGACGTGGAGGCCGTGGTGGACGCCGTGGTCGACGCCCTCACCCGTACGGGTGTGAGCGCGCCCGAGTTGTAGGGGTGTCCGGCGCGCGAGCCCGGCTTGTCGCGTCCGCCTGGTTACCCTCCGCACATGAACGTGCGTCTCCTCGCCCTCGCGGGCGTCATGGTGAGCGCGGTCGCGCTGCCGCTGGCCGTGGCGTCCGCAGGACAGGTGGGCGACGCCGCCGTTCCCGCCGCCCGGCACGACGACGAGAAGCTGCCGGTGCCGGTCCGGTCCCCGCTGGTGCTCGGGCTGGGCCTCGCCACGGCCGCCCGCTGCGGTCCCGAACTCACCTCGCCCGACGGCGTCGAGGCGCAGACCTGTGTGATGGCCCAGGGTGCGGACACCTGGGCGCGCACCTACTACCGCAACGCCACCGGCGCCGCCCTGGAAGGCGTGCTGAGCCTCCTCGGCCCGAACGGCCGCACCGTGCAGACGCACTGCGCCGCCGACGCCGCCGCCGACGACGAACCCGCCACCTGTGAGACGCCCCGGGAGCACACCAGGGGTGGGCTGGACGCCTACACGGCCGTCACGGAGTTCGCGGCGCGCGACGGTGACAGCCCGCTGCTGCTGCGCTCCGCGAGCAACTCGGGGGACGCCGGCGCCGGAGACTCCGCCGGGAGCAACTCCCAGCGCTCAAACGGGAGTTGACGAACCACTGCGGTCCGTACACCGGGCGCGGGCATGAAAAAGGCCCGGTTGCTGGCGACGGGGGATGCACCAGCAACCGGGCTACTGAGACGGTAACAAGAGATCGGCGGTTCGCAAATTCGATCTCGGCTATTCGGACACGTATTTGCTTGCCGTGTAGGGCAGTTGTGACAGGAGTCACCCGCGTCGACGGGCCTGGGGCGGCTGACCGACCGGTCAGCCGCGACCCTGTGTCCGCGCTGGTCGTCTGCTGATCGTCAGCTGAGCGTGACCTGTCGGTTGGTGAGTCCGCCGCGGGCCCGCCGCTCGTCCGCGGTGAGGGGTGCCTCCGAGGCCAGCGCGGTCGCGAGGCGCTCGGCGAACTCGGCGGCGGGCTTCTCCACGTCCTCGGCGCCGACCCCGCTCGGCAGGTCCCAGACCGGCACGGTGAGGCCGTGGGCACGGAACGAGCCGACCAGCCGGGTTCCCTCGCCGAGGCCGGACCGGCCCGCCGCGTGCAGCCGCGCGAGAGCGTCCAGAAGCTGCTCCTCGGGGTACGGCATGACCCACCGCAGGTGGTTCTTCTCGGGCGTCTCGCACCAGTAGGCGGAGTCGACGCCGGTCAGCTTCACCGTCGGGATGGCCGCCGCGTTGGCCCGCTCCAGGGAGGCGGTCACGTCCGGGGTGGCGTTCTCGGCGTCCTGCACCCAGAACTCGAAGCCGTCGTGCACAACTGGCTCGAACGGGCCCTTCGGGTCGAGCAGGTCCTGCAGCCGGGGGCTGTCGGCGGGGGCGCGGCGGCCCTGCACCGGGGTGCCCGGCTCGGCGGCGAGGGCGCGCCGCAGGGTGTCGGCGAGGTCGCGGCTGATGTCGCCGGAGGCCGTGTCGTTCTGCAGACCGAGCAGGACCGTGCCGTCGTCGCGGCGCAGCGCGGGCCAGGCCATCGGCAGCACGGTGGCGAGCGTGACCGAGGGGACGCCCTCGGGCAGGCCGTCCTTCAGGGTCAGCTCGACGGTGGCGGCGGGGACCAGCTCGCGCAGCGCCACCCAGTCGCCCTCGCCGGCCAGCCCCTCGAACGGGCGGTGCACCAGCTCGGTCGCCGCGTGCGCCGCCGCCCGGCCGTGACAGGCCTTGTAACGGCGGCCGCTGCCGCACGGGCAGGGCTCACGGGCACCGACAACCGGATAGTTCACATCAGCGCCTTCGGCGCGGGCCGCATCGCTGGGCTGCGGCCGCGTGGCCGTCGTCTGGGGTCGCTTCTTGGCCATCTGGGTGTCTCCCGGTTACGGCTCGTCTCGTACGGCGGGAGCCTAGCCGTTCATGCCCTGGACCACGGGAACCTGTGGACAACGGCGCCGCCGCGAACCTATTGCCCAGGGCGCCGAAGCCCCGGGCGCCGAAGCCCCAGCCGGCTCGTCGGCGGTTCGGTCCAGGTCGTCGAGCGCGGCGGTTCAGTCCAGGTCGTCGAACGCGTCAGCGAAGTCCAGGTCGGGCATCGCAGGGACCGGGGGTGCCGTGACGCGCGTAGCGAAGGCGTCGCGGCGGTCCCGGGTGACCGGACCGAGCACGTCCTTGTGGACCACGACCCAGACGGTCACCTCGCCCCGGGCGTCGTCCCGGACACCCCAGTCGTCGGCCAGGGCCGTGATGATGTTCAGCCCGCGGCCGCCGTGCGCCGTGACCGACGGGGTCATCGGGGCCGGGCGGGTCGGGCCGCCGCCGTCCGTCACCTCGACGATCAGCCGGCCGCGCGGGTCCACCCGCCAGGCGGCCCGGACGTCGCCGTCCCCCGCCAGCGCGTCCCCCAGAGGGCGCCCGTGCTTGCAGGCATTGCTCAAAAGTTCGGAAAGGATCAGTACGGCATCGTCGATGACCGCTTCCGACAGACCGCCCGTGCGCAGCTGGTCGCGCATACGGTGTCTCGCCTTGCCCACGCCCGCAGGGCCATGGGGTACGGCCATGCTCGACGACGTGGGCACCTCCTGTGCCACCACCAACGCCACCCCCGAGACCTCCTTTGCCCCACGCCACGGTGTGGATGCCCCATTGGCCTGAACCGGAAACCGGCCGGTGAATGCCCGGCGACGCATTCGCAACGGACGAATACGTGCCGAACGCGCCGGAGCACTCCCTGTGACGGGTCGCCGCCAGATCCCCCCGAAAATGGCGACGTATGGCTGAATTTCGATGGTGTGGCCGAGAAGTGAGGATGCTGTGAGCGGCCTGTCGGGTCAAGGGCTGCGAGGTGTCCTTACTCGACTCTTTATCTGAGCCCTGGTCAGGACGGCCGTCGGCCGCCGCCCCGGGTCCCGCTCAGCGTCCCAGCCGGCTCAGCACGGCGGCCGGCCGGTTGGTGATGATCGCGTCGATGCCCAGCTCCACGCACAGGTCCACGTCCTCCGGCTCGTTCACCGTCCAGACGTGCACGCGGTGGCCGTTGCGCTGCAGCCGCTCCACGTAGGCCGGGTGATTGCGCACGATCCGGATCGAGGGGCCCGCGATCCGCACCCCGGCAGGCAGCCGGCCGTCGCGCAGCCGGGGCGAGAGGAACTGCAGCAGATAGACGGTCGGCAGCGTCGGCGAGGCCGCCCGCACCCGGGCCAGCGACCGCGCGGAGAAGCTCATGACCCGCACCGGCGACTCCTCGGGACCGGCCGGAGCGTCCAGCCCGAACCGCTTGAGCAGGTCCAGCAGCCGCTCCTCCACCTGCCCCGCCCACCGCGTGGGGTGCTTGGTCTCGATCGCCAGCTCCACCCGCCGCCCGGCGTCCGCGACCAGTTCGAGCAGCCGCTCCAGCGTCAGTACGGCGGTGTCCGCGCGGTCCTCGGGACGGAACTCCCAGTCGGGCTCCTCGTCCCGCCCGCGCCAGGCCGGGCCCTTCCGCCACGAGCCGAAGTCCAGGGTGGCCAGGTCCGCGAGCTCCAGGGCCGAGACCGCGCCCCGCCCGTTGGACGTGCGGTTGACCCGCCGGTCGTGGACGCACACCAGGTGGCCGTCGGCGGTCAGGCGTACGTCGCACTCCAGGGCGTCGGCGCCGTCCTCGATGGCCTTCCGGTACGCGGCCAGGGTGTGCTCGGGGGCGTACTCGGAGGCCCCGCGGTGCGCGACGACCTGGATGCGATGCTGTGGTGCGTGGGTCACCGCGACATGGTGCCACCGAGCGAGGGTGGCTGGGGGCACCGGGGATGCCGGTAAAGAGAACTTTTGTCGGACAAGCACTATATAAAGGTTGTCCGTGTACCCACAGCCACCGCTTATGGTGCTCTGACGGCCTGTGGGAAAAGCTGACGGCATACAAAAGCACATGCACAGCCGAATCGCGCCGGGCCGACAGCAAGCGTGAGAGAGCGTGACCGAGTGCGACCGAGAAGAAAAGCCGTGGACCGAGGAGAGAAGCTGTGAGCACCGAGAACGAGGGCAACCCGGTACCTCCGGCCCCGTCCGCACCTCCCGTGCCGCCGTCGTCTCCCGCTGCCCCGCCGCAGGCGGCCGCGTCCGACGGCGGGGAAGCGCCGACCGCCCCGATCCCGCCGGCGCCCCAGAGCGCGCCCGCGAGCGACCCGTACGGGCACGCGCCCCAGGCCCCCGACGCCTCGTGGCCGCCCCCGCCCCCCGCGACCCCCTCCTATGCGGACCCGGGCGCGGGCGCCGGCGCAGGCTGGGGCTCGTCGTACGACCAGCAGCACCAGCAGTACCAGCACCAGCCGTTCCAGCAGCCGCAGCACGCGCCGAAGAAGGGCAGCGGGCGCGGCGGCCTGATCGCCGCCGTCCTGGTGGCCGCACTGGTCGCGGGCGGCCTCGGCGGCGGCCTCGGCTACACGCTGGCGAAGAACAACGACGACGGCGGCTCCACGACCATCTCCGCGACCTCCAGCGGCGGCGCCACCCAGGTCAAGCGCGCCGCCGGCACCGTCGCGGCGGTCGCCCAGAACGCGCTGCCCAGCACGGTCACCATCGAGTCCGAGGGCACCAACGGCGAGGGTGGCACCGGCACCGGCTTCGTCTTCGACAAGCAGGGCCACATCATCACCAACAACCACGTGGTCGCGGACTCCCTCGACGGCGGCAAGCTGACCGCGACGTTCCCGGACGGCAAGAAGTACGACGCCGAGGTCGTCGGCCACGCCCAGGGCTACGACGTCGCGGTGATCAAGCTCAAGAACCCGCCGTCGGACCTGAAGCCGCTCGCCCTGGGCGACTCCGACAAGGTCGCCGTCGGCGACGAGACGATCGCGATCGGCGCCCCCTTCGGCCTGTCCAACACGGTCACCACGGGCATCATCAGCGCCAAGAACCGCCCGGTCGCCTCCAGCGACGGCAGCTCCACCAGCAAGGCGTCGTACATGAGCGCCCTGCAGACCGACGCGTCCATCAACCCGGGCAACTCCGGCGGTCCGCTGCTGGACGCCTCCGGCGCGGTGATCGGCATCAACTCCGCGATCCAGTCCGCGACGAGCGGGGGCCTCGGCAGCACCGGGCAGTCGGGCTCGATCGGGCTCGGCTTCGCCATCCCGATCAACCAGGCCAAGTACGTGGCGCAGCAGCTGATCAAGACCGGCAAGCCGGTCTACGCGAAGATCGGCGCGTCGGTGTCGCTGGAGGACGGCACCTCCGGTGCCCAGATCACCGACTCCGGCTCGGGCGGCTCCGCCGCGGTGGAGTCGGGCGGCCCCGCGGACAAGGCCGGCCTCAAGCCCGGCGACGTCATCACCAAGCTGGACGACACGGTGATCGACAGCGGCCCGACCCTGATCGGCGAGATCTGGACCCACAAGCCCGGCGACAAGGTCGAGATCACCTACAAGCGGAACGGCAGCGAGCACACGGCCACCGTCACCCTCGGCTCCCGCGTCGGCGACAACTGACCCGCACCCGCCCACGGGAACCGGTTACTCTGTTCCCCGCGCCGATCTCGGTCGGCGCGGGGTGGGTTGCCCGAGCGGCCTAAGGGAACGGTCTTGAAAAACGTGAGGACGCGAAAGCGTCCCCGTGGGTTCGGATCGCGCCGCCTCCGCAGGTCATAGACGTGCTGGTCAGAAGGGGTGTCCCTCAGTGAGGGACACCCCTTCTGCATGGGGGTTGTCTCACCCCGATCCGGCCCTGTCGCGTTGTGGATCACTGCGTGTGGACCAGGCGTGGACCAGATTGTGGATCGCCGTCCCTGCATTGACCTGGAGTTGGTCAAGAGGTCGCGTTTCCCGGTGAACGGGAGCCACTGGTGCTTGACCGAGGCCATGACGGCGTAGCGACACCCGCCCGCCGGGCGGCGTTGCGGTACCGGTCCGACGCCGGCGCGGAGCGGGCACAGCTGACATGGGTGTGCCTCGTATCCGACTCCCGACGCGTGGCGCGGTCGGTGACAGGCGGGCCGCCGACCATGCGCGAACCGGCGGCCCGTCCAGCCCGTCCCTGTGGCGGACACCGGAGGAACGGCAGGGGCGCATACATCCTGCGGCCCGGCCCGTCACGATATCCGAGGTGACCGGAGTCAGGAGCATCCGCGCACATCGCTGCCACGAATTTGTTCCACCTGCGTAAGAGCCTTTAACCCTCCCGTCACTCGTACGGGCGATCAGCCAATAAGGGCGCATGCCGATAACCCGGAATGAGTCGAATGTGAAGGCGTCCCGCTCACCTTCGGCATCGGTGAGCGTGTACTGCTTCTCTCCACGTGCGAGCGCTATCCGAGTGGGTGAGAGCCGAGGCGACGGCTCTGGCACCACCGGATTGGGCCTTCTGTGGGTCCGGCGAAAGCGAACTAATGTGCAATTTAATTGGCGTGACTTATTTGGCTAGGTTGTGCTTGTGCGTTGCGTGGTCCTGCACTCATGAATCGGTCCACCGTTGAATTTCCCGACCCGGCGGCGTGATCACGGCGGGAGAGTATCCCGCGGCCTGGGTCTACCGGGCTCATTTTGCCTGGAAGACCGCCGGATGGTTCCGCTCTTGGGGGTGCCTGCAAGGTGTTGCCTTCAGTGGTGTCGCGCAGGGTAAGAATGATTTCCCTGTGGTACGTCTTCTGTTCCGGTGACGCTGGCCGACTGTCTCTCCAGGAGGAGCAGTCCTCTTTGGTTATGTACGTC
Source organism: Streptomyces sp. NPDC086777 (assembly GCF_040702065.1). Lineage (NCBI taxonomy): Bacteria > Bacillati > Actinomycetota > Actinomycetes > Kitasatosporales > Streptomycetaceae > Streptomyces > Streptomyces sp. NPDC086777. The sequence goes on along the minus strand of NZ_JBFBJI010000003.1, from coordinate 155,068 downwards.
CTCGCCCTTCCGGGTGAACAGTTGACGCCATTCGGCCCACTAGGTATTGCTGGCATTTCGCGATTCGCTCGTCAAGTTCGGCGAAACCACTCAAATGAACCTAGCCCGACCCATGTTCCTGAGTAATATGCCAGCGGCAGAAACATGGCGATTCTGCGCGACTGAGAACGCCAAATACCTCACCATCCCCTCACAGGAGTTGGCCCCTCGATGACGCTGAATATCCCTGTCGCGCCGCTACGGCGTACGTTGTCGGTCTGGATCGCGGCGGCACTTGCTGTGGTGATCGCCGCTGTCGTAGTCGCTATGACGCCGACGCAGGCAAATGCCATCGCCACACCTGTGCCGCTGGGCACGGCGGACAGCTTTGCGGTCCTGGCCGGTTCGGCCGTCACCAACACGGGTCCCTCGGTCGTCACCGGGGATCTCGGAGTGAGTCCGGGTACGTCCATCACCGGATTCCCTCCCGGTTTGGTGAACGGCGCGCAGCACTCTGCGGACGCCGTGGCCGACCAGGCCCAGACCGACCTGGTCACGGCCTACAACGACGCTGCCGGACAGGCCACCGACGGTGCCCTTCCTGCGGACGCTGGTGGCCTGACACTGGTGCCGGGCGTCTACACCGCTTCCTCCACTCTGGGGCTCACCGGCACTCTCACCCTGGACGCCCAGGGGGATCCCAACGCCGTCTGGGTGTTCCAGGTCGGTTCGGGTCTGACGACGGCGTCTGCCAGTCGGGTGCTTCTCATCAACGGCGCCTCGCCGTGCAATGTGTTCTGGAAGGTCGGCAGTTCGGCAACCCTCGGCACCAACTCCACCTTTGTCGGCAACATCCTGGCACTGACGTCTATCTCTGCCACGACAGGCGCAACGATCGACGGGCGGGCACTGGCCCGTAACGGTGCCGTGACGCTGGACACCAACACGATCACCCGGCCACAGTGCGCGGGCGGGACGACGGGTACCACGACGGCTGGGACGACGGGTACCACGACGGCCGGGACGACGGGCGCGACGACGGCCGGGACGACGGGTACCACGACGGCCGGGACGACGGGCGCGACGACGGCCGGGACGACGGGTACCACGACGGCCGGGACGACGGGTACCACGACGGCCGGGACGACGGGTACCACGACGGCCGGGACGACGGGCGCGACGACGGCCGGGACGACGGGTACCACGACGGCCGGGACGACGGGCGCGACGACCGCCGGTACCACGGGTTCGACGACCGCCGGTACCACCGGTGGAAACGGCCATGGGTGCAAGCCGGGCAAGCCCGGTAAACCCGATGACTACGGAGACCAGGGCGGCACGGACTATGGCTACGGCTGTGATCCTGCCTAGCGCGATGGTCAGCGCGGCCCGGAGCGATTCCAGCGCGTCCTGGGGATCTGCGACGGCGTAGCTGGATCACGCGCGTGCGGTCTCCGGCAGCGTGTGTGCTCGGGGGCCACCACCCACGTGCGTGAGTAGGACGGACGGCGTACGGCGCGAATCGTCACCGATTCCGCCGCACGCCGCCGGTGAACCTCAGGAGAAACAAGTGAGAGAAGTCGGGCGGGACCGGCCGGACGGGGCCGTGCATGGTGGCGTCGCGGCACCGGATGCCGACGAGTCAGACCGGGCCGTCGCCGGGCGAGCCGCACAGAACGGGGGCGGCGGACCACTTGCCGTCGACGCACCGTCGAAGCCGCCCGTCGCCGTCAGGGCCGGGGTACGAGTCGCCGTGGTCCTGTGTCTGGCGATGACCTTGGTCCACGTGCTCTTGGTGTTCCTGGAGGTGGCACCACCGAATCCCGTTTCCCGGCAATACAGCCGGCAGGTCGACGCCTGGGTCTTCCCGCTGTTCGAGCAGAACTGGCGACTCTTCGCCCCGGACCCGGAGTCGGTCAACCGGAGGATCTCGGCGCGGACCATGCACACCGCTGCGGATGGCGCCGTCCGGGTCAGCGGCTGGTTTGACCTGAGCGCCGTCGATACAGCCGCGGTGAGACACGACCCCTTCCCGAGCCATACCGCGCAGAACATGCTGCGCCGGGCCTGGACTTCCTACCTCGAGACGCACGGAGGCGACGATCGGCCGCACTCCCAGCGCGCTGTGATGATCCAGGAATACCTGCGCAACATCGCGGCGGAGCGCGTCACCGCCCGGCATCACGGCGCGTTCGAGTCCATCCAGCTGCGAGTGGTCGGCCTGCCCATCGCCGCGCCCGCAGCGGTGGGCCCCGACCCCGCCGCGGCAGCACAGAAGCCCGTGGACACCCGTTACCTGCCCTGGTGGAAGGTGGCCCCCCATGCAGCAGGCTGAGCAGACACCGATCGCGGCAACCATGCCCTCGCGCCCCGGACACGGCACCGAGCGGGCGGGCGTACACGGGTCGCAGCACATGCCGGCCCGCATCCTCACGCTCCTCACCCTCCTGCTGGAACAGCCGATCTCCCTGTATGCCGCGGCGGTTCTGCGTATCGGGTACGGGTTCCTGTACGTCGCCTTCCTGCTGCGCGAATTTCCCCACCGCGACGAGATCTGGGGTCCCGGCTCACCGTGGACGCCGGCACTGGCCAGGGAACTCTTCGACCAGACCGGATGGGCCAGCATCCTCACCCTGTCCGACAGCCGCGCCTACTTCGAGGTCTGCTACACGGTGGCCCTCGTCACCTCGGCACTGTTCATGCTGGGCTGGCGGACCAGAGCGGTGTCCGTGCTCTTCGCAGTCGTGGTGGCCTCGTTTCACGCCAGGGCGATCTTCATGACGGACGGAGGGGACAACCTCATCCTCCTCATGGCCCTCTACCTCGTCGTCACCGCATGCGGCCGACGCTGGTCCCTGGACGCGCGCAGGGCCCGGCTGGTATCCGCCGACAGGACTCACCGGCTTCCGCTGGACCAGCCGTCCGGCGAGCTGCGACGCCACCTCCGCGACGCACGCCAGACGGTGGTCGCCGTGCTGCACAACTGCGGCATGCTCGTCATCGCCGCCCAGGTCTGCTTCCTCTACGGATCCGCGGGCCTGTACAAGGTGCAGGGCGCCACCTGGGGCAACGGAAGTGCCCTCCACTACGCCCTGAACCTCGACGTGTTCCGGCCCTGGCCGGAGCTCTCCACCATGGCGGACCGACACGACGTACTCATCACTATCGTCTGCTACCTGACGGTGCTGGTGCAGGTGGCCTTCCCGTTCGTCCTCTTCGGCAGACTCAAGTACCCCGTGCTGGCACTGCTGTTGGGCATGCACCTGGGTATCGCGCTCTTTTTGGGCCTGCCGCTCTTCTCCGGCGCGATGATCGTCGCGGATGCCGTGTTCCTGCCGGACCGCTTCTACCGTTATCTCGGTCGGCTGCGGCGGGGCACCACCTGGCGGACACACGGCAGGGAGGCGGGAACTCCGTCCGGCGGAGAGCTGGCGCTCGTGCCGCCGCAGCACACATCGCTGAGCCAGTGAGGGGCCACGTTCTGCGAGGGGAACGGTCAGGCGGATGGCGAGTTCGTCCAAGGTACCGGAGCCGGGCAGGGCTGCCGGGGCGGTTAAGCCTCCACGTCGGATGCTTCGACCGGCTGGGCCAGCGTGTACACGTGAAAGGAACCGGATACTGCAGAACCCCGCTCACCCTCGACTTGGATGAGCGGGATTGCGGGCCTCGTTGTCAGTCTTCGTCGGCCGCTTCCAACGCGCTTTCGATCTGCTGGTTCGCGCGCTGCTGATTGCGGTGGATGGCCTTGGCGTAGAAGCGGAACAGGACTGCGATGCTGTGGCCTGCCCGGCGTGCGACTTCTGCCGGAGAGACGCCGGACTCAAGCCAGAGCGATACGCCCGCGTGACGCAGCGAGTACGGCACGTCAGCCAGGGGGGAAGCCGCCTCGGACCCGGTCAGCGCGGCGAGCCGGGCGGCCTTCCATGCCTCCCCGTACTCCTTGGACAGCAGGCCGCCACCCTGGGCCGCACGGAACAGCCGACCGTCTTCAGCGGTACCGAACTCCTTGATGTGCTAGCGGACCAGGCGCACGAGCACGGGGGGAACCGACACAGGCCGGGTCGCCTTGCGGGCCCGCTTCTTCAGGCCGCGCGTATCGAACGACTCGCCCGTGTCGGTCCACCCGGAGCCGACGCGGGGCGTGCTCGTGGACAGCAGCACCTCGCCCCAGCCCTCTTCGGGCAAGGTGAAGTCTTCTTCCCGGAGATTGGCCGCCTCTCCAGGGCGGTTGGCCGCGTAGTAGAGGCAGCCGAAGAAGGCCATCAGGTGGCGTCCGCGTGCCCCCTGCTCTCCTACGGCGTCGATCAGCGCCTTCGCCGGCTTGGGGCCGGGTACGAATCGAAAGTCGATCTCGTCGTCAGACTCGGGCGGGGCCCAATCGACCTTGTCGAGCGGCAGGGTCGCCAGCAACTCCCGTTCCGCCGCGTACCGAAGGCGGTTGCTGAAGACCGTTCGCTTGCGATTCACCGTGTTCTCGGCAGCGGCCGTGCCGTCTTGCTTCAGTGTCAGAGCGTCGAGCGCCGCCACGACGTCGGCGGGCGGCTCCTCGACGTCGATACGGGGCTTCAGTGTCCCGTCGTCGCTGAGGACGAAGCGGTAGGCCCACGAGTAGAGGGCGATGCGGAGGACCTTCGGAGCCGGAGCCCCACGGTTGTCCTTGGCGAGCTTCGGCGTGATGGTGGCCAGCGTGTCAGCGATGCTCGCGCGGTGCTCGGCCGAGGCGCCAGGCCACTTCATCTCCGCATAGGCGCGGGTATGGGCGTACCACGTGGTGGAGTTGAGCGCCTGCACCTCCGAGGCAGGCAGGCCGGTCTCCGTGTCGAACTGCTCACGGCTGCGCAGGGCGGCCAGCAGCTCCGAGCGTCGACCGTCGGCCTGAGCCCTGATCTTGTAGCTCTTGGAGAACGGGCGGGGGCCGACCCGCCAACGGAGCTGATAGGCCGCCACACGGTTGGGCCGCTTGCGGATACCCCAGATCTGCACGTCGTAGGTCAGCACGTTTTCTGCACCTCGCACGAGTCGAACCAGGCGTCGAGGTCGGCCCGGCGTATGCGGATCTGACCGTTGGGGAGCTTCAGATGCCTGGGGGCCTGCCCCCGTGCGCGCATGCGGTAGAAGGCGGCACGGGACACCCTGATCTCGGCAAGAGCCTCCCCCAGCTTCAGCGTCGGCCCCTTGGCCTTGGTCGGAGTGGTCACAGCCAGGGATCTCCTTCCGGCTTGATGCGTTGGGCGTGGGCGATGTCGTGGCGGACTTGGGCGGCGATGAATTCCTCGCCAGGGCGGTAGCCGCTGCTGAGGTAGGTCCAGGAGGAGGCGGTGACGAGGGTGGTGTTCTCGTCGATGGCGGGGAGGCCGGCGCGGGCGCGGGCGGCTTCGGCCTGGGCGAGACGCCAGGCATGGCGAACGTCGCGGAGTGCGCCGAGGGTGGTGGAGTAGGCGCGGGACCTGGTGGAGAAGTGGCCGTGGAAGCCGAGCACGTGGGCCCACTTCCAGAGCTTGAGGTGGGCGAGCTCCGGCAGGTGGCCGAGGGCCCAGGCGGTGCGGATCATCTGCCGTACATGCTGCTGTACGGGCAGGGCCTTGATGGGTTCGGCCTGTCCGGTGCCGTCGCAGTCGGCGCACACGTCGTGGAAGCCGTCAGGGCCGCGTACGTAGCCGCGTTCGGCACAGGGACGACATCAGGGTGCGGTCCACGGTGCCGGTGCCTTCGGCGTTCTTGGTGGCGTACTTGGCGACGTGCCCGGTGACCTTGGCGTCTGTTTACTCGGCAACGCGCGCGTCTGTGAGTACGCCGTTCGCCCAGGGCGGTGATGGGGTCGACCTTGTACCGGCCGCCCCAGGCGATGACGCGTTCGCCGATGGCGTCGGACGCGATGGTGAGCCGAGCGCTCTTCACGGCCGGGCTCACGGCGGCGCTCAGGGCGTCGAAGGTGGCCCAGGCCGGGGGCGGGCTGGTATGTCCGTCGGGGCCGTCGAAACGGATCACGGCCTGGAAGTGGACCAGGCCGCGCTTCTGGTACTCGGCCACTTTGGCGAAGGAGACGCGCAGGGACTGGTTCAGGGCCTTCTGTGTCATGCCGAAATGCTTGGCCAGGACCCGGCGCAAGTAGGTGGTGAAGCGCGCCCAGAGCTGTCCGGCGTGGGCGTTCCACAGAACGGCGCCGGTGTAGTCGTAGGTGGCCGGGTTCAGGGGGGTGCCGAGTTCGGGGGCGTCTTCGGCGTGGGTGTCACCGCAGGCGCAGGGGCGGGCGAAGGGGCGGGGCTTGCCCGCACCGGTGGTGGGCCGGTTGTGGACGGGGCCGGAGGAGGGGGCGGTGAGGGTGACGAAGGCGCGGGGGTGGTCGCGGACGGTTTCGGCGACGTTCCTGCCGCCGGAGAGTCCGGCCTTGATGAGGTGGTAAGTGTCGGCGGCGTAGACGCGGGAGCAGGCGGGGCAGCGAGAGGAACGGCGGTTGCCGCAGGTGGTCAGCAGGCGTCCGGAGGGTTCGTCTTCGGAGCGGTAGGAGCGGACCACTTCCTTGGCGGTCTGGTCAGTGGTGATGGTGAAGCCGTGGAGGTTGACGGGGCTGGTGCAGCCGCGCAGGTCGCGCACCTGCTGCTGTACGCGGTCGAAGTCGTGGGTGTTGGCCAGTTCGATCAGATCCCGCAGGCCAGGGCTGATCACGTGGCGCAGGTCGAGGGGGCGGCGCATGGGTGGCGGGGTCTCCTTTCCGGCGCGAGGGTGGGACCTGCGGGCAGCAGCGATTCAGTGCGCTCGGGCTGCTGCCCGCAGGCATGGCGAGTCGGGCCCAGGGACGGGCGAGGTGGGTGGTGCCGGAAGGCCGGCGGGGAGAACGCGGCGCTACAGAGCGGCGTGAAGGGCCGTGGCCATGGGCAGGCCGATGCCGAGTCGCCTCTTGAGCTGGGCCGGAGAAATCGTTTCTCCGTGCTCGGCGTGGTGGGACGCGGCGATGGAGCGTGCTTCGGTCAGCAGCGGCTCGGGGACCTTGACCGCAGGCGCGGCGGGGGCCGGAGCGATCGGGGCCGGGGCCGGGGTCGGTTCCGGTGTGACGGGCGGGGTGGACGCAGCGACGGGAGCGGGCTGAGCGGGGGCCGGGGCACCGTGCCTAGGCGTAGAGCTGCGGACAGACTGCTGATCGGAGCGCGGTACCGGCGGCGGGACAGAGCCAGTGGACCCTGAGTGGACCACAACCCCCACGAGGCATCCGAGGCCGGTACTCTGTACCCGCTCCGCCCCTGGTGGGCCGGGGCGCAGGTGGGTTGCCCGAGCGGCCTAAGGGAACGGTCTTGAAAACCGTCGTGGCGCGAGTCACCGTGGGTTCAAATCCCACACCCACCGCATGACGTGGACGGCCCCTGACCAGGCAAGACGGTCGGGGGCCGTCGGCGTGTGCGCCCCCGTCGGGCACCGCTGTTCCCCCTGGTTTCCCGCTCTGTCGGGCACGGAAGCGGCACGGCTGGGACACAGCCTGAGGGCCTCGGATCGTGGCCTGAGGGGGCTGTCGCCTACCGGTTGATGGGAATCTCGTAGACGATCTCGCAGTGGGCGGCGGGCACGATGATGTCCGCGGTCTCCACGGGCCGTCCCTGGTCGCTGTACGACCCATAGCTTCATGCGGATCGCTCAGCGAGGCTCATACAGGTCGCGGTGCGTGCCGTGGGAGCCGCTTTTAGGCGTTGGCTCGGTTGCTGGGGTTGCTGTACTCCGCTGCGGTACGGCGGCTTGGGCAACTCCTCCACGGGCGTTCCCGGGAGACCGTCGGCGTGGCTGTCACGTGGTGCTGCGCGACCGGAAGAAGCCGCGCCCAGACCGGACGGCGAAGACCAACACCGCGACCGCCAGTACGAAGTTGAGCGCGTCAACAACCTCGATGATGGGATGGGGGGCGTGCAGGAGGCTTGGCAACTTCGCGCTGATCATCCCCAGGCCTATGAGGAGGGGGAGCCAGGCCCAGAAGTAACGCATGCCCGGGTCGGAGTTGTCTCCCCTCGAAACCTTGGCCCGTTCCCACCAGCGGCCACCGAGACTCCCCAGAACCAGGAGGCATCCCATCACGACCACGGACCAGTCCATGAACCGCAGCATTACATCTCCCTCGATCGGGGAGGATCTTCCTCTTGTGGGTGATCGCGTGCAAGAGCCGTCGCGCCGGAGTGGCGGATAGGAGGACGGCGTCGCCTTTGAGGAGTTCGATCCCGGCGTGGCCCGGCTGCTGTCGCCGCACGATGCGACGGTCGGACGGAGACGCTGGTGTACGTCCCCCTCCGGCGTCGTGGACGTCAGAAGCCTTCTGTTCCGTAGCTCTACAGAGATCGGTCTCGGTTGCTGTGGTTGCTGTACCTCGCTGCTGTACCGCAACCGGCCTCGCTGGCCGCCCACCGCTTCAAGGAGCGAGGTGGGGCGGGTTGGGCGCGGACCCGCAGGATTCTTGCTCGCGCTGACATCAGCATGAGGAGCCGTCAGCGTCGCCGAATCCCCGTGTTTCTCCGCTCCTTTCTTTCTCCGCTCCTTCTGCCATGGCTGTGGCACGGGCTTACCCCCTCGATGCGAACTATGGCCGGGGACGTGCTGGATCGCGGTATTCGCTGTTTCTGCGTCTGCTCGACCGCGCCCATCATCACCTCCGCCGTGCGTGTCGGCGGTTGATCACCGGCGTAGGCTCCGCGTGTCCGCATGCAGGGCACAACCGGGGGGCGTTCATGGGCGAATCTTGGAAGGCCGGTCCCGAGGCCAAGTCTGGGGTCGGGGGGGATGAGGAGTTGGACGGGACGACGTCCCCGGAGAACGTGACCGGTGTGCCGGACAGCGGGGGCGGGCTACGGCGCCGGCTGTCGTGCCTGGGGGTGGTCACCCTCGTCCTCGCGATGCTGGCTGGAGGGCTCGTCTGGCTGTTCCGGGATGAGCTGTTCTACCCGTTCGGCGATGTCCGGGCCTGCCAGGGAAGCGACGTGCAGTTGCCAGGCGTGATCGGCGCCGGGAGTGCAACGATCCCCGCCGACGCATCCGACATCCACTACTTCACGCGAAACGGCAGCGCCGAGGTCTCCTTCCTGAGCGACCAGATACCGAACTACCTACACCGCGCAGGCCTCGTCCCGGATGGCATGCCCCTGTTCGACGAGAATTACGGCAGTGCCTACGGGCTGGGCCGCGATGAGACCGAGCTTCCGGATGGCCTGTGCGGCTCGCCACTGCGGGGCCCCGCCTGGAGCTACCAGTCCACAGGCGACACCGGTCCCCGCGTCAGCGTATTGGTCGAGCGCTCCCCCACAAGCGGCGACTCCTTCCGGACCCCGGCCCGCGCCGTAGTCAGCTTCGACATCCAGTGACGCACGCTCGGGGCGGCCTCCTTACGTGTCACTGAAGTGCTTCACCGGCCCGCCCCCTCCTCGATGCGAACTACCGGCGGCGCGGTCGCCGAGGTCTGCCGCGGTGGTCGACACGGCCTTGGCGCGTTCCAGGCCGAGGTGCATGATCTGGGCCATGAGATTCATCGGTGGCGCAAGCATTCCGAACATGTCGGGTTGGCGGCTGAACGCAACGTGGCCGCTGGGTGTGCTCACGATGGAGGACGGCAGGCTTCATCTGCGTGTACGAGCCCTTGGGCCCCTCGCGAAGTTGTTCGGAATCAGGCCGCTGGAGTGCGCAGCCCAGGAGATTGCCGAAGTGTTCCCCTGTCGTGGGATGTTCGGTACTTCCGGTGTGGGATTCCGTACCGAAGACACACGCCACTTCTATTTCTTGACAGGTCGGATCCAGGACGTACTCGAAGTGTGCCGACAGCAGGGATTCGCCGTCTCGGATGAAAAGCAGCGGGTCAGATTCGGCCGTTGATGTGCATGCCCTCGCGGCGACCGTGGTGGCCTCCGTCGCGAAGGAGTGCGGGACCCTGGAGGCCCTGGTCGACCTGTCGCAGATGACGGTGTCGCAGATGACCGCCACCAGCACCGGGGAATCGCACCAGCAGCGGCTCCACCGGCTGGCGGAGGAGGTCTTCGACTGGTCCGGCCTGCCCGTGGTGCACGTGCGGCCGACGGTGTTCCTGGACCCCCCTGTTCACGACGATGGCGGCCCGGTCGATCCGGGAGAACGGCACGATCGCCCTGCCGTTCGGCGCCGGGCACACCTAGACAGACGTGCCCGCACAACGGTGGGAGGCCCAGCTCCCGAAGCTGGGGATGCCGCCGCACCTCGTACGGCACATCGCCACCATGGCCCGGCTGCACCGGGACGACCGTTACGACCGCACGGCCGACGGTGTCGAGCGGGTGACGGGCGCCCCCCGCGCAGTCGGTCGAGGCGTTCGTGGCCGCCCGCAGGGACCTCTACCTGGGCTCAGCCGCGGCAGCCGGGGCAGGCACACCGCCGCCGGGGCGGGAAAGCCGGCGCAGTGTGCGAACCCGGCGCAGTGTGCGAACCCGGCGGTGTCTCCGTCGGGGAACGCTCCGTCGCGGGTGGCTGGAAAGGGTGTGCGGGCGGCACCGGGCCCGGCGGGGTGGGGCTGGGTGCGGGGGCCGAGTGGTAGAGCATCGGGCATGCGTTCATCCGACTGGTACCTGACCCATGACGTCGACGAATTCCTCGCCCGTGCCGGGGAGTTCCTGCGTTCGCGTCCCGGCCCGCACGTCATGCAGTCGACGTGGGCCGAGCGGGTGCGGGCGCGGGGGGCCGGGGCGTTCGGCACCGGTGTTCCCGTCTTCGGGATGCTGGAGCGGGCCGGCGAGGTGCACGCCACCTGCTACCGCCTCCCGCCCCGTGGCTTCGGGCTCTCCCCGCTCACGCCCGAGCAGGCCGACTCGCTCGCCGCCCACCTGGCCGGCCTCGGGCAGCCCCTGCCCTCCGTCAGCGCGGACCACGGCACGGCCACCGCTTTCGCCGAGGCCTGGCAGCGACGCACCGGCGCGACGCCGAGACTCCGGGACACCCGGCTGTGTCTGTACCGCCTCGGCACGCTCACCCCACCGGATCCGATGCCGGCGGGCCGGGGCCGTGTTCTGGGCGAGCAGGATCTCGAACAGGCCGTGTTCTGGTGCGCCGAGTTCGCCAGGGCCGTCGGGGAGGACGTCGTCGTCGACGCCGCGACCTGGGCCGGCACGCGCTTCGCCGACAAGACCTACACGCTCTGGGAGACCCCGGACGGCACTCCCGTCTCCGTCGCGGGCCTCAATCCGCTGATCGGCGGCCAGATGCAGGTGGACGTCGTCCACACCCCCGCCCACCTGCGCGGTCGCGGCTACGCGGCGGCCGTGACGGCGGAGGTGAGCCGGGCCGCGCTGGCCGCGGGCGCCCAGGACGTCGTGCTGTTCGCGGACCTGTCCAACCCCACCAGCAACGCCCTCTACCAGCGCCTCGGATTCGTCCGGCTGAGCGACTGGTCCGGGTACGACTTCTCGGCGGCCGCGGAGGCGGCCCCACCGGCAGTCGGCATCAGCCGTTGAGCCACTCGTTGATGCGCTTCTCCCACTGCCTGTCGTCGGTCGTCTCCATGAACTCGCGGCGGTTGACGGGCAGGTAGAGGTCGCCCGGGGACGGGGCCGTGACGGTGAGGACGAGGGGCTTGCCGGCGTTGAGGAGGCCGCCCACGAAGCGGCCGTAGAGGTCGGTGAAGCGGGTCTCGGCCGCGGTGATGTCCGTGCGGACCAGCACCAGGGAGCCGGTGTCCGACCAGTTCGTGAGGACCAGCCGGTCGGGATGCAGGACGATCCGGCCGCGGCGCTGGAAGAGGGCTCTCTGGCTGACCAGCGCCGCGGCCCGGTCGGCGCCCTGCCTGCGGCTGAGCTCGTCGGCGGTGGCCGCGATGTAGTCGGCCTCGGCGAGGGGGGTGCCGGCGGTGTTCATGGGGTCTCCGGTTCTCCGGTTCTCCAGTTCTCCGGTCTTCCGTTTTCCGGTCTTCCGGTTTTCCGGTGGTGGGGGGCGGGTCAGGACACGGTCAGGGAGATCCGTTGGTGCAGGCAGTCCGAGGCGCTGCCGACGCTGAGGGTGAACGTGCCCGGCTCCACCACGGTGCGCAGCCGCTCGTCGACGAGGGTCAGGTCCCGGGCGGCCGCCACGGAAAACGTCACCGTGACCCGCTCTCCCGCCGCCACCCGCCTCTTGACCACGCCCCGCAGCCGGATCCGTGGCAGGGAGACGCTCGCCAGGTCGTCGGTGACGTACAGCAGTACGACCTCGGTCCCGTCCCGCCCGCCCGTGTTCGGCGTGAGCGGATGCGGCACCTCGACGGAACCGGACAGGGTCTGGTCGACCAGGCCGAAGAAACCGCCGCCCGGGCCGAGCCGCAGCCGCCCGGCCCCCGTGCCGACCACGGTCCGGCCGCGTACGTACGCCTCCCGGTGCTCCGCCGTGCCGGTCGGGTTCGTGGAGTCGCCGAGCAGTTCCTGCGGGAGGCGGACCGGGATGTTCAGCTGCGCGATCTTGTCCGCCGTCGTCATGCGGGCGAGCAGGGCTTCGACGCGGCGGGAGGCCGAGCGGCCTGTCCGTGGGCGGTCCGGCGTTGCCCGTGGAGCCGGGGCCGCACCGGTCGTCACGGCGGCGGCAGCTGCGGCCGTGCCCACCAGGGCACGCCGGGAAATCCTCGCCTGATCCATGCCGTCAGCATGGCGAGCGGGCCCCGCCCGGATCAGTTCCCGAAAGTCTGCGTCCGCGCATCTTTCGTAGCTGCCTCGGCACTCCCACGTCGCAGAGCGGGGAGCGCGGGAGATCAGCCATCGGCCCTCAGATCTCGTAGTCCTCCGCCAGTTCCTCCCAGGCCACCTCACGCAGCCCCGGGTCCGCGTCATGGCCCGACGGCGGCTGGGGGGTGGCCTGGAACCAGACGATCGTGAGGGCCGAGCCGTGCAGGACCGGGTCGATGTCCGGGGCGACGGGTGCGGATTCGAACAGGCCGATGCAGGCGACCGGCGGCAGGATCTGCACCGGGCCGAAGGGGCGGGTGGCGTCGGCGCGGCCGTCCTCGGGGTGTTCGCGCGGGGGCGGGACCAGATGGGTCGGGGTGCGCGGGAACCCGGTGGTGGCCGCGGCCAACAGGCGTTTCACGCGGCGGTCGTTGAGGGCCTGGTGCGGATAACCCTCCAGCAGCCCGCCGTACGTCGAGGAGAGCCGGAGGTGGGAGAGGCCGATCGTGCGGCCGGAGGCGAGGACGACACGGGTCAGGGTCACGGGGGCAGGTTAGGCGGGCGCGCGGCCTGGTGCGTTCGATTTTCGGGACCGCTGGGCACGTCTCGCCTCCCAGGGCTTCGCCGGGCTCCCTGGGATTCGCGGGGCTGCCAGGGCTTCGCCGGGCCGCCAGGGCTTCGCCGGGCTCCCTGGGCTTCGCGGGGCTGCCAGGGCTCCGCGGGCTTCGCCGGGCTGCCAGGGCTCCGCGGGCTCCGCAGGGCTTCTCAGGGGCGGTGGCCGGTCATGCGGGCCGCCGACGCGATCGTCGCCCGGGCCTCCTGTTCGGTGAGGCCGGTGTGGACCGCCGCGTCGATCAGGGGCGCCCGCAGGGCCCGGCCGATGCCGTTCTCGTAGGCGCGGCAGGCCGCCCAGAAGAGGCGGGTGTTGCGCTGGCCCTCGTGGGCGGAGAGGACGAACTGGACCAGGCCCTGGCCGCGGTTGCCGACCGAGGGGTGGGTCGCGGGGTGCGGCGCCCGTGGCGGGGGGAGCAGGAGGCGGAGCAGGGACGGGGGACAGGGGGCGGGGACCAGGTGCTCGGTGCCGGGGGCGGTGGCGTAGACGCCGTGGTCGGTGCGTGAGCCGGGGCCCACCAGGTAGCCGCCGGCACCGCGGATGTCGATGCCGGGGGCGAGCCGGCCGGCCGAGTTGGGGACGACGGTGTCCGGCGGTCCGGTCAGCCAGACGTGGCGGCCGCCGCTCGGGGTGAGGACGACGACCGTCGGCGGGATGGTGAACAGGTGCCGCAGGGCCAGTTCGCGCAGGGCGCCGGTGGCGTCCGTACCGCCCTTCACGTCGAGGTCGACGCCGATCAGGCGGTGCGGGGGCAGCCCGCAGGCGATGCCGTAGCCGGTCGCCCAGGGCGCCGCGGCGAACAGTTCGCGGATCCGGGCCGGGTCGGTGGTGGCGTCGTACACCCCGTGACCGGGGCGGCCGCACTCGCCGTGGCAGGGCGGCAGCGCGGGGTCCGGGTCGTGGCGGTGGGGGGAGCGCAGGGCGGGGAGTTTCGTGCGGGACAGGGGGATGACGGCCAGGCCGCGCTCGGCGGCTGACAGGGCGTGTGCGAGGGCCAGCGTCGTGGCCTGCCGATCGGTGGTGGCCATGGCTCTATGTTCGTACGTGCGTTCGAAAAAAGGAAGGGGGTGTCGACGGGACACGCCGGGGGTGGCGACTCGGCCGTGGATCGCGGGCGGAACGATTTTTCCCTTGAAGGGCTTGATGTGTGGTGATGTCCGGAGTGGTCATGACTCAGACGGAAGTCGATCAAAGATGGTGAAAGGGGTTTATCGACTTGTCATCACGCTTGAGGGCGAATGAGGGCTTCCGGGGTGGTTCGCCAGGGATTCGGTGGGCAACTCTGGTCTCGCGACGTCGAAGACAGACACCGAGGCAGTCGGCCAACTGCCTCGGAAAAGGACTTACTTGACGAACTTCCGGCACAGCCGGGCTCTGAGAGGAATCAACATGGCAAGCATCCGTACCGCCCGCGTTCTCGCCGCCGTCTCCGCCCTCCCGCTCGCCGCCGCCCTCTTCGCCGGTGTCGCGACCGCGGACAACGGTGCGATCGCGGACCACGGATCGAGCGCCAACGCCGGCTCCGCGGGCATCATCGGCAGCGGGGTCGGCCACAACAACAACGGCAACTCCTCGACCACCCAGCAGAACGCGGTGGGCAACGGCGCCTCGAACCAGAGCAACACCGCTCAGGTCAACGGCTCCGCGTGGACCGCGATCCAGCAGGGCAACGACAACGTCGCCGTCCACTTCACCAAGCTGTGGTAAGCCCCGCCTGAGCCCTGGGGGTGTGGTCTGTGGGGATGGGCAGTGCGTCCGCGCGGCGGTGCTTCGGCACCGCCGCGCAGGCGTTTCCGGCTCCTGTCGGCACTCTCCCCGGCCCCGCAGCCGCCGCCTTCCGACCTTGACAGCGAGCGGTATCTGACGGACAGTCAGAAACCATGCATCTGGCCCCCACCGAACGCCAGCAGCGGCTGCGCGCCGAACTGCGCGCCTACTTCGAGACCTTGATCCCGTCCCCGCCCCCCGAGGACCCCGCCGAACGCCGTGCCCTGCTGCGCCGCATCGGCGCGGACGGCCTGCTCGGCCTCGGCTGGCCCGTCGAGTACGGCGGTCAAGGCCGCGGCGCCGACGAGCAGTTCGTGTTCTTCGACGAGGCGTACCGGGCCGGTGCCCCCGTCTCGATGGTCACCCTGAACACGGTCGGGCCGACGCTGATGAAGTACGGCAGCGCGGAGCAGAGGGACCGCTTCCTGCCCGGCATCCTCCGCGGCGACCTCGTCTTCGCCATCGGCTACAGCGAGCCCTCGGCCGGCACCGACCTGGCCGCACTGCGCACCCGGGCGGTGCGGGACGGGGACGGCTGGCGGATCGACGGCCAGAAGATCTTCACCTCGGGCGCCCAGCACGCCGACTGGATCTGGCTCGCCTGCCGCACCGATCCCGAGGCGCCCAGGCACCGCGGCATCTCGATCCTCCTGGTCCCCACGGACGCGCCCGGGTTCTCCTGGACGCCGATCGAGACGGTGGGCGGGCAGGTCACGACGGCGACGTACTACGACGGGGTCCGGGTCCCCGCCGGTCATCTCGTCGGCACCGAGCACGACGGCTGGTCGCTCATCACCAACCAGCTCAACCACGAGCGGGTCGCCCTCGCCGCGACGGGCATGCAGGCCGAGGACTTCTACGCGGCCGCGCTCACCGCCGCCCGCACCCCCGATCCGGTGACCGGACGGCGCCGGGTTGACGAGCCGTGGATCCGTTTCCGGCTGGCCGAGGCACACGCCAGGCTGGCGGCGAACCGCCTGCTCAGCTGGCGTCTGGTGGGGGACGCGGGGGCGGGCCGGGTGCCCCCCGCGGAGGCCAGCGGGGTGAAGTTCGCGGGAACGGAATCGGCAGTCGCGACGTATCGCATGTGTCAGGAGATCGTCGGCGAGGCGGCATGGGTCCGGTCCGGTTCGCCGGGAGTGTTCGGGGACGGCGAACTGGAGCGGCTCAACAGGGCGGCGCAGATCAACACGTTCGGGGGCGGGGTGAGCGAGGTGCAGCGGGAGATCGTCGCGACCATGCGGCTCGGGATGCGGAGGGGTGGCCGTGGCCGGGGGGACTGACGAGCTGGGGGCGCGGCTCAAGGCGTACGAGGGGCAGCCGGCCTCCCGGGCGGGCACCGGCAAGGACCCGGTCAACCTGCCCATGATCCGGCACTGGTGCGAGGCCATGGGCGACACCAACCCGGCGTACGAGGGGCCGGACGCGATCGCCCCGCCCACCATGCTCCAGGCCTGGACGATGGGCGGCCTCTCCGGTAACACGGCACGCACCGGCGCGTACGACGAGATGTCCGCCCTGCTCGACGCGGCGGGCTGTGTCTCGATCGTCGCCACCGACTGCGAGCAGGAGTACCTGCGCCCGCTGCGGCCGGGCGACGAGCTGGTCTTCGACACGGTGATCGAGTCGGTGTCCGCGCGGAAGACGACGAAGCTGGGCACGGGCTACTTCGTCACCACGCGCACGGACGTCCGGATCGGCGCGGAGCTGGTGGGCGTCCACCGTCTCCGCGTCCTGAAGTACGCGCCCGCGGGGAGGCCGGCCAAGGCTCCGCCGCGCCCCCGTCCGGTGGTCAACCGGGACAACGCCGGCTTCTGGGAGGGCGTGGCCGACGAGCGGCTGCTCATCCAGCGCTGCACCGGCTGCGGCACCCTGCGCCACCCCTGGCTGCCGGGCTGCAACGTTTGCGGCTCCCTCGACTGGGACACCGTCGAGGCGTCCGGCGAGGGCACGGTCTGGTCGTACGTCGTGATGCACCACCCGCCCTTCCCGGCCTTCGACCCGCCGTACGCGGTCGGCCTGATCGAGCTCGCCGAGGGCGTGCGGATGGTGGGCAACGTGGTGGGGGTGCCGTACGACAAGGTGCGGATCGGGCTGCCGGTACGGGTGGAGTTCCGCCGGTACGAGGACGAGGGCGGGGCGTCGACCCTGCCCGTCTTCCGGGTCGCCGACACACTCGGCGCTCCCGACACACTGGGCGCTCCCGGCGCTCCCGGCGCTCCCGGCGCGGAGGCCTGACATGGACTTCACGCCCACCGAGGCGCAGGCCGAGGCCCGTGACCTGGCTGCCAGGATCTTCGGCGACCTCGCCACCCACGAGCGGCTGCGGGCGGCCGGCACCGGCAGCGACCCGGAGCTGTGGAAGGCGCTGTGCGGGGCCGGACTGGTCGCCGCGGTCGCGGAGCTGGGCCTGCTGGGACTGGTGCTCCTGCTGGAGGAGCAGGGTCGCACCACGGCCCAGGTGCCGTACGCGGCGAACTGTGTGTACGGGCAGCTGGCGATCGCCGCGCACGGCACCGACGACCAGCGGGCCCGGCTGCTGCCGGGGGTCGCGGACGGCTCGGTGGTGGTGGCCGGGGCGTTCCCCGCCCAGCAGGGGGTACGGCCCGGCGCGCGCGGCGGGCTGAGCGGCACCGCCCCCGTCGTGCCGTGGCTGCGGGACGCCACCCACGTCCTGGTTGCGGACGCCGGCGGGCGACTGTGGCTGGCGCCGCTCGGCGAGGGCACCGGCGCCCGCGTCGAGGAGGTCGAGCTGACCGCGCCCTGGTCGGCGGGGCGGCTCACCCTCGACGAGGCTCCCGCCGAGATCCTGGGCGGCGCCGGCGCCTGCGCCGACGTCCTGGCCACCGCCCGCACCGCCTTCGCCGGTCTCCAGGCGGGTGTCTGCGCGGGCTCCGTCGCCCGGGCCGTGGCCCACACCAACACCCGCGAGCAGTTCGGGCGCCCGCTCGCCACCCGGCAGGCGGTCCAGCTCCGGGCCGCCGACGCCCACATGGACACCGAGGCGATCCGGGTGACGGCGTACGAGGCGGCCTGGCGGCGGGACGCCGGTCTGCCGTACGCCACACACGCGCTGACCGCGGCCTGGTGGGCGTCCGAGGCCGGGCAGCGGGTCGTGCACACGGGCCAGCACCTGCACGGCGGTGCGGGTGCCGACGTCGGCCATCCCGTGCACCGGCACTTCCTGTGGGGCCGGCAGCTGGACGCGTATCTGGGCAGCGGGAGCGAAGTGCTCCAGGAACTGGGGGAGTTGATCGCGAGTGGGAGTTGAGACGACCCGGCCGGGGGTGGGCACCGAGCTGCCGCCGCTGGAGATCCCGATCACGCGGACGCTGATCGTGGCGGGGGCGATCGCGTCCCGGGACTACCAGGACGTGCACCACGACGCCGAGCTGGCCCGGCAGAAGGGCTCCCCCGACGTCTTCATGAACATCCTGACGACGAACGGCCTGGTCGGCCGGTACGTCACCGACTACTTCGGTCCGACGACGGAGCTCCGCAAGGTCGCCATCCGGCTCGGCGCGCCCAACTACCCGGGGGACACGATGGTGCTGACCGGCCGGATCGAGGAGCTGGACGGCGAGCGCGGGACGGCGACGGTCCGGGTGGTCGGCGCGAACGGCCTCGGCAATCACGTGACCGGCACGGTGACCCTCACCTTCGCCGACGCCACGGTGACCGTCACCCTCACCGACGAGGCGGGGTCATGAGCGCGCGGGGCCGGGACTCGCTCGGCGGGCGGGCGGCGGTCGTCGGCATCGGGGCCACCGAGTTCTCCAAGGACTCGGGGCGCAGCGAGCTGCGGCTGGCGGCGGAGGCGGTGCGGGCCGCGCTGGACGACGCGGGGCTGGCCCCGGCGGACGTGGACGGCATGGTGACGTTCACGATGGACACCAGCCCGGAGATCACCGTGGCGCAGGCCTGCGGGATCGGCGAGCTGTCCTTCTTCTCCCGCGTCCACTACGGCGGTGGCGCGGCCTGCGCGACCGTCCAGCAGGCGGCGCTGGCGGTGGCGACCGGGATCGCCGAGGTGGTGGTCTGCTACCGCGCCTTCAACGAGCGGTCGGGCCGCCGTTTCGGCTCGGGCGTGCAGCGCCGGGAGCCGTCGGCGGAGGGCGCGGCGCTGGGCTGGGTGCTGCCGTTCGGGCTGCTCACCCCGGCGTCCTGGGTGGCGATGGCGGCGCAGCGCTACCTGCACGCGTACGGGCTGACCCCGGAGGTGTTCGGGCACGTGGCGGTGACCGGCCGCGCGTACGCGGCGACCAACCCGGCCGCCTGGTTCCACGGCCGGCCCATCACCCTCGCGGACCACGCGGCCTCCCGCTGGATCGTCGAGCCGCTCCGTCTCCTGGACTGCTGCCAGGAGACGGACGGCGGCCAGGCCCTCGTCGTCACGTCGGTGGAGCGGGCGCGCGACCTGCCGCATCCGCCCGCGGTGATCGCGGCGGCCGCGCAGGGGGCCGGCCGGGCCCAGGAGCAGATGACCAGCTTCTACCGGGACGACCTGACCGGGCTGCCGGAGATGGGCGTGGTGGCCCGCCAGCTGTGGCGCACCAGCGGACTCGCCCCGGCCGACATCGACGTGGGGATCCTGTACGACCACTTCACCCCGTTCGTGCTGATGCAGCTGGAGGAGTTCGGGTTCTGCGGGCGGGGGGAGGCGGCGGACTTCGTCGCCGGGGCGCGGCTGCCGCTGAACACCCACGGGGGACAGCTCGGGGAGGCGTACCTGCACGGGATGAACGGCGTGGCGGAGGGGGTGCGCCAGCTGCGCGGCACCGCCGTGAACCCGATACCGGGGGCGGACCGGGTCCTGGTGACGGCCGGTACGGGCGTACCGACGTCCGGGCTGGTCCTGACCTCGGACGGGTGAGGCCCGGCCCCCCTGCGGTTCTCCCCCTCAGGGGTAAACCCGCAGGAGCTCCACCCGTACTCCACCTTCAGGAGGTGTAGGCAGCCCCACCCCTACAACCTGAGGGGGACGCGGCTTCGGGACCTGCGGCCGATCCGCGGTGACAACGCCCGCTCATAGCGTGGAGCCATGACCACACCCGTCTGCACCAGCGCTTCGGACGCCGCCGCTGTCTCGGCGCGGCAGACCCGCTCGCACACCCGCCCCTCCTACCCGTCGTTCGCGTCGTACGTCAGAGCCCGCCAGCCCGTCCTGCTGCGCACCGCCCGGTCGCTGACCGCGAACCCGAGCGATGCCGAGGACCTTCTCCAGACCGCGCTCGCCAAGACCTACGTGGCCTGGGAGCGGATCGAGGACCACCGGGCCCTCGACGGCTATGTGCGCCGGGCACTGCTGAACACGCGGACCTCGCAGTGGCGCAAGCGCCGGGTCGACGAGTTCGTCTGCGACGAGATGCCCGAGCCCGAGCCGTTGCCCGGCGAGGACGACCCGGCCGAACGGCAGGCGCTGCACGACGCGATGTGGCGGGCGATCATGAAACTCCCGGCGCGGCAGCGGGCGATGGTGGTGCTGCGGTACTACGAGGACCTGAGCGAGGTGCAGACGGCCGAGGTGCTCGGGGTCTCGGTGGGCACGGTGAAGTCGGCCGTGTCGCGTGCGCTCGGCAAGCTGCGCGAGGACCCGGAGCTGGACCTCGCACGCTAGCGGCCCGGCCGACGAGGCGTGCGCGACACCCGGGAACGTCCGGGGTGTTCGAAGCGTCCGAACAGGCTTTGTTGGCTTTCTCCTAGTGACATACCGCACGGTATGTGAGCAGAATCAGCGCAGCCCCTTTACCACCGAGTAGGCAATGTCGCCCCCGGGAGGACGCCGTGCTGAGCACCATGCAGGACGTACCGCTGCTGATCTCAAGGATCCTGACCCACGGGTCGAGGGTTCACGGCACGTCACAGGTGATCACCTGGACCGGCGAGGGCGAGCCGCACCGCCGCAGCTTCGCCGAGATCGGCGACCGAGCCGCCCAGCTGGCGCACGCCCTGCGGGACGACCTCGGAGTTCAGGGCGACGACCGTGTGGCCACCCTGATGTGGAACAACGCCGAGCACACCGAGGCGTACTTCGCGATCCCCTCCATGGGCGCGGTCCTGCACACCCTCAACCTCCGCCTGCCGGCCGAGCAACTGGTCTGGATCGTCAACCACGCGGCGGACAAGGTCGTCCTCGTCAACGGCTCGCTGCTCCCGATGATCGCGCCCTTGCTGCCCAGGCTGCCGACCGTCGAGCACATCGTGGTCTCCGGTCCGGGCGACCGTTCGCTCCTCGCCGACGCGACCGCGGCCGTGCACGAGTACGAGGAGCTCCTCGCGGGCAGGCCGACCGGCTACGACTGGCCGGAGCTCGACGAGCGCCGGGCCGCCGCCATGTGCTACACCTCCGGCACGACCGGCGACCCCAAGGGCGTGGTGTACAGCCACCGTTCGATCTACCTGCACTCCATGCAGGTCAACATGACCCAGTCGATGGGCCTGACCGACCAGGACGTCTCCCTGGTCGTGGTGCCGCAGTTCCACGTCAACGCCTGGGGCCTGCCGCACGCCATCTTCATGACCGGCGTCAACCTGCTGATGCCGGACCGCTTCCTGCAGCCCGGCCCGCTCGCCGAGATGATCGAGCGTGAGCGCCCCACGCACGCGGCCGCGGTCCCCACCATCTGGCAGGGCCTGCTCGGCGAGCTCACCGCCCGCCCCCGGGACGTCTCCTCCCTCACCCAGGTCACCATCGGCGGCGCCGCCTGCCCGCCCTCCCTCATGGCGGCCTTCGACAAGCTGGGCATGCGGGTCTGCCACGCCTGGGGCATGACCGAGACCTCCCCGCTCGGCACCGTCGCCCGCCCGCCGGCCCACGCGGTCGGCACCGCCGAGGAGTTCGCGTACCGCCTCACCCAGGGCCGCTTCCCGGCCAGTGTCGAGGCCCGGCTCAGCGGCCCCGGCGGCGAACGCCTCCCCTGGGACGGCGAGTCGGCGGGCGAGCTGGAGGTGCGCGGCCCCTGGATCGCGGGCGCCTACTACAACGGCCCCGACGCCGAACCCCTGCGTCCCGAGGACAAGTTCAGCGAGGACGGCTGGCTGAAGACCGGCGACGTCGGCACCATCTCCGCCGACGGCTTCCTCACCCTCACCGACCGGGCGAAGGACGTCATCAAGTCCGGCGGCGAGTGGATCTCCTCGGTCGAGCTGGAGAACGCGCTGATGTCCCACCCGGACGTCGCCGAGGCCGCGGTGGTGGCCGTACCGGACGAGAAGTGGGGCGAGCGCCCGCTGGCCACGGTCGTCCTGCGCGAGGGTTCCACCGCCACCTTCGAGACCCTGCGCGTCTTCCTCGCCGAGGAGGGCAAGATCGCCAGGTGGCAGCTCCCCGAGCGCTGGACGGTGATCGAGTCGGTGCCGAAGACGAGCGTCGGCAAGTTCGACAAGAAGGTGCTCAGGAGGCGGTACGCCGACGGGGAGCTGGACGTCACCAGCCTGTGAACGCCCCGGGCGGGGAACTGCTGTCGGCCGGCCGCGGGTGGTCCGTGGCCGGTCGCGCAGTTCCTGCCCCCGGCCTTCGACCGGGGGTACCCCCACCGCCCCTTTCGGGGCGCTTCAGTGAGCCCTAGTTCGTACCGATCCGCGCCAGCAAGTCCACGATCCGGCTCTGCACCTCGGCACTCGTCGACCGCTCCGCCAGGAACAGCACCGTCTCCCCCGACGCCAACCGCGGCAGGTCAGCCTGGTCCACCGCCGCCGTGTAGACGACCAGCGGCGTCCGGTTCAGCTGCCCGTTCGCCCGCAGCCAGTCGATGATCCCGGCCTGCCTGCGGTGCACCTGCATCAGGTCCATCACCACCAGGTTCGGCCGCAGCTGCCCGGCCAGCGTCACCGCGTCCGCGTCGCTCGCCGCCCGCGCCACCTGCATCCCGCGCCGCTCCAGCGTCGAGGTCAGCGCGAGCGCGATCTCCGCGTGCTCCTCGATCAGCAGCACCCGCGGCGGGTGCTGCTCGCTGTCCCGGGGCGCGAGCGCCTTGAGCAGCACGGCGGGATCGGCGCCGTAGGCCGCCTCGCGCGTCGCCTGTCCGAGACCGGCGGTGACCATCACCGGCACCTCGGCCGCCACCGCCGCCTGCCGCAGCGACTGCAGCGCGGTCCGGGTGATCGGGCCGGTCAGCGGGTCCACGAACAGCGCCGCGGGGAACGCGGCGATCTGTGCGTCGACCTCCTCACGGGAGTTCACGATCACCGGCCGGTAGCCGCGGTCGCTCAGCTCCTGCTGGGTGGTGACGTCCGGCGCGGGCCACACCAGCAGCCGGCGCGGGTTGTCCAGCGGCTCCGGGGGCAGCTCGTCGTCCATCGGCTGCGGGCGCGGCGGGTCCGCGACCTCGACCGCTCCACCCGGACCGTCCAGCGGCTCCGGGCCCTCGGCGGCGTTCACGTCGGGTGCGCCTATCGCGTACGACCGGCCACCGCCCTCGGTGGCCCCCACCAGCCGGGACTGCCCGGCCGGCGACGGCTGCGGCAGCGGCTGGGCGGCGACCGGCTGCTCGGCCGGCAGATGCGGCCGGGCGGACTGCGCGGCCCGGGCCGGCTGTTCGGTCCCCGGCTGCTCGGCGGCGCCCGGGTCGGGACGCGTGCCCAGCTTGCGGCGCCGCCCGTTGCCGCCCGGCTGGTGCGGGGGCGGCGTCGGCGTCGGCTGCTGCACCTGCGCGGCCTGCCGCGAGAACGGCACCCCCTGCCCCAGCGTCCGCACGCTGAACGCCCGGCCCTGCGTGGAGTCCGGATCGACCGGCGCCGGTGCGGCCGCCTCGGCGGGCAACGGCTGCGCGGCACGCGCCGGTTGGGCGGCGGGGGCGTCGTCGGCTCCCGGCCACTGCTGCGGTACGGGCGCCACCGGCGCGGCCTCCGCCGGAAGCGGGAGCGGGAGCGGCTGGGCGGGAACCGGCGCGGCCCCGGCGGCCGGGGCGGGCTGCCCCGGGGCCACCGGAGCAGCGGCCGGCGGCTGCGGCGGCTGCGGTTGCGGCTGGTTCTGTGCCGTCTGTGCCGCCTGCGCCGGTACGGCCGCGCCGGGGGCGCCGGGGGCGCCTGCCGCCGGGACGCCGGGGACACCGGCCGGCGCGACGACCTGGGCCGCCGGGGCGCCGGTCTGCGCCGGGACGCCCTGCGGCTGTGCGGGCTGGACGGGGACGCCCTGCGGCTGCCCCGGCTGCGGTCCGGGAGCGGTGGCCTGCGCGGGCACCGTCGGTACCGCCGCGGCGGCCGGGGCGTTCTCGGCCGGCGGCCGGCCGACCGCCCGCCGCCGGCGGCCCGTCGGGGCGTCGGTGGGGTGCGGCTGCGGCGGGGTGTGGTCCTCGGATCGGTCGTGCGCCACGGCGTCGTGCCGGCCCTCGTCGCCGGCCACCTCCGTCGCTTCCGTCGCCCGGACCGGCTCGGGGGCGCGGTCGGCCGCCGCGGGCGGCAGCGCGAAGACCGGGCGGGGCCCGGCCTGCTGCTGCTCCGCCCGCTCGGCCGCGGCGGCCAGCGCACGTCGTCGCCGCCCGCCGGACTGGCTCTCGTCGAACACCGGCTCGGCCGCCTGCCCGGCCGCCTGCTCGGACGGCGCCGAGGGCAGCGCGGGCTGCAGTGCCTGCCGCTCGTCGGGCTCGCGCCGGGCGCGCCGGCGCCGCCGCCCGGTGGGCGCGGCGGGGGCCTCGCCCTCGGCGCCCGCCTCGCCGGGAACGTCGCTCTCCAGGAAGGCGTCCACGGAGGACCGCCGGGCCCGCCGCCGGCCGCCGGCACCGGTGTCGTCGGCGGCCGGGACGAGGTCCAGTTCGGCACCGGGCGGCGGGGGCACCGCGCCGGCGCCGCCCCCGATCGGCACCTCCAGCACGAACGCGCTGCCGCTCATGCCGGGCACCTCGTGGGTCTGCAGCACGCCGCCGTGGGCCCGTACGATCCCGCGCACGATCGGCTCGTGCACCGGGTCTCCCCCGGCGTAGGGACCGCGCACCTCGATCCGGACGACCTCGCCGCGCTGCGCCGCCGCGACCACGACGGTGTTGTCCATGTAGCCGCCCGCGGAGACGGGCGCGTTGCCGGTCGCGTCGACCCCTGCCACGTCCGCGACGAGATGCGCGAGCGCGACGGCCAGCCGCTGCGGGTCCACCTCGGCCTCGATGGGCGGCGCGTGCACGGCGAACTGCACCCGTCCGGGGCCGATCAGCTCCACCGCCCCGTCCACACCGGCGGCGACGACGGCGTCGAGCATGACCTTCGTGCGGTGGATGTCCTCCGAGCCCGCGTCCAGCCGCTGGTAGCCGAGCACGTTGTCGATGAGCTGGGTGATCCGCGAGTAACCGGCGGAGAGGTGGTGGAGCACCTGGTTGGCCTCGGGCCACAGCTGCCCGGCGTCGTCGGCGGCGAGCGCGGCCAGTTCCCGGCGCAGCTCGTCGAGGGGCCCGCGCAGCGACTGCGCGAGCAGCGTCAGCAGCTGCTCGTGGCGCCCGGAGAGGGCCTCGTACCGGTCCTTCTCGCGCTCGCCGAGGGCCGCGTACCGGTCCTCGCCTGCCGCCAGCTCCTCGGCGTGCCGTTCGAGCAGCTCCTCGACCTCGGTGACGTGTTTCTGGCGCAGCGCGGTCAGGTCGGAGGCGTGTTCCTCGGAGAGCCGCTCCAGCTCGTCGGCGTGCGTCTTCTCCTGGGCCGTCTTCTCGTCGACGACGGAGTCGTAGGGCCGTCGGTCGGTGAACGTCATCACGGCGCCGACCAGCTGGTCGCCGTCGCGCACCGGCGCGGTCGTCAGGTCGACCGGCACCTTCTTGTCGCCCTTGGCCCACAGCACCTGCCCGCGCACCCGGTGCTTGCGCCCGGAGCGCAGGGTGTCGGCGAGCGGCGACTCGGCGTACGGGAAGGGGGACCCGTCGGCGCGGGAGTGCAGCACGAGGTCGTGCAGCTCCTTGCCGCCGAGCTCACCGGCCCGGTACCCCAGTATCTGGGCGGCGGCCGGGTTCACGAGGACGATCCGCCCGTCGGTGTCCGTCCCTACGACGCCCTCGCTCGCCGCCCGCAGGATCATCTCGGTCTGCCGCTGCGAGCGGGCCAGCTCGGCCTCGGTGTCGACGGTGCCGGTCAGGTCGCGGACGACGAGCATCAGCAGCTCGTCGCCGCTGTAGCCGTAACCGTCGTAGGCCTGCTGTCCGTTCTCCAGGTTGGCGCTGGTGACCTCGACCGGGAACTCGGTCCCGTCGGTGCGCCGGGCGATCATCCGGGTCGGCTTGGTCCGCCCCCGCGGGTCCATGTGGTCGGGCCGCCGCATGGATCCCGGGATGAGCCGGGAGTCGAACTGGGGGAGCAGGTCGAGCAGCCCGCGTCCCACCAGCGCGGTGCCCGGGGTCTCGAAGGCCTCCAGGGCGATGGTGTTCGCGTTGACGACGGTGCCGTTGGCGTTGACCAGCACCAACGCATCCGGCAGCGCGTCCAGTATGGCTGCGAGGCGAGCAGCGCCTCGGGATGGCCTGCTGCTCACGAGACGCTTCCTCCCTGTTACCGCACCTTGCCGACCGCTCGGGCCATCTTGCCAACCGGCCCGCGGCGTGTCACGCGAGGGAGTCTAAAGGCACCGGTTGCGCTCGCGACGCCGGATGAGAGGGAGGTCGCACGACGAAGTGACGGCGAACATGTGACCGACACGCCTCGCCTCCGCCATACCTTCGCGAGACTTTTGCGGGAG
The DNA here is from genome assembly GCF_040702065.1 of Streptomyces sp. NPDC086777. NCBI lineage: Bacteria > Bacillati > Actinomycetota > Actinomycetes > Kitasatosporales > Streptomycetaceae > Streptomyces > Streptomyces sp. NPDC086777. The sequence continues at coordinate 128,445 of NZ_JBFBJI010000003.1, read as the reverse complement.
CGGGGCCGCGCCCGTGCGGCGCCTGTGCCCGCCCTTGGCGGCCGAGGCCCGTACGTCAGCCGGGATCACCCGATGTGCCCTGATCGGGGAGCAGGGGCACCAGCCGGTCCCAGCGGCCGATCTCGCAGCCGTTGCTGCGGTCGTACGTCGCGTCGACCGGGCGGCCGGCCCAGGTCCCGGTGACACGGGCGGTGGCCGGGCCGCCGTAGAGCATGGTGCAGACGGTGCCCGGGGCGACCGGTGCGAAGGTGTCCCGGCCCCAGCGGGTGTTCCGGTCCAGCACCTGGCAGGCCCCGGCCACGTCCGGGTGGCTGCCGGCGCCGGGGTGACAGGACAGCTCGTACGTCCCGTCCCGCCCGTTCCCGGTGTGGCGGACGGTGACGGTGAGGTGGTCGCCCGCGACGGCGGCGGAGGCGGGCAGGGCGGGTACGGATCCGAGGACGGCGGCGACGGCCCCGAGGGCGCCCCGCACGGCGAAGTGCGACATGTCCTGCCCAACGCGCACCCCGGCCGGACGTTGCGCGACGCCCCCGCCGGAGGGGAGGGCTTTGCCCTGTGGCCCGGCTGCCTAGTACCGTGGGAGCCGATTGGTGACAGCACGCTCGACTGTGTCATCATCTGCACGCACCACTCGCGCTCACGCGGGCGGCTGTGCTGGAGGCGTCGCCTAGTCCGGTCTATGGCGCCGCACTGCTAATGCGGTTTGGGCCTTAAAGCCCATCGAGGGTTCAAATCCCTCCGCCTCCGCATCCGACTCAGGGAGTCCAACCGTTCAGGTCTGGGCTCCCTGATTCGCGTTCGGGACGTTTCCGCAGCTCACAAGGGGTGCGCCTAACGGATTTCACATGGCGGCGGCAGTCATGTAATGTTCTTCCTGTCGCCGAGAGCGGGCCGGAAGGGCCGGGAGCGGGGACAGAAAAACAAAACAACAAGCACTCGTAGCTTAACGGATAGAGCATCTGACTACGGATCAGAAGGTTGCAGGTTCGAATCCTGCCGAGTGCACAGAGATCAAAGGCCCCGGATCACTCCGGGGCCTTTGGCGTTCCGGTGGCCGACTGGCCTCCGGGCTGCCACCCGCCCCGCCCCCCCCCGGAGACGTTTTGCCCAGGTGTGGCCCGCCGTCATGGGTCACACCGCCCTGAAGAGGGGAAGGCTCATGGTGACGTGGGGTGGAACCGCCGGGGACGTCACGTCGCTCCGGAGGACTTGAGGCCAGGGCCGATGAGATCAGGCCGCACCCGGGCCGACGGCCCCTGCGTGCTGGCCCTCGATTGATCCGTGTGCTTCCCTGAGACGAGAACTGGACAGCGCTACCTCTTCCGCAACCCGGCGCCCGGCGCCGCCGGTTGCGGCCCGACGCAGGTTGACATCCGCGGGGTTCGGAACACCGGCCGAGGTCCGCGGGGCGAGGAGCACGGGGGGTTCATGGAGACGTCAGCGGCTGACGTGGAGATCGACTTCGACGTGGTGAACCTCAGCGGTTCCGCGAATCTGGATCTGGAGGAACTGCCAAAGAACGCTCTTGGCCGGTCCATACGGCGGGTTCGGCGGGACACTCTGGAGCATCGCGCAGTGGACGTGTCCATGTTCACGTCGGCGCTCTGATGGGTGCGTAGACAGCGGGGACCGCGTGGCAGGAGGTGGCACGTGCGTGATGCGAACCCCTTCGTCGAATGGGTGGTCAAGGTCGCCCAGCCGTGCAATCTGGCATGCGACTACTGCTACGTGTACGAGACGGCCGATCACAGCTGGCGGCACAAACCGACGGTCATGGCCCCCGGGACCGCGGACCAGCTGGCCCGCCGCATCGCCGAGCACGCCAGGCGCCACGCCCTGCCCCGGGTCCGGGTGACCCTGCACGGGGGCGAGCCCCTGCTCGCCGGCCCGTCGCGAATCGAACACCTGCTGGACGTACTGGAGTTGGAGCTCCACGACACGGCTGAGTGTGATATCTCCGTGCAGAGCAATGCGACTCTTCTGAATCCCTTATGGATGGACCTGTTCCGCCGACACGGGGTCTCGGTGGGCGTCAGTCTTGATGGCGGTCGCGAGGCCAACGACCGCCACAGGCGTGCCAGGAACGGGCGAGGCAGCCACGCCGCCGTCCAGAGGGGATTGGAACTCTTGAGGAGACCCGAGAACAAGGCGCTGTTCGCGGGCCTGCTCTGCACGGTGGACCTGGACAACCCGCCGCTCGACGTCTTCGAGTCGCTGCTCGCGCACGAGCCGCCGGCCGTCAACTTCCTGCTGCCGCACGCCACCTGGGAGCACCCCCCGCCCGGCCACGACCCGGATCGCACACCGTATGCGAACTGGCTCCTGGCGGTGTTCGAAAGGTGGTACACAGCACCGAGTCAGGAGACCGGCGTCCGCCTGTTCGAGGATCTCGTGGACCTCGCGCTCGGCGGTGAGGTGCGCTCGGAGAGCACGGGGCTGGCCGACACCGACTTCCTGGTGGTCGAGACCGACGGGACGATCGAGTTATCCGATTCCCTGAAGGTCACACAGGACGGCGGCGCGGCCACCGGTCTCGACATCTTCGCCCACGACTTCGACACCGCCGCGCGGCACCCGGCCGTGGCCGACGCCCGCCGCGGGGGCCTGGCGGCGCTCGCGGACGTGTGCCGCGGCTGTGAGGTCGTCCGGCTGTGCGGCGGCGGCCTCCGTGCCCACCGCTTCCGCCCGGACAACGGTTTCGCCAACGCCAGTGTGTACTGCGCCGACCTGCGCGTGCTCATCACCCGGATCCGGGACCGCGTCGTGGCCGACGCCGGCGCCCTGCTCGGGAGCAGGTCGTGACGGCCCCGGCGCCCCTGCGCATGACCGTCGAGGACTTCGCGGGCCTGGCGGCCTGCCGGCCGTCCCCGACCGCCCTGCGGGTCCTGCGGGAAGGCCAGGTCTCCCGGCGCCTGCTGATGCTGATGAGCGTCGCCGACGCGGCCCGGAGCGGCATGCCGGAGTTCTGGGAGTCCTGGGGGGCGGCGGCCTGGGAGCTGTGCCTGCGGGCACGCGGCACGGACGTCCGGGCCTTCGAGGACGTACTGCTCCACCCCCATGTCGGTGTCTGGCTGGGCCGTTGCCTGCGGGACCTGGACGACCCGAGTGCCGCCGACCGGGCGGCCGCCGAATGCGCCAGGCTGACCGGTCTGGCGGCCGCCGCCGCGTTACGGGCCGGACTCCGCCCGCACCTCGCCCTTCCGGCACCCGGCTCCCTGGTCTGGCTGCCCACGCTGGGCAGCGTCCGGTCGGCCGAGGACACGCGGGAGGTCCGGCTGCGGGGTGACGTCCTGGAGCTCGCCGGGCGGTCCGTGGCCCTGCTGGAGCGGGACGAGCCCGCCCCCGGTGACCCGGCCCTGTGCGCCCCGCGTCCCCTGACCGCCACGCCCCCGGGAGACGCGCCGCCGCTGTCGGTGGTCCTGGAGGACACGGACCCCTACCGGGACGCGCACCGCCATCCGGTGCTGCCCCGCCAGACGGCCGCGGAACTGCGTGCCTGGCAGGTGTCGGTGGCCTCGGCGTGGGACGTGGTGACCCGCCTCGTCCCGGAACGGGCGGCGTCCTGCGCCGCCCTGTGGAGGGCGCTCGTGCCGCTGCGGCCGCCGTGGACCGGGCGGGGGGTGAGTTCCTCGGCGCGCGAGGCCTACGGGGCGATCGCGGCCTCCTACACCACCGATCCGGTACGGCTGGCCGAGACGGTCGCGCACGAGAGTGCGCACATCGCTTTCGGGGCCCTCGCCGATCTGGTCGATCTCGCGGATCCCGGGGACCGCACACTGCAGCAGGTCGGCTGGCGGGAGGACGCCCGCCCCGTCGGGTCCGTGCTCACGGGAACCCATGCGCATCTGGCGCTCCTGGAGTTCTGGCGCCGTCGCCACCGGGAGCTGAGCGGCATGCAGGCCCGTGCCGCGCGGGCGCGTCTGCACCACTACGGGCGGCAGGTCGCGGACGCCCTGGGGATCCTGCAAGTCCATCCCGCACTCACGCCCGTCGGGGCCCGATTCGTCGCGAGCATGGCGGACGAGGCGGCGCGCTGCGGCTTCCCGGTGCGTCCGCCACCCTCCCTGCGCCGCAGTGGTCCCCCACCCGTTCGGGTGGCGTCGCGGCAGGCGCCGAACCTGACGCGAAGGCGCGGCGCTTCCTCCCCTGTACAGGGCGTGGCGGGCCCGGGCCGTGGCACGGCCGGGTGCGGTGGGAAGACGTCCGACGAAACGACACCGGGGGCGGGCTGATATATGAGGACGCGGTGGCAGGGCGGAAACGCGACGGCGCGGCGGAAGGCCGCGAACGCGCAGCGAGCGGCGAGACCGCGTGGCCCGGGTGCATCAGCAGATTTTCGCCATGTCCGGAACAAACATCGACGTGGTGCCGGTGGTGACGAGTCGCGCGGAGTGTGCCCCGCAACCACTCGGACCGTCCGCCGGTCCGGCTCGCCCCGGGACCGCGTTGCGCCAATGGAGCAGCCATCGTGAGCCACTTCTACTTGAGTCACGTTCGCACCGTCGACGAGGAGTGGGTGGCGTCGTTCTTTCACGACCTCTGCCGGGTCGTGGCCCAGCGCACGGGACGCTCCCCGGACGTCGTGGGGGTCCGTGGGCAGCCGCACTCGTCGGAGGTGTCGGTGGATCTGCTGGGCCGGTCCACCGTCCTGGTCGTGCTGCACTCGCCCCGCTATTTCAGCCAGTCGTACTGCCGGGCCGAGCTGTCCTACTTCCAGCGGCGCCTCAACATGCAGCGGTCCAGGACCGGGCACAGTGCGGACGCGGTCGTCCCCGTCATGTGGGAGCCCGACCCGGCGCACGCACTGGACGCCGTCCTCCCGTACCCGCCCCTCGGCGTGCGGTCCCAGGCCTACCGGCGTGACGGGCTGCTGCACCTGCTGCGGCTGAAGGCGCGCTACCGGTCCGACTACGAGGAGGTGCTGAGGGCCACCGCCGACCGCATAGTCGTAGCCGCCGAACAGCTTCCGGAGGTGCACGGGTTCGATGCCGCCGGCAGCCATTCCCCCCTCGGTGCGCCCGTTCCGGCCGGCGGCCAGGCGGTGAGCTTCGTCGTGGCGTCCACGGCCGAGGACGACCTGCCCGAGGAGCGGCGCTCCAGCCAGTACTACGGGAAGACGGCCCTGGACTGGTCGCCCTACGCTCCGGGGGAGCACGAGGCACTGGTCGCGCTGGTGAAGAACACCGCCACCGCCCTCGACTTCACCGCGACCGTGCTGCCGCTGGACCAGGAGACCGTCGACCGGATCAGCGGGGAAGGCGCCCCCGAGCAGCTCGTCGTGCTCCTCGTGGACGCCTGGGCGGCTTTGCGGCGGGAGAAACGCCTGCTGCTGGCGGCCGTCGACGACCGCAGCCCCGACGCGACCACGGCGCTCGAACCCAGGTCCCGCGACGACACCGAGTCCCTCGAACAGACCGTCACCCTCGACGAACTCCTGGACCGCACGCTCCCCCTGATGCGCGGGCAGCACAGCGAGTACGACCGCTGGGGGCTGCCGGACGCGGAGAGCTTCACCTCCTCCCTGCGCAAGGTCCTCATCCGCCTCCAGAACGAGGCGCTCAAGTCCGTGGAGCCCGTTCGGTCACCGGCCACGCCGGCCGAAGGTCTCCGCACGTTTCCCCTGCTCGGAAGGTATTCCTCATGACGTTCGACTCGGGTGACGCCGGCACCCGCGAGTCCGGCACGATCGTCACGTTCTACTCGTTCAAGGGCGGCACCGGCCGCACCATGGCCCTGGCGAACGTGGCCTGGATCCTGGCCAGCAACGGCAAACGCGTGCTGGCGATGGACTGGGACCTGGAGGCTCCGGGGCTGCACCGCTACTTCGCCCCCTTCCTCGGCGACCCGGAACTCGACTCCACGCCCGGTCTCATCGACCTGATCCGCGGGTTCGACCTGGCCAGGCCGAGGCCCGCCGACGGCGACTACAGCCCGTACGCGAGGGTGGAGCGCTTCGCCTCGACGCTGGCGTGGAGCTTCGACAGCGGCGGCTACGTCGACTTCGTCTCCCCGGGGCGGAAGACCCCCGAGTACTCCGAGACGATCAACACGTACGACTGGAAGGGGTTCTACGACCGCCGGGGCGGCGCGGCCTTCCTGCACGCCCTGCGCGAGGACATGCGGCGCAACTACGACTACGCCCTGATCGACAGCCGGACGGGCTGGAGCGACACCTCCGGCATAACCACGATGGTCATGCCCGACGTGATGGTCGACTGCTTCACGCTGAACACCCAGTCGGTGGACGGCAGCGCCAGCGTGGCCGGCGACGTTCGGCGCACGGTCCCGCACGTCAAGATCCTCCCCGTGCCCATGCGGGTGGAGGACGCCGAGCAGGAGAAGCTGGTGATCAGCCGGGGCCATGCCCGCCAGCGGTTCCAGGAGTTCCTGAAGGACACGCCGCGGGCCGCGGACCCCGACGGCTACTGGGGTGCGGTGGAGATCCCCTACAAGCCGTTCTTCGCCTACGAGGAGGTGCTGGCCACCGTCGCGGACACGCCCCGCCAGCCCGCCTCGCTGCTGGGCGCCTACGAACGCCTCACCTCGGTGATCACGGACGGTCAGGTGACGGCCCTGCGGCCGGTCGAGGAGCCGGTGCGCAGGCAGCTGCTCGCCCGCTTCCAGCGGGTGCCGGTACCCGGCGGCCGTCTGGTGCCCCGGGTGCGGGTCGACTACGCGCTGCGCGACGGCGCCTGGGCGGAGTGGATCGCGGCCCAGTTGCAGGCCGTGGGCATCGCCGTGTCGCTGCGCGGGAGCAGCCCCTCCGTGCCGCTGTCCAGCGGACCGGCGGACGGTGCCGACGTGGTCGTGGCCCTGCTGTCGCCCGACTTCGCGACCACGCCGGTCGCCGACGAGGTACGCGCTCTGGCGGCGGCTCCCGAAGGGCCCAGGATCATAGGGCTGCGCACGCGGGAGCATCAGCCCGAGCCGGCGCTGCGCGGGCTGCCGGGATTCACCCTGGTGGACGTGTCCGCCGCGCAGGTGCTCAGCAAGTTCTTCGGCCTGCTGGAACTCGAGGCGCCGGCCGCCGAGGTCGGAGACGGGCTCACCTATCCGGGTCTGGCCCCCCGCATCTTCAACGTGCCCCGCCGCAACAACGCCTTCACCGGCCGCGACGTACAGCTGGACCGGCTGCGGTCCGAACTCAGTTCCGAATCGCTGCGCGCGGAAACACCGGTCGGCAGGGTCTTCCTGTACGGCCTCGGCGGGATCGGAAAGACCCAGATCGCGCAGGAGTACGTCCACCGGTACGGTTCGCAGTACGACCTCGTGCACTGGGTTCCGGCCGAACAGCCGAACCGCATTCCGCAGCTCCTCGCGGAACTCGGACTGGAACTGGGAATTCCGGGCGACACGGTCGACGAACGTGCCCAGGCAACCGTGACAGCGCTGAAAAACGGAGATCATGGTCGTTGGTTGCTGGTTTTCGACAACATCACCGAGAACCAGGGCATGAACGGAGAGACCCAGGACCGGGACGAGGTAGACATGACAGTGGAGCGGTACCTTCCCGCCGAGGGGCCGGGACACGTCATCCTCACCGCCCGGCGGTCGCCCCACGAGGAGAACCAGACCGCCGTGGAGGTCGACGCCTTCAACAGGTCCGAGAGCATCGCCCTGCTGCGCCGCAGGGTGGACGGACTCTCCGCGGACGACGCCGACCGGATCGCCGAGACGCTCGGCGACTTCCCGATGGCCATGGAACTCGCGGCGGCCTGGCTGCGGCAGACCGCCATGCCCCTGGACACCTACCTCGAACAGGTCAACAGCCGGGTCAGCACGGTGCTGAGCGGCACCGGCGGCACCGGCGGCAGTGGTGACAGCCAGCAGGAGTCCCTGCTGGCGGTCTGGCGGCTGACCGTCGACCGGCTCGGCAACGAGCGGCCCGCGGCGGTCCGGCTCCTCGAACTGTGCGCCTTCCTGTCACCCGAGCCGATCGCGCACTCCCTCCTCTACAGCGACGCCATGCGCAACCGGCTCGCCGAGGAGACCGGCGACGAGTCCGTGCTCGACCCCATGGTGATGGGGTACCTGATCCGGGACCTCGGGCGGTACGCGCTGGCCACGGTGGACCAGCAGAGCGGCTCCATCCAGGTGCACCGACTGGTCCAGGCCGCGGTGCGCGAATGGCTGAAGGAGGACCCCGAGCGCGAGGAACGCACGCGGCGCCAGGCACAGCTCGTGCTGGCCGGAGCGCTGCCCTCGGCCTCCCTCGCGGAGGACAGCGTCACCGTCCGGCAGCGTTTCGCCGAGCTGCTGCCGCACCTGGAACCCTCCGAGGCGCTGACCAACACCGACGCGCGGGTGTGCGAGTGGGTCATCCGCCAGGTCCGCAACCAGTGGCGGATCGGCGACCACCGGGCGGCCGCCGCGCTGGGGCAGAAGGCGCTCGACATCTGGACGGACTCCCTCGGCGCGGACCACCACCTCAGGCTGCGGCTGGCCGCCCAGGTGGCCAACCCGCTGCGTTCCCAGGGCCGTTACCGGGACGCCCACGCCCTGGACGCCGACACCCTGCAGCGTCAGCGGGCGCAGCTCGGCGAGGACGACGGCTACACCCTGGTGACCGCGCGCAACTACGGCGCCGACCTGCGTGGCCTCGGCCGCTACCAGGAGGCCTACGACGAGGACGACAGGACCTACCAGCTCTACCTGAACAGCCAGCACTTCGGCGTGGACCACGAGGACACCCTGCGGGCCGCGAACAACCTCGGCGTCTCGCTCATCCTGGCCGGCAGGTCCGCGGACGCCCTGAAACGCGCGACCGAGACCTACCAGCGGTCCCGGCAGGCACTGGGGCTCCAGCACGTGCTCACCTGGTCCTTCGCGGGAAGCGTGGCGCTGGACCGCCGGGAGACGGGGGACTACCAGGGCTCCCTCGACCTGCTCATCGAGATCCGCAAGCGGTTCGTCAACATCCTGAAGGACGAGCAGTCCGACGACGTGCTGCGCACCGACGCGTCCCTCGCGGTGACCCAGCGCCGCCTCGGCAACTACGCCGAGGCGGAGGCCCTGACGCGGTCCACCCTGAACGTGTACCGGCAGCGCTACGGCGAAGCGCATCCCGACACCATGTCGTGCACCGCGAATCTCGCCTGCGACCTGCTCGCCCTGTCGCTGGTGGACCCGGTCCGCGGCGCGGAGGCGGTGGACCTCGGGAAGCAGAACTTCGAGCGCTACCGCGAGCGCCTCGGCGCGGACCACCCCTTCACCCTGTCGGCCGCCACCAACCTGGTGGCCATCCTCAGGAACCGCGGCGAGACCGAGCCGGCGATGGAACTCGCCGACGAGTCGCTCCCGCTCCTCGTCGAGCGGCTGGGCGCCTCCCACCCCGCCACCGTCGCCTGCCGCGCCAACCGGGCCGGTGTGCTGTCCGCGCTGGGCCGGTACGACGAGGCGCTGGCCCAGGACGAGGAGGCCCGCGAGACCTATCGCGCCCACTACCGCAACCACCACCCCCGGGTGCTGTGCGCGGAGTACAACGTCGCCCTCGGCCGCAGCCTGATGGGGGACGACAACACCGCCCAGGGCGTCCGCGGGGCGGTGCTGGCCGCCGAGCGGGAGTTCGGGCCGCACCATCCCCTGGTCCGGGTGATGAGCGACCGGAAGCGGATCGACTTCGACCTGGAGATGCCGCCGACCTGAGCCCGGCCGTGCGTGCGGCCGCCCCGGCTCGGCGCCGGGGCGGCCACGGCACCTCCGCGTCAACTCCACTTTCTCCAGTCCTCATTGACGAACCGCTCGGTCCCGTCTCCGGGAAGTCAGGGTGATCGCCGTCGACAGCCCCCTCGACCACGCCGAACTCGTGGCCCAGTTGCGTGCGTTGGGAGTCCGGTCCGGGGACACGCTGCTCGTGCACGCGTCCCTGAGCGCCGTCGGGCCGGTGCGGGGGCGGGCGTCCACCGTCGCCGACTCCCTGCTGGAGACGCTGGGTCCGGACGGCACCCTCGTCGTCTACACCCAGACTCCCGACAACTCCGACCCCTCCCGCTGGCCCGTCACCCGGGGGTATGCCGTGCCGGCGGAGGAGTGGCCCCGGCTGCGCGCGACCCTGCCCGCCTTCGACCGCGAGCGAACCCCGAGCTTCCGGGTCGGGGTGCTGCCGGAGGAGGTGCGCACTCGCCCCGGGGCGCTGCGCAGCGGCCACCCGCAGAGTTCGTTCGCGGCGCTGGGCCCGGCGGCCGAGCGGATCACCGCCGGGCACGCCCTGGACTGTCACCTGGGCGAGGACTCCCCCCTCGCCCGCCTCGAGGAACTGGGCGCCCGCATCCTGCTGCTGGGCGTGGGCTACTCCGTGTGCACCGCCTTCCACCTGGCCGAGTACCGGGTGCCGGGCCGCGGCAGCCGCCTGTACGGCTGTGCGGTCGCCGACGGCCCGCAGGGACGGCGCTGGCACCGCTACCGGGACGTGGACTTCGACGCGTCGGACTTCCCGGCGCTCGGCCGCTCCTACGCGTCGCTGCCGGAGCGTCCGGTGACCCGCGGCCGGGTGGGGGCCGCCGACAGTCTGCTGTTCGACCTCGCGCCGGCCGTGGCGTACGCGGAGAGGTGGCTGGTCGAACACCGGCCGGGCGGCGGTCTCAGCAGGGTTCCGCCGGGTCGTTCCTGTTGAGCTTCTCCGGACAGCTGTGGGCCAGTGCGGTGGCACGGGTGAACCAGTCGGTGAGGATGGCGAGTTCGTCGGGGGTGTAGTCGGCGAACAGTTCGGTGAGGCGGGCGTGGTGGCCGGCGTGGACCGCCTCGACGCGGGTGACGGCCTCCGGGACCGCGGCGACCCGGACCCGGCGGCGGTCGTCGGGGTCGGGGCGGCGGGTGACGTAGCCCGCGCGTTCCAGGCGGTTGAGGATGCCCGTCACCGCGCCGGTCGTCACGTGGGCGCGGGCGGCCAGGTCGCCCGCGGTCAGCAGGGCGTCGCCCGCCTCCAGGACGAAGGCGAAGCAGGTGAGGTCCGCGATGCTCAGCCCGAGCCGCCGGGCCAGTTCCTGCCGGCCGATCACGTGGGCCGCGATGAGGTGGTCCATGGCGGACAGTGCCCGGGCCGGGTCCGCGGGCGGTCGCGGCTTGCCGTGCATCGTTGTTCCCGTCTCCGTGCGGATCCGCAGATTCCCTTAGCGCGTGAGAGGTATGGGGAGTAAATTTCTCACTCGGTGAGGGATTCTAGTCGCCCTCGCGTCGGACTGGGTGTTTCCGCTGCCTATGAAGGGGAGGCGGGTACGTGAGTCAGCACGACGAAGGCCACACGGTGGCAGGGTGGACAGGTACCGCGATCGCGACCGTCGGGAGCGGCCTGCTGGGGCTGGGCGTGTGTACGGTCTCGGCCGCCGCCCTGGTCGCGGGGCTCGCGGTGTGCGCCGTGAGCGTCCTGGTCACCTGGTACCTGCATCTCGCCGGCCGGGGCAAGCCGCCGGGCCCGCGCCCCCGGGCGCAGTGGCCCCTCCGGGTCCGGGACACCGGCGCCCGCGACGGTCACCCCGGCTGCGTCTCGTGCCGGCTCGCGGGCCGGGGGCGCCGTACCGCGTCCGCGCTCCGGCCGGTCGCCGGCGCCGGCGAGACGGAGCCGGCGACAAGCACCAGATGAACCTCGGCTGCCCCGCCCGGAGTCGCGCACCAGGGCGTGCGGCTCCGGGCGGGGTCCTGCCGAATCAGCGGGAAAGCACTCTCCGGCGCCGACCGGCGTGCGTCGAACCGCTCACGCGGTGCCGCGTCACCCCGTCCAGCGCCCCATGTCGGTGATGCTCTTGACGGCGCCGTAGTCCTTGTAGCTGCCCTTCTCGTCGGCCTGGTAGGGAGCCTCGTACTCGCCGCCGCCGTGTGTCCACACGATGTCGATCCACTCGGCGTGGCCGCAGGTGTTGTGGAAGTACACCGTGGTGGTGACGTCTCCGTCGGCCCAGGACCAGTTGAAGCAGCCGGCCGTTCCGGTGTGCTTGCTCATGGGCTGCATCTCGGCCGCCGATGCGGGCGCGCCCGCGGCGCCGAGCGCGATCAGCGCGGCGGCGCTCGCCAGCACGGTACGAAGTCTTGTCGTCATGCGAGTCGATACCTCCTGGGCGGAGTTCCGGCGTGACCGGAATCCGCGTCGTCCGATGAGGGGTGGGGGGCTGCCGGACGGACCATGCGCGACGGACATGGCAGGAACCTGCCAAAGCGCGGTCCCGGCTGCTTGCGCGAGCCTCATCACTCCCCGTTGTGTGGCGATCGCACGGATCTGCGTACCAAGGTGGTCGGCCCTGTTCAGCCGCACGACTCGCAAGATCGTCCGGCTAGAGCTTCGTGGTGGGGCCGAAACTGTGTCAAGAAAGTTCTGATCAAGAACACCCCAGGTCCGGGTGGCCCCGCCTCGGCCGGACGGCGGGGGCGGATCCTCGTCGCCCCGGGCCGCCATGCCGTTGGACAGCCGGCAGGGCGTCGGTCAGTGCCCGAGCCACAGCCAGCGGAACCCGAGTATCAGCATCAATGTCAGTGCCGCCCTCTACCCTCGCGAGTGATGGCACAGGTGTGGAAATGCTCGGGGCTGCGGTGGTCGGACGACGGCCCGGTGCTGCGCTGGAGCGGTGGGCGGCGCAGTCCGCTCGGCCGGGGGAAGCGGGTGGCCTTCGGGGTCGCCGAGGGGGGTGTGCGGGAGTGCGTGGGGGCGCGCGGACATGCCTGTCCGACCCGGACACCCGTCTCGGGGCGGAGCACCGGGGCCCGGTGCGAGGAGTGCGCGCGGTTGGACCGGGCGCATTCCGTGGCCGCCGACACCCTCGCCGACGACCCCCGGCCCTACCACGTGTACCTCGCGTGGTTCGGGCCCGGCATGGTCAAGGTGGGGATCACGGCGGTCGAGCGGGGGCCGGCCCGGCTGTTGGAGCAGGGGGCCGTGTGCTTCAGCTGGCTGGGCGCCGGGCCGCTGATGGCCGCCCGGCGGGCCGAGGAGCTGCTGCGGGCCGCGCTCCGGGTGCCGGACCGGATCCCGTACGGCGCCAAGCGCGTCGTACGCGCCCTGCTGCCGGCGGACCGGGCCGCGCGGGCGGCCGAGGTCGAGGGACTGCACGCGCTTGCTGTCGGGCTCGGCGGCTGGCCCGAGTCGCTCGTCCCGGAGCCGTGCCAAGTCGTCGACCACATGGCGGTGTTCGGGCTGGACGGGGTGGCCGCCGCCGTCGGCGAGGTGGCCGAGCTGGTGCCGGGCGGCGTGCTGAGCGGCGAGCTGGTCGCGGCGGCCGGGCCGGATCTGCACCTCGCCACCCGGCGCGGTGTCGTCGTCCTCGACACGCGCTTGCTGCCCGGGTGGGAACTGACCGCTGCGGGGGGCGGTGGGGACGGCCGACTCCAGGTGCCGGTAAGGGAGTTCGAGACCCCGCAGGACGGCCTCTTCTGAGCGCGGGCGGCCCCCGCCGGAAGGTCTCGCCGCGCGGGACCCGCGCCGGGTCGGTAGGCTCTCATCAGCGGCTCACCGGCAGTTCATGAGCGGTCCGGGGCGTGGCCCGGACGGACATGGTCCGCACAGCCCGGCGCGAGCGAGGTCACGAGTTCATGCGCGCGTGAGGGGATTCCCAGGTGTTCCCTGAGAGGCGCCTGTGCGTTTCTCAGGGAAATCACAGATTAGTGAAAGCGTGTTCTCAGAGGACCTCGACAAGGTGTCCACCATGACCACGACCTCGCCCCAGGGGCGCACCGAACTGCTGAGGCCGGACGGGAGCCCCGTCCGAGTGCTTGTGGTGGACGACGAGCTGTCGATCACCGAACTCCTTTCCATGGCCCTGCGGTACGAGGGCTGGCAGATCAGGAGTGCGGGCGACGGTCAGGGCGCCATCCAGACCGCCCGGGAGTTCCGCCCCGACGCCGTCGTCCTCGACATGATGCTGCCCGACATGGACGGCCTCACCGTGCTGGGGCGCCTGCGGCGCGAACTGCCGGACGTGCCGGTGCTGTTCCTGACCGCGAAGGACGCGGTCGAGGACCGGATCGCGGGTCTCACGGCGGGCGGCGACGACTACGTCACCAAACCCTTCAGCCTCGAAGAGGTCGTGGCCCGGCTGCGCGGGCTCATCCGCCGCTCCGGCGCGGCCGACCGGCGGTCGGACTCCGTGCTCGTCGTCGGTGACCTCACCTTGGACGAGGACAGCCACGAGGTCTCGCGGGCCGGGGACTCGATCCACCTCACCGCCACCGAGTTCGAGCTGCTGCGCTTCCTGATGCGCAACCCGCGCCGGGTGCTCAGCAAGGCCCAGATCCTGGACCGGGTGTGGTCGTACGACTTCGGCGGGCAGGCCAACGTGGTCGAGCTCTACATCTCGTACCTGCGACGGAAGATCGACGCCGGCCGGGAGCCGATGATCCACACCCGGCGTGGCGCCGGCTATCTCATCAAGCCAGCCGTGTCATGAGCGGGCGACGACGGCCGCGTACGCAGAAGCTGCGAGCAGGAAAGCCGCGCACCCTGCGGACCCGGCTCGTCGTCGCGTCGGTGGTGCTGATCGCCGTGGTCTGCGCGGTGATCGGCACGGTGACGACGCTTGCGCTGCGATCCCACCTCTACGGTCAGCTGGACGACCGGCTGAGCGAGGTCGCCGCGCGCGTGGCACCCCGGGAGTTCGGGCCGCCGAACGGGGTCAGGAACGGCTCCAAGGGGCCCAACCAGCAGCAGGGCGGGCTGCACGTCACCACGCTCGAGGATTTCGTCAAGGGACCGCAGCTGCCGGACGGAACGATCGCGGCGTCGGTCGTGAACGGCAACGTCACCGATTCCCGGGTCGGCGTGAAGTCCAAGACCCAGGCCAACTTCTCGATGAGCGCGAAGACGCTGTCGACGGCCCAGCAGAAGGTCCTCAACTCGGTTCCGCAGGACGACAAGCCGCACACGATCGACATACCCGGGCTGGGCAGCTACCGGGTCGCGTACGCCAGCAACGACAACAACGCCTACTACGTCGCCATCCCCACCAAGGACGCCGACAGCACCATCAGCACGCTGATCCTCGTGGAGATCAGTGTCACCGTCTCCGGCCTGATCGCGGCCACCCTCGCCGGTACCGTCATCGTCGGCGTCGCCACCCGCCCCCTGCGCCGGGTCGCCGCCACCGCCACCCGGGTCTCCGAACTCCCCCTGCACACCGGCGAGGTGAACCTCAGCGAGCGGGTGCCGGAGTCCGAGTGCGACCCGCACACCGAGGTCGGCCAGGTCGGCTCCGCGCTCAACCGCATGCTCAACCACGTGCACGGCGCCCTGCACGCCCGCCAGCAGAGCGAGATGCGGGTACGGCAGTTCGTCGCCGACGCCAGTCACGAGCTGCGCACCCCGCTCGCCTCCATCCGCGGGTACGCCGAGCTGACCCGGCGGGGCAGGGAGCAGGTCGGGCCGGACACCCGGCACGCCCTCGGCCGGATCGAGTCCGAGGCCGGGCGGATGACCCTGCTCGTGGAGGACCTGCTGCTGCTCGCCCGGCTGGACGCGGGGCGTCCGCTGCAGTTCGAGCACACCGACCTCATCCCGCTCGTCGTCGACACGATCAGCGACACGCGTGCCGCCGGCATGGACCACAACTGGCGCCTGGACCTGCCCGACGAGCCGGCGCCGGTCGCCGCCGACGCGGCCCGGATCCAGCAGGTGCTGATCAACCTGCTCGGCAACGCGCGCAAGCACACCCCGCCGGGGACCACCGTCACCGCCCGCATCCAGCGGCGCGGGCCGTGGATGTGCGTGGACGTCGAGGACAACGGGCAGGGCATACCGGCGGACCTGCTGCCGCACGTCTTCGAGCGGTTCGCGCGCGGTGACTCCGCGCGGTCGCGGTCCACGGGGTCCACCGGCCTCGGGCTCGCCATCGTGCAGGCCGTCGCGACCGCACACGGCGGCGCCGTCACCGTGGACAGCGTGCCCGGCCGTACGGTGTTCACCCTCTATCTGCCCGCGCTTGCCCCGGCGGCCCCGCAGCCCGCCCCCGAAACCAACTGGCAATCGCACTCACAGGCACAGCACAGTGCCACCACATGGGTGCAACAGGGCGCTTGACGAGAGTCGATGCCATGCGAACCGACTCTTCTCCCGGCACCCTGCCGGCGCGGGAGCACCTCCCGGCCGGTAACGCCGGTACGCCTGTCCTGGACGTAGTGATCCCCGTCTACAACGAGGAGAAGGACCTCGGCCCATGCGTCCTCAGACTGCATGACCACCTGAAGCGAACGTTTCCGTACGCATACCGCATCACCATCGCGGACAACGCGTCCACGGACACCACGCCCCAGGTGGCGAAGCGGCTGGCGGCGGAGATCGCCGAGGTGACGTCGTTCCGGCTGGAGCAGAAGGGCCGCGGCCGTGCGCTGCGGACCGTCTGGTCGGCCTCGGACGCGCCGATCCTCGCGTACATGGACGTGGACCTGTCGACCGACCTGAACGCGTTGCTGCCGCTGGTGGCGCCGCTCATCTCCGGCCACTCCGACCTGGCGATCGGTTCCCGGCTGGCCCGCTCGTCGCGCGTGGTGCGCGGCGCCAAGCGGGAGTTCATCAGCCGCTCGTACAACCTGATCCTGCGCGGCTCGCTGCAGGCCCGCTTCTCGGACGCGCAGTGCGGCTTCAAGGCTATCCGGCGCGATGTCGCACAGGTGCTGCTGCCGCTCATCGAGGACACCGGCTGGTTCTTCGACACCGAGATGCTGGTGCTCGCCGAGCGCGCGGGGCTGCGCATCCACGAGGTGCCCGTCGACTGGGTGGACGATCCGGACTCGACCGTGCACATCGTGAAGACGGCCACCGACGACCTCAGGGGCGTCTGGCGGGTGGGCAAGGCGCTGGCCACCGGCGCGCTGCCGCTGGACCGGCTCACCCGCCCGTTCGGCGACGACCCGCGCGACCGCGACGTCCAGGACGTGCCGAAGGGCCTGGCCCGCCAGCTCGTCGGGTTCTGCGTGGTCGGCGGCCTGTCCACCCTCTTCTACCTCGTCCTCTACAGCCTCTTCCGCGAGTTCTCCGGTTCGCAGATCGCCAACGCGCTCGCCCTGCTGGTGTCGGCGGTGGCGAACACGGCCGCCAACCGGCGCCTGACCTTCGGGGTGCGCGGCCGGGGCGGGGCGGTCCGCCACCAGGCGCAGGGCCTGGTCGTCTTCGGTATCGGCCTCGCGCTGACCAGTGGCTCGCTCGCCGCCCTGAACGCGGCGAGCAGCGACCCGGCGCACTCCACCGAGCTGGCGGTGCTGATCGCCGCCAACCTCGCGGCGACCGTGCTGCGCTTCCTGCTCTTCCGCGCATGGGTCTTCCCGGACCGCGACGACACCGGCCGGCCGGAGTCGGCGGTGGTGGCCCAGCACCACCCGTCGTCCCCGGCCCGCACGACCGGCGGATACCGGCCGTATCCGCCGCGGGGCCCGCTCCCGCAGCGCCCGGCGCACCCGCCGTACGCCCAGAACGGCACCACCACGACCACTCAGTTCCGCGCCGGTGAAGCCGCGGACGGCACCTGGAGGGACGCCACCGTGCAGTTGCAGCCGGTGCGCCCCCACGACACCGAGCCGGGGGACCCCCGATGAGCACCGACACCGAGCACACGCCCCAGTGGGGCCCGCCCCCGACCGCGCCGCCCACGGCTCCCGCGCAGCCTCGGCACGCACCGGACGTGCCGGCCGCCGGGGCCGTCACGCCGGCCCCGGCGCCCGGGGCGGGTGAGCCCGAGCAGCCGTTCGTACGGAGAGTGTGGCGCGGCCGCCCGGAGGACCCCCGCTGGGTGCGCCCGGCCTTCCTCGGCCTGCTGCTCGCCACCGCGGTCCTGTACTTCTACGACCTGAGCGTCAACGGCTACTCCAACTCCTTCTACTCGGCCGCCGTCCAGGCCGGCACCAAGAGCTGGAAGGCGATGTTCTTCGGCTCGCTGGACGCGGGCAACGCGATCACCGTCGACAAGCCCTCGGCGTTCCTGTGGCCGATGGAGATCGCGGCCCGGATCTTCGGCCTGAACTCCTGGACGATCCTCGGCCCCGAGGTCCTCATGGGCGTCGGCACGGTCGCGGTCGTCTACGCCTCCGTGCGCCGCCGGTTCAGCCCCGCGGCCGGTCTGATCGCGGGCGCCGTGCTCGCGCTCACCCCGGTCGCGGCGCTGATGTTCCGGTTCGACAACCCGGACGCCATGCTGGCCCTGCTGATGGCGCTGGCCTGCTACTTCGTGGTCCGGGCCGTCGAGGACGGGCGTACCGGGTGGCTGGTGTGGGCGGGCGTGGCGATCGGCTTCGCCTTCCTCGCCAAGACCCTCCAGGCCTTCCTCATCCTGCCGGCGCTGGCGTTCGTCTACGCGGCCGTCGGCCCGCACACCTGGAAGAAGCGGATCGGGCAACTGGCCCTGGCGACCGGCGCGCTGGTCGTCTCCGGCGGCTGGTGGGTGGCGATCGTCGAGCTGTGGCCCGCCTCCTCCCGCCCCTACATCGGCGGCTCCCAGGACAACAGCTTCCTGTCGCTGACCTTCGGCTACAACGGCCTCGGCCGCATCAGCGGCGACGAGACCGGCAGCGTCGGCGGCGGTGGCGGCGGCACCGGCTCCGGCCGCTGGGGCGCCACCGGCTGGAACCGGATGTTCAACGACGAGATCGGCAGCCAGATCTCCTGGCTGATCCCGGCCGCGCTGATCCTCCTGGTCGCCGGTCTGGTGGCCACCCGCAGGCTGAAGCGGACCTCGGTGACCCGGGCCTCGTTCCTGGTCTGGGGCGGCTCGCTGCTGATGACCATGATCGTGTTCAGCTACATGGCGGGCATCTTCCACCAGTACTACACGGTCGCCCTCGCCCCCTACATCGCCGCCGTGGTCGGCATGGGCGCGGGTCTGCTCTGGGAGAAGCGCGCCGAGCTGTGGGCGTCGCTCACCCTCGCCGCCGCCGTGGTCTCGGCCGCGGTCTGGGGCTACGTGCTGCTCGGCCGCACCTCCAGCTACCTGCCCTGGCTGAAGTACCTGGTCCTGATCGGCGGCCTGGCCGCCGCGCTCGGCCTGATCTTCGCGGGCCGGATCCCGCGGCGGCTCGCCCTCGGCGCGGCCGCGGTCGGCCTGCTGGCCGCGCTGGCGGGCCCGACGGCGTACACCCTCTCCACGGTGGACTCCGCGCACACCGGCTCCATCCCGACGGCCGGTCCGGCGGGCGCGAGCATGATGGGCTTCGGCGGCGGTGGCGGTCCCGGCGGCGGCCGGGGCGGCTTCGGCGGCGGCACGGGCGGTGGCTTCGGCCAGAACCAGCAGGGCGGCAACGGCACCACGCAGGGGCAGGGCCAGAACGGCGCCGGCGGGTTCCCGGGCGGCACCGGCGGCTTCGGCGGCGGCATGGGCGGCGGTGGCTTCGGCCAGAACCGGCAGAACGGCAACGGCAGCACGCAGGGGCAGGGCCAGGGCCAGAACGGCACCGGCGGGTTCCCGGGCGGCGGCCGGACGGGCGAGGCCGGTGCCATGGGCGGCGGTATGGCCGGTGGCGCCGGCGGCCTGCTGAACGGCGCGACCGTCTCCTCCGACGTCAAGGCGCTGCTGCAGAAGAACTCCTCCCGCTACACCTGGGTCGCGGCGGCCGTCGGCGCCCAGAACGCGGCGAGCTACCAGCTCTCCACCGGCGACGCGGTGATGGCGATCGGCGGCTTCAACGGCACGGACCCGTCCCCGACGTTGGCCCAGTTCGAGAAGTACGTGGCCGAAGGGAAGATCCACTACTTCGTCTCCTCCGGCACCGGCGGCGGCATGGCGGGCGGCAGCAGTGGCACGTCCTCGCAGATCTCCTCCTGGGTCGAGAAGAACTTCAAGAAGGTGACGGTCGGTTCGGCCACCTTCTACGACCTCACGCAGAAGACGAGCACCAGCTGACGGCTCCCCGAGCGGCACAAGGGCGGTGACCTCCACGGGCACCGCCCTTCGCCGTGCCCCCGCCCACCCGGTACCCGGCACCCGCACCTCGTCCTCGCCCGCCGCCCGCTGCCGGTGT
Organism: Streptomyces sp. NPDC086777; assembly: GCF_040702065.1. Taxonomy (NCBI): domain Bacteria; kingdom Bacillati; phylum Actinomycetota; class Actinomycetes; order Kitasatosporales; family Streptomycetaceae; genus Streptomyces; species Streptomyces sp. NPDC086777. The sequence continues at coordinate 108,525 of NZ_JBFBJI010000003.1, read as the reverse complement.
CACCGGGCCCGGGTGCCGTGCCCACGTGGCGGAGCCGCATATCGGGCACAACCCCGCGCCCTTTTCAGGGGCGTCGGAGTTCTAGCATCTTGAGAGGTGGACGTGGAGGAGGGTGTCGCTTATGGCGCGGGCCAGTGTGTGGCTGGAGGAGAAGGGCGGCAAGGGCGGGCGCAGTGGTCAGCCGTCCGGGCTCGACCGGGCAAGGATCACCTCCGTCACCGTCCGGCTCCTGGACGCCGACGGGCTCGACAGGTTCTCCATGCGGCGGCTGGCGGCCGAGCTCAACGTGACCGCGATGTCGGTGTACTGGTACGTCGACACCAAGGACGACCTGCTCGAACTCGCCCTGGACGCGGCCTTCGGCGAGCTCGCCCTGCCCGACGCCGCGGCCGGCGACTGGCGCGGGCAACTGCGGGCGCTCGCCACGGAGTACCGCGCCCTGCTGGTCCGCCACCCCTGGCTCTCCCCGCTGGCCGGCCGCTACCTCAACATCGGCCCCCACTCGCTCGCCTTCTCCCGGGTGGTCCAGCAGGTGGTCCGCCGGGCCGGCCTTCCCGCCCACGGCGTGACCGGCGCGATCTCGGCCGTCTTCCAGTTCGTCTACGGCTACGGCACGATCGAGGGCCACTTCGCGGAGCGGGTGGCGGCGGCCGGCATGACGCAGGACGAGTACTTCACCACCGCGATGAACGCGGTGACCGAGACCCCGGCGACCGCACGGATCGTCGAGGAGTCCAGGGACCTCCTGGCGGCGCGGGGCGGCGACACCGTCGCCGAGATGCTGGACCGGGACTTCACCTTCGCGCTGGACCTGCTGGTCGCGGGGATCGAGGCGATGGTGGAGAAGCGCGCCCGGTGAGGGGTCCACCGCCGGCTCCGCGGCGCCGTCCGCCGGACTCTCCGCACACCGGCGGCGGCCGCCGGGAACACCGCGCCGGACGCCGGCGACCCCACGTAGCGCGAGCTGCGCCTAACCGTCCGGTCCTACCCGTCCGGTCCCGCCCGTCCGGTCCTACCCGTCCGGTCCCGCCCGTCGGTCCTACCCTCCGGTCCTACCCGTCCGGTCCTACCCGTCCGGTCCTACGCGTCCGGCGAAGCCAGCCGTGCCGGGAATCCGCCGGTGGCCACCGGCCCCCACTTCTCCGGCGTCACCCGGATGATCGACTTCCCCTGCTTCACCATCGCCGCCCGGTACTCGTCCCAGTCCGGGTGCTCCCCGGCGATGTTGCGGTAGTACTCCACCAGCGGCTCCACCGACTCGGGCGAGTCGATCACCTCGGCGCGGCCGTCCACCTGCACCCACGGCCCGTCCCAGTCGTCGCTCAGGACGAGCAGGCTGACCCGCTCGTCCCGCTTGGCGTTGCGGGTCTTGGCCCGCTCGGGGTAGGTGGAGACGACGATGCGCCCGGAGTCGTCCACCCCGCAGGTCAGCGGCGACCCCTGCGGGCCGCCGTCGGCGCGCCGGGTGAGCAGGATCGCGCGGTGGCGGGGCCGTACGAAGTCCAGCAGATCGTCGAGGGAGACGGTGGTGTTCGTCGCGATGTTCGGTGCCATGGGGCCAGCCTAGGGGCGCGGGGCCCGCTCAGCCTGTCCCCGGCGGGCTCATGTTCAGGCCTGCGGCAGCGACTCGCCCTGGACCGCCTGGATCTCCAGCTCGATCTTGAGGGTGGTACCGATGGCTGCGATGCCCGCCTGGACCACCTGGTTGTAGTTCATGGCGAAGTCCTCGCGGTGCAGCTCGGTCGTCGCGCGGAACGCGGCACGGGTGCCGCCCCACGGGTCGGCGCCGGTGCCGAGGTAGGCGAGGGCGAGGTCGACCGGCCGTACGACGCCGTGCAGCGAGAGCTCGCCGTGCACCGTCCAGCGGTCGGAGCCGGCCGCGGTGAGGCCCGTCGAGGTGTAGGTGATCTCGGGGTGGCGTTCGACGTCGAGGAAGTCGGCGGAGCGCAGGTGGGTGTCGCGCGTGCCGTTGCCGGTGTCGATGGAGGCGGCCTGGATGACCGCGTGGACACGGGACTTGGTGACGTCGTCGGGGGCGATCTCGATCCCCACGCCGAAGTCCGTGAAACGGCCGCGGACGCTGGAGATGCCCAGGTGCTGGGCGACCGCGCCGACCGTGGAGTGCGCCGGGTCGACCGTCCAGGGGCCCGGCGGGGGCAGCTCGGTGCCGCCCACCCGTGCCAGCGTCACCGTGCCGATCTCGGCGCGGCCGCTCGCGGTGACGATGGCGCTGGAGGCGGCGGGCGCGTAGCCCAGTGCCGTGACGATGACGGTGTACGCCCCCGGCGCGAGCGGGTTCGGGTCGCGCACCGTGCCCTCGTCGTCGGCCTCGGCACGCAGCACCTGGCTGCCGGTCATGTCGGTCACCGTGACGACCGCGTGCGACACGGCCCATCCGTCCCGGGTGCGGATCCTCGCGGTCAGTCCCATCCCGTTTCTCCCTGCAGACACTAAAACACTCAGGCAATGACAAATTGGTCGTCATGAGACCGGCCCGCGGCGGGCGCCTCCCGGTGGGCGCGCCCCCCACGGGCCGGAGTTCGGACTACTCGCCCGGGTGGGAGAGTTCGATGTCGTGGCCGTCGACACCGGCGCCCGTGACGTTCAGGGCGGTGGCGACCGGCGGGTAGCCCGTCGCGATCACGGTGTAGTCGCCGCCGTCCAGGTCGGCGAAGGCGTACGCGCCGTCCAGGCCGGTGGTGGACGTGCCGACCACGTTGCCCGCCGCGTCCACGAGGGTCACGCGGGCGTCGGCCAGCGGGCCGTGCGGGGCCCGTACGACACCCTGCAGCTGGGCTCCGGCGTCCAGGTCGACCTCGATCCGGGTGACCCCGGCGGTGCCGATCTCGACGGGCAGGGCGCGGGGCCGGTACCCGGCCGCGTTCACCGCGACCGTGACCACACCGGGCACCAGTTCGCCGAACCGGAAGTCGCCCTGGTCACCGGTGGCCGTGGTGGCCAGCAGGTCCCCGCGCACGTCGGTGACTATGACCATCGCGTCCTTGACCGGGAGCGTGCTGCCGGCCCCGCGGACGACGCCGGTCAGGCCGCTGGTGCCGCTCAGCAGGATGTCGTAGGGCACCGGCTCCTCGCCCACCACGACCGTGGCGGCCTGCGGCTGGTAGCCGTCGGCGGAGGCGATCAGCACGTACGAGCCCGCACCGGGCGCGTCCAGCCGGTAGGAACCGTCGAAGCCGGCGACCGCCCGGCCCAGCTGGCGGCCGGAGAGCGAGATCAGGGTGACCGCGGCCTGCGCGACCGGGGCGCTCTCGGCTCCACGCACGAAGCCGTGCACCGGGGTGGCACCGGAACCCGCCGACTGCTCGGGACCGGCGATGGTGGCCACGGCGGTGAACAGACCGGCGGTCGCCGGCTCGGCGGCGGCCTCCGTGGTGCTGCTCACGACCGGGACGGCCCAGCTCGGGACCTGCTCCTCGGCGGGAGCCGCGACCGGCGCGGCGACGGCGGCGGACACGGTCTCCGGGACCTCCGCGGCCTCGCCCTCGGCGGCCTGGGCCAGCGCGCCCTTGGTCCGCAACGGAACCTCCTTGATGAACAGGCTGATCAGGAACGCGAGGGCCGCGAGGGCACCGGCGATCATGAAGACGTCGGCGATGGCGTGGCCGTACGCGCTCTCGACGAGGGTACGCAGCGGCTTCGGGTACTTGCCCAGGTCCGGGATGCTGTCCGTGGACGAGCTGGAACCGGCCAGGGCGGCCTGGTACTTGGGGGAGAGGGAGGCGATACCGTCCGTGACGTAGTGCGTGATCCGGTTGGCCATCACCGCGCCCAGCGCCGAGACGCCGACCGCACCGCCCAGTGACCGGAAGAAGGTGACCGTGGAGCTGGCCGAGCCGAGGTCGGACGGGGCGACCTGGTTCTGCGTGCAGAGCACCAGGTTCTGCATCATCATGCCGATGCCGAGACCCATCAGCGCCATGAAGATCGACATCTTCCAGTACGCCGTGTCGTAGCGGATGGTGCCGAGCAGGCCGAGGCCCGCCGTCACCAGCACGCCACCGCTGACCAGCCACGCCTTCCAGCGGCCGGTGCGGGTGATGAACTGCCCCGAGACGGTGGAGGAGATGAACAGACCGCCGATCATCGGGATCGTCAGCACACCGGACATCGTCGGGGACTTGTCGCGGGCCAGCTGGAAGTACTGGCTGAAGAACACCGTGCCGGTGAACATCGCGACACCGACGAACAGGGAGGCCAGCGAGGCCAGGGTGATGGTCCGGTTGCGGAACAGCCGCAGCGGGATGATCGGCTCCTTGGCCTTCGACTCGACCAGGACGAAGATCAGTCCGAGGACGATCGAACCGCCGATCATCGCGTACGTCTGCCAGGAGATCCAGTCGTACTTGTCACCGGCGAAGGTGACCCAGACCAGCAGCAGCGAGACGGCGGCGGCGACGAAGAACGCGCCGGCCCAGTCGACCTTGACGTCCCGCTTCACGACCGGCAGGTGCAGGGTCTTCTGCAGCACGATCAGCGCGATGACGGCGAAGGGGACGCCGACGTAGAAGCACCAGCGCCAGCCCAGCCACGAGGTGTCGGTGATGACACCGCCGAGCAACGGGCCGCCGACGGTGGCGACGGCGAAGGTCGCGCCCAGGTAGCCGGAGTAACGGCCGCGCTCGCGCGGCGAGATCATCGCCGCCATGACGATCTGGGCGAGCGCCGACAGACCGCCGACCCCGACGCCCTGGACGACACGGCAGGCGATCAGCATCTCGGGGTTCTGCGACAGGCCGGCGACCATGGAGCCCGTGACGTAGATGACCAGGGCTATCTGGACGAGCGCCTTCTTGCTGTACAGGTCGGAGAGCTTGCCCCACAGCGGGGTGGTGGCCGTCATGGCCAGCAGCGAGGCGGTGACGACCCAGGTGTAGGCGGACTGGCCGCCGCCGAGGTCGCCGATGATGTGCGGCAGGGCGTTGGTGACGATCGTCGACGACAGGATCGCCACGAACATGCCGAGCAGCAGCCCGGTGAGGGCCTCCATGATCTGCCGGTGGGACATCGGGGCCTGCTCGGCGGAGCCGGCGGCGGTGCCTCCCCCGTGCTTGGCGTGAGCCCGCACACCGGCTGGTGTGGTCGTTGCCATGGGCTTCCTTTTCTTACGTCTTATGCGGGTGTACGGGTGGTCGTCGGTTCGAGTACGGGGGTGGGGGCGCGGGCGGCGGAGGTGACCGTGACCTTGTCCATGGCCTCGGGCGTGGCTTTCGGGGTGCCCGGGAGGGGCGCCGTGCCGACGGCGGCGGGCCGCGGGTGCGGGGCGGTCGCCCGGCAGTCGCCGAAGCTGTCCAGGAGCCGGGTCATCAGCCTGATCAGCTGGTCGACCTCCTCGTCGCTCCAGTCGCCCAGCCGCTCGGCGAGCAGTCCGGTGCTGCGCCGGGACAGTTCCCCGAGGGTCGCCTCGCCCGCGGGGGTGAGGCGCAGGATGCGGGAGCGCTTGTCCGCCGGATCGGGGGAGCGCTCGATCCAGCCGCGGTCGGCGACGTGCGCCACGTGCCGGCTGGTCACGGACATGTCCACGGCGAGCAGCTCGGCGAGCTTGCTCATGCGCATGGAGCCGTGACGGCCGAGCAGCGTCAGTACCGCCGCCGAGCCGGTCGGGCACTCGGGCGGCAGAATGCGGCCCAGGTCCCGCTTCACGGCTCCCACGGCGCTGAGCTGACGTGCCAGCTCCTCGAACTGCGCCTGCTCCGCCATCCCGCACACCTCCTCACGACCGTATTCGTTGCTTGGGGCAACCATAGAACCGCTTGGTTGCTACAGGCAAATACATCGGCGGAGGCAGGCATAAAAACTTGGCAAAGACAAGTATTGCGAACGTAAACACGCAGGTGGGGTGTACTGGGTGCAACGGAGGCCCCCCACTTGGGCCGGACCCCCGGATTCGCTAGTGTCTCGGCCCATGGCTAACACCCAGGGCCCCCAGGGCAACTACGACCCCGCCGGCAGCACCCAGATGTTCCGCGCGTTCGTCGACGAGGCCCCGCAGACTCCTCAGCAGACGGCGACCACCTACTCCAGCTCCGGCCCCCGCCTCGGCCTGATCCTCGGCATCGTCGCCGCGGTGGTCGTGGTGGCGGCGGTGGCCTGGCTCGCGTTCATGTAGGACGGCCGCGGCGGCAGGTACGGCGGTCACGCGGCCGGTACGGCGGTCACGGCGGCCGGTACGGCGAAGGGAACCCGGGGTCACGTGCCCCGGGCTTTCGTCGTGCTCAGCTCCAGTCGACGGTCACCACCCGGGTCTCGACGTGCATGCCGAGCGGCACCCGCCAGTCGTCCACGCAGACCGTCCAGGTCTGCGCCTTGCGGGAGCCGGGCGCGACCGGGGCCGGCACGGGTTCCGTCGACGTGACCGTCGACCAGTCGATGCCCAGCAGGCCGATGATGTGCGTGCCGAGCGTGACCGTGCCGGAACGCACCGCCGTACCACCGGAGTTGGTGAAGGTGACGGTCACTTTCTCGCACCAGCGCCTGTCGGTGGCCTCGCGGGTGGGGGTGCTCCAGGTGAGGGCGGCGGGCGCGGGCGAAGGCGTGGCCGAAGAGGTGCCGGGCCGTGCTGGGTCGGGCGACGCCGGATCGCTCCGTGAGGGCCGGCCGCCGTCGTGGCCGGAAGAGGGGCCGGGGGAAGCCGTCGTGAGGGACGGCGAGGTGGCTGTGGCCGTTGTGGTGCCCGTTGCGGCTGTGGTGTCGGCCGGGGTCGGCTCGCGCCCGCCCGCCCGGGCCGTCGGCCCCTCCGCCCCCCTCGCGCCGTCCAGGGGGACCAGTGTCACCGACCCCGTCGGCCGCGCCGACGCGCTCGGCGCGCCGCCCGCGGCACCCACCGCCGTGTAGCCGGCGTGGCCGCCGCCCGCGCACGCCGTGAGCGCGGAGGTCAGGCAGACGGCGACGGCGGAGGCCGCCGTGCCGGTGCCCCACCCGCGGCCGGGCGCCCTGCCCGGCCGCGCAGGACCGGCCACCGGCGCCGCGGGGGCATCGGCCCCCCGGCCATGCGGCTTTTCGCTGCCGGACGTGTCGCTGCCCGGCGTCCTGCGGATCTGCGTCCTGCGGATCTGCGTCCTGAGGAGCTGCGTCCTACGGATCCGTGTCCTGCGGAGAGGCATCGCGCCAGTGTGGCTGACACTCCGTCAGTAAGGAACCCGTAGGCGCGACTTCAGTCCGAGATCAGGCCCTCGCGGAGCTGGGCCAGGGTGCGGGTCAGCAGGCGGGAGACGTGCATCTGGGAGATGCCGACCTCCTCGCCGATCTGCGACTGGGTCATGTTCGCGAAGAAACGGAGCATGATGATCCGGCGCTCGCGCGGCGGGAGCTTGGCGAGGAGCGGCTTGAGCGACTCGCGGTACTCGACGCCCTCCAGGGCGGTGTCCTCGTAGCCGAGGCGGTCGGCCAGGGAGCCCTCGCCGCCGTCGTCCTCGGGGGCCGGGGAGTCGAGGGAGGAGGCGGTGTACGCGTTGCCGACGGCGAGGCCGTCGACCACGTCCTCCTCGGAGACGCCCAGGACGGCCGCCAGCTCCGTCACCGTCGGGGAGCGGTCCAGTTTCTGGGAGAGTTCGTCGCTGGCCTTGGTGAGGGCCAGCCGCAGCTCCTGGAGGCGGCGCGGGACGCGGACCGACCACGAGGTGTCGCGGAAGAAGCGCTTGATCTCGCCCACGACCGTCGGCATCGCGAACGTGGGGAACTCCACGCCCCGTTCGCAGTCGAAGCGGTCGATCGCCTTGATCAGGCCGATCGTGCCGACCTGGACGATGTCCTCCATCGGCTCGTTGCGGCTGCGGAAGCGGGCCGCCGCGTAGCGCACGAGGGGGAGGTTGAGTTCGATCAGGGTGTCCCGGACGTAGGCACGCTCGGGGCTGTCCTCGTCGAGTGCGGCAAGGCGCAGGAACAGGGAGCGGGACAGGGTGCGGGTGTCGAGGCTCTCCGAGGCGTTCGGGAGCTCCGGGGCCGGAGGGGCCTCCAGCGCCGGAGCGCCGTCGATCGCGCCATCGATGCTGTCGAGCACGTCGATGGCGTCGAGCTGCTTGGGCGCTGCCTCGCTGTTCGTGGGCGTAAGCACCTTCGAGCTGCCCTGGTCTGCGGACATGCCACCCCCTTTGGGTCGCGGGACGGTCGCGGCGGCGTTCCGTGCGAGGAACGATGCCTTCACCTGAATACCGGAGCCGGAGCCCCTGCAAACGCGCTTCCCGCAGAATGTCACATGTCGGCAACACGCTGTAGTGACATGTCGACATGCGAGACGTGAATCCGCCCTGGAAGAAGGGGGTCTGACGCTTTTTCGCCCCTCAACTGTCGGGAAGTGCGCTGGTGAGCGATTCGCTCGGGGCGGTGATGGCTCGATCCTGTGCGCGGTTACGGCTTCACCAAGTCGCCTGGGGCCGGTCTCGGGCCGGTAACGGTCCCCCCGGGGGTGGGGCCTATGCCTCGATGCGGTTGGCCGAGCGCAGGCGCTGGAAGCTGCGGGCCAGGAGGCGGGAGACGTGCATCTGGGAGACGCCGAGCTCCGCGCTGATCTGGGACTGGGTGAGGTTGCTGTAGTAGCGCAGCAGGAGGATCCGCTGCTCCCGTTCAGGGAGTTGGACGAGCAGGTGGCGGACCAGGTCGCGGTGTTCCACGCCGTCCAGGGCCGGGTCCTCGTAGCCGATGCGGTCGAGGAGGCCCGGCAGCCCGTCGCCCTCCTGCGCGGCCTCCAGGGAGGTCGCGTGGTACGACCGGCCGGCCTCGATGCAGGAGAGCACCTCCTCCTCGCTGATCCGCAGCCGCTCGGCGATCTCGGCGGTGGAGGGGGAGCGTCCGAAGGCGGTGGTCAGGTCCTCGGTCGCGCTGTTGACCTGCACCCACAGCTCGTGCAGCCGGCGCGGTACGTGCACGGTGCGGACGTTGTCCCGGAAGTAGCGCTTGATCTCCCCGACGACGGTCGGCATCGCGAAGGTCGGGAACTGCACGCCCCGGTCGGGGTCGAAGCGGTCGATGGCGTTGATGAGCCCGATGGTGCCGACCTGGACGACGTCCTCCATCGGCTCGTTGCGGGAGCGGAAGCGGGCGGCCGCGTAGCGCACGAGCGGGAGGTTCGCCTCGATGAGCGCCGCGCGCACGCGGTTGTGCTCCGGCGTGCCCGGCTTGAGCTCCTTGAGCTGCCCGAAGAGCACCAGGGTCAGCGCCCGGGTGTCGGCGCCCCGCCGCTTCTCCGGGGCGGGGGCGGCGGCTTGGGCGGGAGCGGCGGGGGTCTGGGCTGGGGCGGGCGCCTCTTCCTGGGGCGGCGCAGAACTGGCCGACACGGTCAACGCCACCTCTTCATCGGTCAATCATCCGTCAAAAGCGGTCATAGCATCACAAGACATGTGCACTGTGTGCAAGCACCTGGTAACGTCGTGTTGGGTATTAATACGGGCAAGTTGAGGCATGCGGCACAGCAAAGCCCCCTGTCCGGCGGGCAGAGGGCTCGGGATGCGGAAGCGGCCGTCCGGCTCAGAACTCGTAGTCGGCGATCACCCATGTGGCGAACTCCCGCCACTGCGCCACGCCCGCCTGGTGTGCCGGGTGCTCCAGGTACCGCTTGAGCGCGTCCCGGTCCTCGACCGCCGAGTTGATGGCGAAGTCGTGGGCGATGGGGCGGTCGCTGATGTTCCAGCCGCACTCCCAGAAGCGCAGCTCCTCGATCTGGTCGCCGAGGGCTGCGAAGGCCCGGGCGCCCGCGACGACCCGCGGATCATCGCGCTCGACGCCCTCGTTGAGCTTGAAGAGGACCAGGTGGCGGATCATGAGAACTCCCGGCGCGTCTACTTCGCCCCGTCGGCCAGCCAGGTGAAGAAGTCACCGACGGCCTTCGCGGCGTCCGATATGCCCTGAAACACTACCTGGATCCAGTCTGCCGCCTTGGGCGGGTCCGTGATGATCACGTAGAGCGCGAAGATCACGAGTACGTAGACGGCGATCTTCTTGGCGTTCACCGCCACCTGGCCTCTCCCCTGTCACTTCCCCCGGGCTCCCCCGGTTGCCGGGCGCGAGTGTAACCCTCCGATCGTTTTGTATGACCAACGGCGCGATGTGTGCGGGGCTTTTTCTCCGAACCGATCGCCTGAACCGGCCCTGTGAACGGGCGGCGTGAACCGGCCCCGTGAACCGGCCCCGTGAACCGATCGGGGGTTCCGCTCCGATGAAGGGCCGAGACGACGGAGGCGAACCCGGGCCGACCCGGGGCGAGAAGGAGAACACGGATGCTGATGACGGCGATGGCCTTCGGGCTCGTCACCCTGCTGATCGTGCTCGTCGTGGCGGCACTGCTCGACTGCGTCCGCACGCCGAAGGCGCGGGTCAGGTACGTCCCCAAGTGGCTCTGGCTGCTGTTCCTGCTGCACGCCCCGGTCTTCGGGGCCCTCGTGTGGAACTACGCGGGCAAGCGCCCCGAGCAGCCGGCGTAACCGGAGGAAGGGCGGTCCCGTACGGGACCGCCCTTCCTCCGACAGCGGTAGCGGAGGGATTTGAACCCTCGGTGACTTGCGCCACACTCGCTTTCGAGGCGAGCTCCTTCGGCCGCTCGGACACGCTACCGAGGGAGACCTTACAGCACGGGAGGCCGTGCTCCGAAATCGGTATTCGACGGGCGGGGAGCGCCCCCGGCGGGCGGGTCAGCGGGTGCGGAAGAAGTCCGTGAGGAGGCGGGCGGAGTCGTCCGCCAGGACGCCCTCGACGACCTCGGGGCGGTGGTTCAGGCGCCGGTCGCGGACGACGTCCCAGAGGGACCCCGCGGCGCCCGCCTTCTCGTCGCGGGCGCCGTAGACGACCCGGTCCACCCGGGACTGGACCAGGGCACCGGCACACATCGTGCAGGGCTCCAGCGTGACGACCAGGGTGCAGCCGGTGAGCCGCCACTCCCCGAGCGCCGCGGCGGCCCGGCGCAGGGCGAGGACCTCGGCGTGCGCGGTGGGGTCGCCGGTGGCCTCGCGTTCGTTGTGCCCGGCCGCGAGGACCGTCGTACCGTCCGGGGACAGCACGACGGCGCCGACGGGGACGTCCCCGCCCCGGACGGCCCGGCCGGCCTCGTCCAGGGCGAGCCGCATCGCGGCCCGCCAGCGGTCGCGTACCGGGTCGGGGGACCCGGATGCCTCGTGGAGGGTCAGCGGACGGTCTCCAGGACGTCGGAGGCGCCCAGGGCCTCGGCGATCTCGCCGAGCGCGTCCTCGTCCAGGGACAGCAGTTCCTTCGCGCTCACGCCCAGGTCGTCCAGGATCGCGGCGTCGCCGACCGGGCCGGCCGGCACGGCGGAACCGTCCGCGTCGTCGTCCTCCTCGGCATCCGGCTCACCGTCCTCGGTGCCGTCGAGGTCGAGGGCGTCCAGGTCGTCGGCGTCGTCCTTGGGCTCCCTTCCGAGCAGTTCGTCGGTGAGCAGCAGCTCGCCGTACGAGCTGCGGGCGGCGGCGGCTGCGTTGGAGACGAAGACCCGGGGGTCCTCCTCGCCGTCGACGCGCACGACGCCGAACCACGCGTCTTCCTGCTCGATGAAGACGAGCACCGTGTCGTCGGCGTCCGGCGCCGATTCCCGGGCCAGGTCGGCCAGGTCCGACAGGGTCTCCACATCGTCGAGCTCTGTGTCGCTCGCTTCCCACCCGTCTTCGGTGCGCGCGAGCAGTGCGGCGAAGTACACCGTGACTCTCCCACTGGTCTTAGGCGTGCCGGTTGGGGGTCCCCCCGGCGGAGGTTCTGAGCGGGGAGAGCTGTGCTCCGAGCCCCGCCCACTCGGAATCGTGGCAGAAACAAGGCGTTCAGGGGACGTCTTCGGCTCCCTGTGTCTGGCAGTTTTGATCGCACGTATGCAAAGAGCCATCCATGCGCCCGTCAACGCAGTCACCAGCGCACTCGTTGCCGCCACCTGCGGATCGTACGCGGGTTTTCCCGCGGCCCACGCACGGCCTTCCCCGTGACGGACCGCAACGCGTCACAAGGAGTGGATCTTTGCCGAAGGATCGGCTTTACGACTGTTGCCGCGGCTTGCCGTCTCTCGCCGTCCCTCGACGTGTCCTGGCGATTCCTACCAGCGGAACGTCCGCATGCGCATCGCGTGCCGCAGGCGGGCCACCTTGGCACGGCGGGGCTGGACCCGGTCGCGCAGCGCCCGCGCCTCGGCGAGCTCGCGCAGGAACCGGGCCCGGCGGCGCCGCCGCTCGGCCTCCGTCTCACCCTCGGGCGCGCCGTACGCACGGTCCGGCCGCTCGGGCGGCTCGGGATGCTCGGGCACGGTCACATCACCCCCAGTCCGACACCACCACTTTCCCCCGGATGGGGGGTTTGATGCCAGCGTGGAGCCGCGCGGGCGTGCGCGAGGTGTGAGGGGGCGCGGTTACTGTTGTGGACATGCGTCTCCACGTCGTCGACCACCCCCTGGTCGCCCACAAGCTCACCACGCTGCGCGACCAGCGCACCGACTCCGCGACGTTCCGGCGGCTCGCCGACGAACTGGTCACCCTGCTCGCCTACGAGGCGACGCGGGACGTGCGGACCGAGGCCGTCGACATCCAGACCCCGGTGGCCGCCACGACCGGCGTCAAGCTCGCCCGGCCGCGGCCGCTGGTGGTGCCGATCCTGCGGGCCGGGCTCGGCATGCTGGACGGCATGGTGCGGCTGCTGCCGACCGCCGAGGTGGGCTTCCTGGGCATGATCCGCAACGAGGAGACGTTGCAGGCGTCCACGTACGCCTCGCGGATGCCGGAGGACCTCTCCGGGCGTCAGGTGTACGTCCTGGACCCGATGCTGGCCACCGGCGGCACGCTGGTCGCGGCGATCCGCGAGCTCATCAGGCGCGGCGCGGACGACGTGACGGCGGTCGTCCTGCTGGCCGCGCCGGAGGGCGTCGAGCTCATGGAGCGGGAGCTGGCGGGGACGCCGGTCACGGTCGTGACGGCGGCGGTCGACGACCACCTCAACGAGCACGGCTACATCGTGCCGGGGCTGGGCGACGCGGGCGACCGACTCTACGGCGCGGCCGAGTAACGGCCGGTCCGCCCCACCTCTTCACCCGCCGCCCGCCGTCACGGCGACCGGCCAAGACGCCGGAGCCCGGCGGCGGGGCGCTCGCCTCCGCGCCGTAAGCGTCACGGACGCGTCGGCGGCCGCGGGCCCGTCGTGGCTTGTCGCGCAGTTCCCCGCGCCCCTTCGGGCCGCCTGGTGAGCCGTCTGTTTCAGGTGCTCCCGGCTTTTTGACCGCTGGGGCGGCGGGTGTGTCGGCGGCCGCTGGTTTGTCGTGGCTTGTTGCGCGGTTTCCCGCGCCTCTTTTGGGCCGCCTGGTGAGCCGTCTGTTTCAGGTGCTCCCGGCTTTTTGACCGCTGGGGCGGCGGGTGTGTCGGCGGCCGCTGGTTTGTCGTGGCTTGT